>CADCJO010000013.1:0-27527 GCA_902801765.1 uncultured Eubacteriales bacterium
ATCCGAGGGGGAAAGTGAACTTTCCCCTACGGATGATTCCCTGGCTTTCCCCGGATGCAAAGCATCCGGGTTGGCGGCTTCGCCGCCGGGCCAGAAGCAAAACGGCATCAAGTAGGACTTCGCGTTCTTCCCCGTATCAGCGGGAAGTAAGTTGGTTTTCCAATGCAAGCTAATTCCGCTACTGAGGTCCAGGAGATGAAATCTCCTGGTGCAGGTGCACGAGGGCCGCACAGGCCCTCGCCTCATCTTTGTTTTTTACCCTTCACAACATGACTGTTATCAATATAAAAGAGCAAAAGCGGAAGGCAGTTACGCCTTCCGCTTTCGCTGTACGGAAATCATCAATAGTTTTCCGCCTTGACCTGGAAATAGGCTTGGGGATGGGCGCAGACGGGGCAGATTTCGGGGGCCTGCTTGCCGACTACAATATGGCCGCAGTTGCTGCACTGCCAGATCATGTCGCCGTCTTTGGAGAAGACGAGTCCGCCTTCCACGTTGGCCAGCAGCTTGCGGTAGCGTTCTTCGTGTTCCTTTTCGATGGCGCCGACGCCCTCAAACAGCTTGGCGATGTCCTCGAAGCCTTCCTCCCGGGCTTCCTTTGCGAAGGTAGCGTACATATCGGTCCATTCGTAGTTTTCGCCTTCGGCGGCGGCCAGCAGGTTTTCGGCGGTGGTGCCGATGCCGCCCAGGAGCTTGAACCAGATTTTGGCGTGTTCTTTTTCATTGTCGGCGGTTTCGGTGAAAATGTTGGCGATCTGGACGAAGCCTTCCTTCTTGGCCTTGGACGCGAAATAAGTGTACTTGTTGCGGGCCTGGCTTTCGCCGGCAAAAGCGGTGCGCAGGTTTTGTTCGGTCTTGCTGCCTTTCAGTTCCATGGGATTCATCCTCCTTTATGATTTGTACCTGTTATTTTTTCCTTCCCGGAGTGCTTTTATTATTCGCGGTTCTGATACAAAATCCTCTATTTCACCAGGGTCTTTGTCATATAGTTTTCATCGTGTTCATATTCATAGCCGAAATGCCGGTAGAACAGCCGCGACGCTTCGTAGCCCGCGCCGCCCAGGTGAATGCGAATTTGCTTTTTCCCAATGCTTTTCAGGTGGTTTTCCGCGGTCAGATACAGCTTCGTTCCAATGCCCTGCCGCTTCATGGACGCTTTCACGTAAAACCTGTGTAAGCGCACGTCGTCCGTGCCGGGGATGGAGCTGTATCCAATCGACCCGATCACACGGCCCTCATCCGAAACAGCCAGCCAGAACCTATCGTCTTTCTCCAGATAGTTTGTCCGGATGTCCAGCAGATCCTCGTTCAGCCCCGGCACCCGCCCCAACGCGTCCTTGGCCTCCAGGATCATAAAGATCATATCGTCACGGTATTTGTCTTCATAGGGAATTATGTGCAAGCATTTCACCTCCGGCAAAAGGAAAAAATACGAAAGTTCAGAGTACAGAGTGCAGATTATTTTGTGGGAACATATGTCAACCCAAGTTTATGGACTAAATATATCTGAACTCTGCACTCTGTTCACTGCGCTCTCTTTTCCCCTTTCTCTACGATTCTACAAAGGCAGCGCTTCCCTGTCAATCCATTCCTCTCTTTTCGCCGCTTTCTGTTCATAGTTTCTTTACATTTTTTTGCTATAATACGCTGTCATCCTGTAACGGTACAGGGAAAGGAGCAGAATGCATGCTTGTATTAAAGGACATCGCCAAGGATTATCAGGCGGGCGATACGAAGGTGGAAGCCCTGCGGGGTATCGACCTGCAGTTCCGTGAAAAGGAATTCACCGCGATTTTAGGCCCCTCGGGCTGCGGCAAAACCACTTTATTGAACATTATCGGCGGACTGGATCAGTACAGCCGGGGCGACCTGATCATCAACGGCCGCTCCACCAAAGAGTTTAAGGACAGCGATTGGGACACCTACCGCAACCATTCCATCGGCTTTGTGTTCCAAAGCTACAACCTGATTCCCCATCAAACGGTGCTGTCCAACGTGGAGCTGGCCCTGACCCTGTCCGGCGTCAGCCGGGAGGAGCGCCGCCGCCGCGCCATCGAAGCCCTGGAAAAGGTAGGCCTCAAAGACCAGATCAAAAAGAAGCCCAACCAGATGAGCGGCGGCCAAATGCAGCGCGTAGCCATCGCCCGGGCGCTGGTGAACGACCCGGATATTTTATTGGCCGACGAGCCCACCGGCGCGCTGGACAGCGAAACCAGCGTGCAGGTGATGGAGATCCTGAAAGAAATCTCCAGGGATAAGCTGGTCATCATGGTCACCCACAACCCCGAGCTGGCCGACACCTACGCCAGCCGCATCATCCGCCTGCTGGACGGTAAGGTGGTCAGCGATTCCCAGCCGTGCACTGACACCGAAGAAAAAACGGGAGAAACAGGCCGGCAGAAGAAGCCCTCCATGAGCTTCGCCACCGCCCTTTCCCTGTCGCTGAACAACCTAATGACCAAGAAGGGCCGCACCATCCTGACCGCCTTCGCGGGCTCCATCGGCATCATCGGCATCGCGCTGATTCTTTCGCTTTCCGCCGGCGTGGACATGTTCATCGAGCGGGTGGAGCGCGACACGCTGTCCTCCTATCCCCTGGAAATTGACGAGCGCACCATCGACATGACGGACATGATGACCGGCATGATGGACATTTCCTCGGACAGCCGGGAGCACGAGGAGGGCAAGGTTTACTCCGGCAGCCGTATGACCAAGCTAATGAGCGGCTGGATGAGCGGCGTGACGGAAAACAACCTGACCAGCTTCAAGAAATATCTGGACAGCCGAGCGGACGAGGTGAACAGCCTGGTCAGCGGCATCCAGTACGAATACAGCACACCCCTGACCCTCTACCGTGTGACCGACGACGGCCAGACCATCCAGGTCAACCCCTCCACCACGCTGGAATCCACCGGCATGATGAGCATGATGAGCATGATGGGCGGCGGGGCCAGCGGCATTCAGGAAACCATGATGAACGCCACCATGACGAGAATGAACGCGTTTCAGCCGCTGCTGAACAACGAAGAGCTGCTGAAAGCGCAGTACCAGGTGCTGGCGGGCCGGATGCCGGAAAAGCTGGATGAAGTGGTGGTCATCGTCAACTCCCGGAACGAGCTGAGCGACTATGTGCTTTACACCCTGGGCCTCAAGGACCAGAGCGAATTAAAAGGCATGTTTGAATCGCTCATGAACGGCGAAGCCATCGAGAGCAAGGACATGGAATTCACCTATGACGAGCTGATGAATCTTCACTTCCGCCTGCTGCTGAACACCGATTATTACAGCAAGGAAGGCGCCGCCTGGAGAAGCCGCAAGCGGAACGAGGACTACATGCGGCAGGCGATTGAAAACGCCATGGAAATCAAGGTGGTGGGCATTTTGAAGCCCGCCGACGGCGCGGTGGCGACCACGGTCAACGTGGGCGTGGGCTATCGGGTGGAGCTGATGGAATACCTGCTGGATCAGGTGAAGAACAGCCAGATCGTGCAGGAGCAATTGGCCCATCCCGAAATCGACGTGTTCACCGGCCAGCCTTTCGAGACCGACCAGACCGACATGTTCGCCGCTCTGGACAGCATGAGCGTCAGCGAGTTCTTTGAAAAATATGCCGGGATGATGGGCCTGAACGCGGAGATTCAGAAGCGCGTGGAGCAGATTCCCTCCTTCGCCCTGAACATGGTCAGCAAGGAGGACATCAAGTCCGTGCTGCGCATGGCGATGCCGGAGGACATGAACAACACCCTGCAAAAGAACCTGACCACCCTGGGCGTCAGCGACGTGGATTCCCCCAGCGCCATCTTCCTCTATCCCAAAAATTTTGAATCCAAGGCGAAGCTGACCGAAATCATCAACGCCTACAACGCCGCGGCGGAGGAGAAGGACGTGATCCGCTACACCGACTATGTGGGCCTGCTCATGTCCTCCATCACCACCATCATCAATGCCATCAGCTATGTGCTGATCGCCTTTGTGGCCATTTCCCTGGTGGTGTCCTCCATCATGATCGGCATTATCACCTATATCAGTGTGCTGGAGCGCACCAAGGAAATCGGCATCCTGCGCGCCATCGGCGCCAGCAAGCGGGACATTTCCCGGGTATTCAACGCCGAAACCCTCATTGTGGGCTTTGTGGCCGGGTTCATCGGCATCGCCGTCACGCTGCTGCTGGTGGTGCTCATCAACCTGATTATTTATTCTCTCACCGATATTCCCAACCTGGCCAACCTGCCGCCCGTGGCGGGGGTGATTCTGGTCATCATCTCCATGGTGCTCACCTTCATCGCTGGCCTCATCCCCTCCCGCATGGCCGCCAAGAAAGACCCCGTGGTCGCCCTGCGGACGGAATAACCAGAAAAAATAAGCAAAACGCCATGCCCGGATTCCCAGGCATGGCGTTTCGTATGGGATACTGTTCCTTTTCAAAATGATGAACAGCGCAGTTCTTAAGGAAGATTTTCAATCCACCGGATGCCAAACTTCCGGGCGAAGTCACAGCCGCACTTTTCATAAAACCGGATGTTTTCTTGCTCAGGTCAGCCGGAACCAATCGATGGTCATCCGCCCCGTCAAATGCAGGGTTATTTCATGTTCGCCGGGGGCGCAGCAGAGGGGAATGCCCACTTCGGTCAGCGTGGGAAGCGCCCGGGCAAGCCGCAGGGAACCGACGGTTTTTCCATCCGCCAGCACTTCAACCGCTGCGCCTTCCTCCCCTTGCAGGCAAAGCGTCATGCGCATGTTTTCCGTCATGCCGTACACATGCGGGTAGCGCGCCGCGTGGGTGCCGCCGTCCTGCGCGATGGCGAACCCCGCGTGCTTCCCGTCCTGCTTCAATTCGATTTTGCGAAGGCCGGGCGATTCGATTTCCATATACCACTCCGCCTGGATTTTGTCCCAGGCCGCGTTGTACTGTCCCACGCCGAACTGGCGGATTTCCTCGTCGAACATCAGCGTGCCGTCGTCGCACACATGCAGATACATCAGCCAGCTCTGCCGGTAGGACCAGCTTTCCGTGCCGCAGCTGACGGCATAATACCATTGCCCCTTCCATTCCAGGAAGGAGCCGTGGTCGATGAAGGCCCGTCCGTCGGGATAATGGGGAATGTCCGCGCCGATATTGCCCCGGAAAATATAGGGCCCCAGCCGACAGTCGGAGGTGGCGTAACGTCCGGCCCAGTAAAGATACCACGTATCGCCATAGTGGAAGGCTTCCGCCTGGTCGGAACGGAGCACGCCCAGCAGTTCTTCCTTCGTGTTTTCATCGGGATATACGGCCACGTGCCGCGCGCTGCCGGGCACCACTTCGGTCATGTTTTCTTTTAACTGCATGGCCCAGTAGTGGTCCGTCCAGTCGCTGCCGAACACGATCCAGGCACGGCTGTCCTGATCGTCGGGCAGGATAACATCCGGGTCATAGGAATTGGTGGGCGTAATGCCCTTGGGCAGAATGGGCGTTTTGCCGCGCGCGTCCACGAAGGGGCCGTCGGGCCGGTCGCTGACCGCCACGCCGGTGGATTCACCGCCGTGGGAATAATAGAGGTAATACTTTCCGTCCCAGGGGCTGCGCACAACGTCGCAGGCCCAGCAGTCGGTGGAATCGGGCGGCAGGTAGGTATCCTTCCGCGCCAGGGATTTTTTGCACTGCCAATGCACCAGATCCTCGCTGAACAGCACATACCAGTCCCGCATGATGAACTGGCCCTTCCCCTCGTCGTGGCCCACATACACGTACATGTTTTCTTTCCCCGTGTCCGGATTCACAAAGATTTTGATATGCGGATCGGGAAACATATTGTCCGCAGCGCCCGTCGGCAGCAGCGGATTCCCGCGCCGGAACGCCGGTTCCTGATGCTCCATTTGAGGATTCCTCCTTTCGCGGCCTGGCCGCCCGCGGCGGGCGAAATGCATCAGCCCTTCCCCACGCCCGGGCGGTAGACAAATCCGTTCCTGGGTGCTATAATAAAGCCATTCTTTTCGATGATTGATCAGCGCTTCGCCCTTCTTTCAGGGGAAGAACTGTCTTTTTCACCATGGTGCGTCCATGATACCGGACGGATTGATCAGCAAGGGAGAGATGAATCGTTGGCAAAAGCAATGGACGTGCTCCGCATTCTGCTGCCGGTGGCGCTGATGCTCATGCTTGGGATCCTGTGCAGAAAAAAGCGGCTGCTGGAGCGCAGCGGTGTTGACGCGCTTAAAACCGTCGCCGTGCAGATCGGTTTGCCCGCCGTGCTCCTGCATACGTTCGCCGCGGCGGAGTATTCGCTGTCCACGCTTGCGGTGCCGCCGATCATGTTTCTGGTCTGCGTTCTGGCGTGGCTTTTGGGCAAATGGGCCGGGAAACGGCTGGGATTCCAAAGCCGTTTTGTTCCCTTCCTGACCACCGGCTTTGAGGCGGGCATGCTTGGCTACGCGCTGTTTACGCTGCTGTACGGCACAGAGTGGCTGGCGGATTTTGCCCGCATTGACCTGGGACAGGTGCTGTTCGTTTTCACGCTGTACAAGGCGCTGCTCACCAGGGAAGAAAAAGGGAAAGCCGACCTGGGTCATCTCGTTCGGGAAATGGTGTTTTCCCCCATCATCCTGGCCATCGCCGCGGGCGTTTTGCTGGGAGCCACCGGGCTGTATCAGGCGATGGTTCCTTCCGGCGCGGCCCAGGTGCTGGACGCCTGCACCGATTTCGTATCCGCCCCGGTAGGAGCGCTGATCCTGCTGGCGATTGGCTATGATCTGGTGCTGCGGGATATTCCGTGGCGGGAGGCTTTGCGCGCCGCCGGGCTGCGGTTTGCGATCATGGCGGTGCTGGGCGCAGGCGTGATCTTGCTGTTCCGCGCGCTGTGGCCCCAGTCGCACTGGGAAAAGGCGGCGTGCCTGATGTTCCTTTTGCCGCCGCCTTTTGTGCTTCCGGTTTTTTCCGATGATGAGCAGCAGCGGGTATATTTGTCCTCCGTGCTGTCCATTTCCACGCTGATCACGCTGGCCGGCTTTGCCGTGCTTGCGTTGATCGGGTAAACGCTTCTTTATTGCTCCTGGAAAATCATCGGCAGGAAATCATGGATGCATCTGCGCCACACGCCCCAGTCATGTCCCCCGGGGAAGGTGCGCCGGATCATCTCCACGCCTTTTTCAGCCACCATTGTATCCTCCTCCAGGAAAGAAGCGAAGAACTGATCCTCTGTACCCATGGCGCGATAGAACACGCGGAAGGATTTTTGGAAGGCTTCCCGGTCATCCAGGAGCGCCAGATGATTGTTGTCCCCGCCGTGCAGCGCGCGCAGGAAACCGCTGAATACCCCGGCGTAGCCAAAAAGCTCGGGATGCGATAAGGTGGTCAGGCTCGTCTGGAAGCTGCCCATGCTCAGGCCTGCCATGGCGCGGTGCCATTTATCCGTAAGCACGGGGTAAGTCTTTTCAATGAAGGGAATCAGGTCAGCCAGCAGCACCTTGGGGAACAGCATCCGGCCCTGGAGCATATCGTCGCCCTGGGTCATGCCGTTGCCCATCACGATGATCATTTCCTTCATTTTGTTTTCATGCAGCAGATGATCCGCGATGCGGCCCACATGCCCCTGATATACCCAGCCCGTTTCGTTTTCGCCGTAGCCGTGCTGAAGGTAGAGGACAGGGTATTTTTTGCTGGGATCATAGCGGGGCGGGGTATATACCAGGCAGACTTCCGGCTTTCCGGTTACGGAGGAGGGGAAATAATGCCGGGTCACAGCCCCGTGGGGAATATCCATCAGCGCGCCCCATTCCTCTTCCCCGGGCACCGGAATATCCAGAAAGTTCATCGGCCGGCAGCAGCCGTAGCCGATGGGCAGATAAGGGCTGAGCACGTCGTTTCCGTCGATTTTCAGGAAGAAATACTGGAAACCCCGTCCCAGCCGCACTGTGCCTTCCCACATATCGCCGTCCGCTTTTTGCAGCGGATGGATATGCCCGAACTGATCCAGCACGACTTCCCGGGCGCCGGGGGCTTTCAGCCAGAGACGGACGCCGCCGTCCGGCAGGATTTCATATCCCTGATTCCCGTCGCGGTTGGGTTCTCCGTAATACGGATCGAATGAAACGGCTGTGTCCAGCGGCCAGGCTTTTTTCATCTTGGGATGCTCCTTTCATGCTTTCCTTCGTCGATGCGTTCATTCCATATCCATCAAATACCGCAGCGCCCGATTGTACTTGAGCTGCCTGTCCACGTCCCGCAGGGTAACGGCCGGGATTCGGGACAGGTTGCTGTTGTCGATCAGGTCGCTGATTTTGACTTTCCGGGCTGCCTCGTTTTGCTTGACCCGCCGCAAATAATCTTCCCACTCTTCGCCGGGACGCCTGCTGATCGCGTCTACCGCGGCGGCGGTTTCCGGGCCGAATGTGTTTTCTATTTCCCGCAGCGTCAGCCCCGTGTCCTCCACCGTATCATGCAGCCAGGCAACCACCTGTTCTTCCGGCGCGGACAAGCGGCCTGCCACCCGCTCCGGATGCGTAACGTAGGGCTGCCCCGCTTTGTCCCGCTGTCCTTCGTGCCATCGGACAGCCCAGGCTTTTGCGGTCGTAACGTCAACGCTGTACATGCGCCGCTTTCACCCCCTGTTTTTTATCTGATGCTGACTTGATTATACCAGAAAAAATACCGCATAGCAATATGCCAACCTTGCATCCTTTGCCTTTTTCCAGTATAATGGGTGCACCTGGAAAAACAAATGAAGGAGGCTGAACCTGTTGGACATTTTGCTTCATGATGGCTGGACGCTGCTGGACGGCGAAACGCGCTATCCCTGCCGGGTGCCATGCTCCGTGTATGATACGCTGATCACCGCCGGGGCGATTGCCGATCCTTATGTGGGTGAAAATCAGTGGGATGCGACCGCTGTGTGCGACCGGGATTTTGTGTTTGAAAAGACGTTTGACCTGCCGGAAACAGCTCAGCCCGCGGAACGGATGATTCTGCGCTTTGACGGCATCGACACGCTGGGCAGGGTGCTTTTGAACGGAACGCTGCTGGGCGAAACGGACAACATGCACCGCGTCTGGGAATACGACGTGACCAGCCTGGTTCATTCGAAGGGCAACCTCCTGCGCATCGAGCTGGCTTCTCCCAATCGCTACATCGCTGACATGCAGAAAAAGCGCCCGATCTGGGGAGTGGATTCCACCATGGCAGGCTATCCCCATCTGCGCAAGGCGCATTATATGTTTGGCTGGGACTGGGGCCCCCAGCTGCCTGACCTGGGCATCTGGCGTCCCGTACACCTGCTGGGCTTCACCGGGGGCCGGGTACGCTCGGCTTACTATGGCCAGCGGCATGAAAACGGACAGGTAACGCTCACCTGCAGCGCGGATATCGAAGCCTGGGGGGAGGGCCTGACCGCCCTGTTCCGCGTCACCGCGCCGGACGGAACGCGGCTGGAAGCGCCGCTGAAAGACGGCAAAGCGGAAATCATCATCGAGCATCCCCAGCTGTGGTGGGTGCGCGGTCTGGGCGGCCAGCCGCTGTACACCTGCGAAACGGTTTTGATGAGCCAGGACGAGCCGGTGGACACCTTCGCCCGCCGCGTGGGCCTGCGCACGCTGACCGTATCCCAGGACAAGGACGAATGGGGCGAGGAATTCTGCTTCATCAACAACGGGATCAAGGTGTTCGCCATGGGCGCGAACTACATTCCGGAGGATCAGATTCTGCCCCGCGCCACGAAGGAGCGCTCCATTCAGCTGCTGGAAGACTGCAAAGCCGCCAATTATAACTTTATCCGCGTCTGGGGCGGCGGCATCTACCCCGACGATAACTTCTACGATTGGTGCGACGAAAACGGACTGATCGTATGGCAGGACTGCATGTTCGCCTGCTCCGCGTACCGGCTGACCCCGGCCCTGGAAAAAACCATCCGCGCCGAAATCATCGACAACGTGCTGCGCCTGCGCAATCACGCCAGCCTGGGCCTGATCTGCGGCAACAATGAAATTGAATCTGCCTGGGAAGCCTGGGGCATTCCGGATGACCCGGAGGCAAAGGCGGATTATTTGAAGCTGTTCGAGGGCATTATCCCGGAGACCGTTCACACCCTGGCCCCGGAAACCTTCTATTGGCCTTCTTCCCCCTCCTCCGGCGGCGGGTTCAAGGACTCCTCCTCCAACCGGGCGGGCGATATGCACTATTGGGCCGTATGGCACAACTTCAAGCCCATCGAGGCTTTCCGTGAATTTTATTACCGCTTCTGCTCCGAATACGGCTTTGAAAGCCTGCCGGATATCAAGACCGTCCGCTCCTTTGCGGAAGAAAAGGATCTGGAGTTGTGCGGCCACGTGATGGAAGCCCACCAGAAATGCACCCAGGGCAACGAAAAGGTCATGTATTACCTGGCCCAGATGGTCAACTATCCCTATGACTTTGAGCGCTTGATTTACTGTTCCCAGCTGGTGCAGGCGGACTGCATCCGCTCCAACGTGGAGCACATGCGCCGCGCCCGGGGCCGCTGCATGGGCTCGGCCTACTGGCAGGTGAACGACTCCAACCCGGTCATTTCCTGGAGCAGCATTGATTATTTCGGCCGCTGGAAGGGGCTGCATTACGCCGCGCGCAGGTTCTACGCCCCGGTGCTTCTCAGCTGCGACGACACCGATCCCGTCCGTCCCGTCCTGCATGTCAGCAACGATACGCGGGAGGAAATCCACGCGGCGATCATTTGCCGCCTGCGGGACAATCAGGCCCGGGTGCTGCAGGAGTTCTCCGCGATTGTGTCTGTACCCGCGCTGACCGCCATGGCATGCCTGAAGCTCGATTTGTCGGCGGATGTGGTCACGATGCAGGACAAGCGCACGAAATATATCGAATACGCGCTCATCCGGAATGGCGAAACCCTGAGCGCGGGCACCACCCTGTTCGTCCGGCCCAAGGGATTCGACTTTGTCCCGCCGCAGGTTCATTGCGAAGTCAGCGAAGCGGACGATGCTTTCAGCCTGCGTTTTACCGCCTCCTGCTATACCAAGAGCGTGTGCCTGTCGCTGCGGGATCACGACGCGGTGTTCTCCGACAACTGGTTCGACATTCACAGCGGCGAGCCCGTGACTGTGACCCTACCCCGCAAGAACGCGCTTTCGTCAATCCGCCCCGAAGACTTGCAGGCTGAATTGATCATTGCGCATTACTGATACTGTTCCGGTTTTATATTTTTAACAGTGTTGTTCTCAAGGGTGAATTTCAAAGCCAGCGGGGAGGAGGCGCTGGGGGCTGCGCGCCCCCAGACCTGCGCCAGGGTCCTGAGGACCCTGGACCCGCAACCGGCGAAATAACATTATTGGGTTAAGCAGACAAGCTCCGCCTGCCGCGCTGGGGTTACGAAAAGTTTGAGGGCTTCTGGCCCAAGAAAGCCAGGGAAAATCCGAGGGGGAAAGTGAACTTTCCCCTGCGGATTCTTCCCTGGCTTTCCCCGGATGCGAAGCATCCGGGTTGGCGGCTTCGCCGCAGGGCCAGAAGCACAATGGCGTCAAGTCAGACTTCCGCGTTCCTCCCTGCTTCTGCGGGAACCAAGCGAATTTTACAAATCATGCAGTTTCCGCTATTGAGGTCCAGGAGATGAAATCTCCTGGTGCGGGTGTACGAGGGCCGCACAGGCCCTCGCCCCGTCGTTTGCTTTTTACCCTTCACAACATGACTGTTATGATCATAAAATGGCACAATATGAGGAAAAAGCAGACGGCCCGCTTGAAGCGGGCCGCCTGCTTTTTGGGGCTGTCATCACGGATCATGCCGAAGCCTTTATTTCCATTGCTCGTTCAGCGCGGTCAGGCGCGACTGTGCTTCGTCCACGCCCGCGGCAACAGCTTTGCGGTACCAGGCAGCAGCCATGGCCGGATCAGCGTTTACGCCGATACCGTCGCGGTAGGCATCCCCCACCAGCAGCATGGAGGGTGCGTGGCCCGCATCCGCTGCCTTTTTATACCAAGCAATGGACTGGGCCTCATCGCGGATTTCCTCAAAGTAATCATATAGGCTGCCCAAGCGCTTCATGGATTCCACGTCGCGCAGGGCCGCGGCTTGCTCATAGTAAGAGATGGCCTTCTGCAGATCCAGCATCCCGTAGCCCTCGTAGCTGTACAGATCGCCCAGGCGCTGGATGGCATTCACCTGGCCTTTGCCCGCCGCCTGCTCATAGTACGCGGTGGCCTGGGCCAAATCCATCATGCCGTAGTGATCGTAGCTGCACAGATCGCCCGCGCGTTTGGCCGCGTCGGCGCTGCCTTTTTGAGCGGCTTCGGCGTAGCAGCGCAGGGCTTCGGCGGTGTCCTGGGCCACACTGTCGCCGTACTGGTAGACTGTGCCCAGCTTCAGCCAGGATTCCGCGTCCCCCATCTCCGCCGCTTTGCGATACCAGGCAATCGCGGCTTCCGTATCGCGGATGGCGGGGCAGCTCCAAAGCAGCTCGGCCAGGCGCTTGACGGCAGTCAGATCATCCACTCGCGCTGCGCGTTCGTAATACGCCGCGGCTTTTTTCAGGTTCAGGATGCCGCCGTCCACGCCGCTGTACAAATCGCCCAGGCGGCGCATGGCTTTCAGGTCGCCGCAGCTGTCCGCCGCCTGCTCATAATATCGCACGGCTTTGGCCGTATCCTGCCATTCACTGTCCGGATCGCTGTACAGGTCGCCCAGACGGACGGCGGCCGCATCGATTCCCTGATGCAGCGCGACGGTCAGAAAGTTCTTCGCCCATTCATCGTTCTTTTTGCCATACGCTTCGTCCAGATACATTTCGCCCAGCAAGTACACGGCGTCGATGCTGCCCATCCCCGCGGCAATTTGCAGGTTCTTTTCCGCAGCGTCCACATCCTGGATGCCGAAATCCTTCCCCAGCAGAAGGTTTCCCAACCGATCATAGGCTTCCATGCTGCCCGCTTCCGCGGCTTTCCGGAGCGCTTCGGCGGCGTTCTCATATTCGCCCAGGCTGGTATACACCCGGCCCAGGCCTGTATAGGCCTCGGGAATGCCCGCTTCCGCCGCCTGCGCATAATATGCTAAAGCGGTTTTCAGGTTCACATTCTCGCCAATGCCGTTTTCATAGCCGTATCCCGCTTTATAGCTGGCTGCCGCATAGCCCAGAGCCGCCGCCTTGCAGTAGTTTTCCAAGGCGTTGCGATCGTCCTGCCGGACGCCCTGGCCCGCTTCGTCCATCAAGCCCAGGCGGTAATACGCTTCGGCCACGCCGCCCTCCGCCGCCTGGCGGTAGAGGCTGAGGGCCTTCATGAAGTCTGCGGGCTCTCCCCGGCCTGTTTCACAGAAAACAGCCAGGTTATACGCCGCCCAGGCAACACCGGCGTTTGAAGCCTGTTCGTAGCAGGCAAGCGCCATCTGATCGTCCTGCGCCGTACCTTTTCCGTTCGCATAGGCCAAGCCGAGCCGCGCCACGGCTTCAGCGCTTCCCAGGCGGGCGGCGATTTGATAATTCCGGAACGCTTCCGAGTCGCTCTGCTCCACGGCCCGCCCGGCTTCATAGCACAGGCCAATCTTGTAATACGCCCAGCCCACGGTTCTGTCCGCCGCCTGATGATAATAAGCCAGCGCTTTTGCGTCGTCCTGGGGCACAGCTTTTCCAACTGCGTAATAGTATCCCGCCTTTGCGCCGGCCCATCCGTGGCCGAGGGCCGCCGCCCGTTCAAAACAAGTCAGGGCTTCGCCGTCACTTTGCTCCACGAGGACGCCCTGCTCATACGCAAGCCCCACCTGATACAGCGCGTCCGGGCAGTCCGCTTCGGCTGCTTTGCGGTAAGCCTCCAGCGCTTTTTCGGCATCCGTTTCCGCGTAATACCGGGCAGCGTTGGCGTATGCCCAGGCATAGCCCGCTTCGGCGGCTTTCTCGTAATACGCCAGCGCCTTTGCGTCATCCTGGGGAACCGAGACGCCGTTCTGGTAATAGTGCGCAATCATCCAGCAGGCGGCGGCGTTGCCCGTTTCCGCTGCGGCCAGATAGTATTCCGCCGCCCGGTCAAGGTTCATTTCTTCGCCGTCCAGGCCCTGGCGGCAGTATTCGCCCCAGATATACAGCGCGCCGCCGTGGCCCTGTTCCGCCGCGTAACGAATGGCGGGCAGCGCTTCAAGGTACTGTTCCCGGTCAAAGCTGTCGCTGCCCGTCTCAAATACGGACACGAGCCGGGGCTTGCCGCAGTTGGTGCAGTATTTGGTCTCGTTGATATTTCCGCAGCCATGGCACTGCCACGCGCCTCGGGCGAAGCCGCATTCGCCGCAGTAGTTTCCTTCGTTTTCCCTCCAGCAGTTGAGGCACTGCCACGCTTCCGGCGCTTCCATTTCCTGCGCCAGCGCGGGGCAGGCAAGGGCCAGCGCGCAAACGAGACAAAGCAGCGCAGTCCAGTTTCTTTTCATTCTCCGTTATCCTTCTTTCCGCGGGAGGCGCGCCTCACTGCCAGTCGATATGCTCCAGGAAATCGTTCTTTTGCTCATCCGGGCCGACGGCGGTAAAGTACAGGCCGAAGCGGGAATTGTCGTACTCCCTGTCTGATTTCTGGATGCTGAAATACGCCTGTTGGGTGCGGTGTTTATCATAAGCTTCCTTGGTGAGGAACAGCGGGGTGATCACGCCGGTTTCATCCAAAGGCCGGTTCCAGTCCATCACAACCACGTTTTCCTGATAGCAGTGGACGTACAGCTTCTTCACCTGCCAAACGCCATACTGCCGCACGGATTCAGGATCATAATTGGGATCAGCCGCCAAGGCAATCCCGGCCGCCGTCATGCTGACCGTCGCCTTGTGCTGACCATGGCCATACTCCCCGTTAAAGTCCTGGGTGACGATCACCTCGGGTTTGTATTGCCGGAAGGCGCGCACCAGCAGCTTTTGCGGTTCATACTTTTCCCATCGGGACGCCGCCTGCGCTTCGCTCATGCTCATTTCGTCCGGCAAGCCCAGCAAAATGGGATACCCCCGCAGGCCCGCCGTCCACAGTCCGTCCAGCGCTTCGCGCATCCGCATCCGCTCGCCTTCGGCGGTATAGAGCACGTTCACCTTCGCGCCCCGCGCCGCATAGTCGGCCAGCGTCCCGCCCAGGAACAGCAGTTCATCGTCCTGATGGGTGCTGACCAGCAGCAGGTCGAGCTTTTCCGGGCTCTGCCGCCAGGTCTGCACGGCGTGGCGCGGATAGTCGTCGGCGTACACCCGCACGGTGGACAGGCTTACGTCCTTGCCCACGGGCGTAATCACGGCGCGGCATGTATCGGGCGTGAGGGAAATCCAGTCGTTGTAATACACGGCTGTGTGTTCTTGAGAAGAAAGCAGCCGGCCCGCCGCGTCAAACAACTCCGCCGTAAAGGAATCCGGGCGGACGTTCCACTCCATCGTCAGCAGCACGGCCTGCGCCGCCGGGGGAATGTCCACCGTCACGCTGCCGCGGGCGACGGTGCTCAGTTTGGTATCCCGCAGATTGTCCGGCAGGCCGCACTGGGCGGTCACATTTTTAGGCTCGCTGTTTTCACCGAAAATATATACGGGCGAACGGAACAGTACCATCCGCTCCCCGTCCGCGCTGCCCTGAATGGTCAGCGTCTTTCTGCCGCCCTTCCACTTGGTCAGGTTCAAGGCCTTTTTGAGCTTCGCCGGGCTGATGGTGTCCGTTGCTTTGTCCAGGGCCAGGAGAAAGGTGGACTCCACTTCATAGGTGCGCTCATCCCACAGGTACAGATACACTGTGTCCAGCTTCCCAGGCGCGTGAATGGAACCGGTGAATTCCAAATGCGTTTCCTTGCGGAAAGGCACGGGATCTGTCAGCGCAGCATTGGCGTCAACAGCTTCCCGGATTTCTTCCGCGCACGGCGCGGCGCTGAGCTTCACCTTTTCATGCGCCACATAGCCGCGCTGTCCTTCCGCATCCACCAAGTAAAATTTCCCGGTATCGCCAATCACGGTCAGGGTTTCTCCCTCGCCCAGCGTCATCAGCTTGTCCGACGAGGTTTTCGGCGCGCTGTACACCGGCACCGACCGTTCCCCCTTCGCGGGAGAGCAAAGGGTGTCATAGGCGCGAGGCACAGGCATTTCATCCGCAATCGCAGCGGAAACAGTCAGCAATGCCAGTATGACCAGGCAAGGGATGACCCACACAAACCGCTTAATGCTTCTCATTGTTTTCCGTTACATCCTGTTCTTCAGCGTCTGAAACAGCTTCGGTCATTGCCTGCTCCAGCCCATCTTCTTCGGCAAATTCCTGGATTTCGGCCAGCGCTTCATCGGGGGTCAGCCCCTCTTCCCCGGCGTATTCCTCCACGGATTCCTCGTCGGGACGGCCCGTATCCTCGGCCGCCGCGTCGTCCTCCGTTTCCTCCGTCCGCTGCTTTTTGGCGGGACGCGCAGGCTGCACGCGCTGCACCTGCTCCAGGGGATAATCCTTCTGCTCGGCGCCGTCGCCCTTGGGGATGCGCACGCAAACGGTTTCTTTGAGAATGTTGAGATCGACCACCGTGCCCGTGCCGTCGGGGGTGACAACTTCTTTTCCCACGCGCGGCATGCGCTTGCGGGTGGCCTCATAGTGATCCTCCTCGTATTTGAGGCAGCACATCAGCCGTCCGCAGATGCCGGAAATCTTGGTGGGGTTCAGCGACAGATTCTGCTCCTTGGCCATCTTGATGGACACGGGCTGGAAATCGCCCAAAAACTGGGCGCAGCACACGGGCCTGCCGCACATGCCCAGGCCGCCCATCATCTTGGCCTCGTCCCGCACGCCGATCTGGCGCAATTCGATGCGGGTATGGAACGCCGCGGCCAGGTCCTTCACCAGCGCGCGGAAATCCACCCGCTTGTCGGATGTAAAATAAAACAGGATCTTGCTGTTGTCAAACGTATATTCGCAGCCCACCAGCTTCATCTGCAATTTATGCTCCTGCACCTTTTTCTGGCACAGGGCCAGGGCGTCCTTTTCCCGGGCGCGGTTCTCCGCGTCGTGCTGGGCGTCGTCGGCCGTGGCGATGCGGATGACCTTTTTGAGCGGCGGGGTAATCAGCTCGTCGCTGACCTCCTTGACGCCCGTCACCACCTCGCCGTATTCGATGCCGCGCACCGTTTCCACGATCACCGCATCGCCCGCCGTGGGCCAGAACACGCCGGGGTCAAAATAATAAAGCTTGCCCGCGTTCTTGAACCGAACGCCGATCACACTTGCCATGTTTTCGTTTCCTCCGATATGGTCTGCATAAGTCCTTCCGATAAAGCCGCCCAGCCCACGTTGGCGTTTTTCCACTGGCGGGCGGTCAAAATAGCTTCCAGGATTCTGCGAAGGGAAGCCGGGGGCGCGCTTTGCCAGGCGGAGGGAAAATCATCTGCCCGGTCGGAATCGTTCAGGGTTTCGGCGTGCAGCAGCGCGCGGATCTCCTGCTCCAAAATATCCAGCAGCCTGTCCCCATTGTCCTTTTGATCCTTGAGCGCCTGCGCCGCGGCGGGCAGGCTGGCCGTGCCGCGCGCCGATAAAAAGCTGCGCTTCACCGTTTCCCGCGCCTGCCAGTAGGAAGCGTCCTCCTGCATTTGCAAAGCTCTCCCCAGGCTGCCCTCGCAGTAAGCGGACAGCGCTTTGGCCCGGTCGGCCGGGATACCGCGCTTCAATAAAGCCTGCTCGATCCTTCCCGCCTCCCACGGCTGCACCCGCACGCACCGGCAGCGGGAGCGAATGGTGGGCAGCAGGGCCGATTCCACGTCGCAGGTTAGCAGAAAATACGTTTCCGCCGCCCCGTCCTCCAGGGTCTTGAGCAGGCAGTTCTGCGCCTGGGGCGTCATTTTTTCCGCGTTCTCGATCACCACCACGCGCCGCCCGCCCTCCAGGCTGTGGCGGCTCAGGGTGTCGATCATCTGGCGCAGCGCGTCGATTTTAATGGTTTT
Organism: uncultured Eubacteriales bacterium; assembly: GCA_902801765.1. Lineage (GTDB taxonomy): Bacteria > Bacillota > Clostridia > Christensenellales > Aristaeellaceae > RUG563. Next base: position 17,859 of record CADCJO010000013.1, read on the forward strand.
TTCCTTGGCCAGCGGCGCGGGAAACAGGGCGTCCGGATGCGTTCTGGAAAGGAAGCGCCGACAGTCCCGGCATTCGCCGCAGGGCTTGTGTTCTTCGTCCTTCGCGCCTTTGCACAAGAGCGCCTGCGCCAGCAGCCGGGCAAACGTGCGCTTGCCCACCCCGCTTTCCCCGATCAATAATACCGCCGGGGCCATGCGTCCGTTTAAAAAGTCACGCCAAAGGGCGAGGAGGGTTTCACTCCCCGCCGCACATTCCCGGAGCGTCAGCGCGCTTCCGCCATCAGTATTTGACAAACTGATCCACCGCTAAGATAAACACGGTTGCGCCGCCCACCGTCACTTCGATGGGGTAGGAAGCGTACATGCCGGAGGCGCCGCCCATGGTGACGGGCGATGTGGCGATCTGCTTGCGGCTCTTGCATACCTTTTCAATAATGCCCAGGCAGTCCTGCACGCGGCTGTCCTCCACGCCTGCCAGAATGGTGGTGTTGCCGGATTTCAGAAAACCGCCGGTGGTGGCCAGCTTGGTCACGCTGAACCCATCGTTCATCAAATTTCCGATCAGGCGGGAAGCGTCCTCATCCTGAACGATCGCAATAATAAGCTTCACAGTGATTTCCCCTTTCATGCTTCCTTTTGCGCGGCGTTTTTCCGCTGTCCGGTTTTCCCGCCGCCTATAAACCAGAACCTTCCGTTCCATCATCATTATACTACATCATCCCGGAAATATCAACCGCAAACCGATCAGGCCAGTTTCATCGGATGAATTGAAATCAGAGAAAAAATGTGATATGATTGGGATTGGAAAATGTATCCAGCGCCTAATTTTTGATCAGATAGAAAGGAAGAGAGCGATGAATCCCAACATTGCAAAACGGAATGAGCTGCTGGCGCAGAAGGTGATCAAGGGCTTAGAAAGCCGCAACATGACGGGTTATTACGCCGCCTCCAAGGAAGAAGCCCTGGAAACAGCCCTGCGGCTGATTCCCGAAGGCAGCGCCGTTACCATGGGCGGGGCCATGAGCGCGCACGAAATCGGTCTGGTGGATGCGCTGAAAAAAGGCAATTACAACTTTATCGATCGGGACGCCTACACAGACAAGCGCGCCGCCATGCTGGCCGCCTATGACGCAGACGTGTTCCTTGCCAGCGCCAACGCGATGACCGAGGACGGCGTGATGATCAACATCGACGGCAACGCCAACCGCGTGTCCGCCATCGCCCAAGGGCCGAAGAAGGTCATCTTCATCGTGGGCATGAACAAGATCTGCGACGACGTGGACGGAGCCATGAAACGCGCCCGGAACGTGTCCGCTCCCATCAACGCCCAGCGCTTTGGCCTTTCCACGCCCTGCGCCAAAACCGGCTCCTGCATGAACTGCAAATCCCCCGACACCATCTGCTGCCAGATCCTGATCACCCGCTTTTCCCGGCATGCTGGCAGGATGCACGTCATCCTGGTCAACGATGACCTGGGGTTCTGACGGTCGGAGGAGAAGATTATGCAGCGAATGGGCGGGCCGATGGGCCGGGGATTCATGACGGAGGAAGAAAAGAAGAACAGACCCAAGGTGACGAAAGAGCTTCTGTTCCGGGTATTTTCTTACCTGCGCCCCTATTGGAAGCAGTTCCTGCTGATCCTGGTGTGCATTGCGTTTTCCTCGCTCCTGGCGCTGTATCCCAATGTGCTCACCGGGCGCATTGTGGACGCGCTGGCGGAAAAGCAGGGCGTGGATATTCTGATCAAGCTGATTCTGCTGTCGCTGGGCGTGACCATCGGCAGCAGCCTGATCGGCGTGGGACAGAACTACCTGAACAGCTGGATCGCGCAGCACATCACCTTCGACATGCGCAACAAAATGTACGCGCATTTGCAGCAGATGAGCCAGCGCTTTTTCACTACCAATAACCAGGGCGACATCATCACCCGCATGACCAGCGACATCGGCGGCGTGCAGTCGGTGATCACCGGCACGTTCACCTCCATCCTCTCCAACTCCATCACGCTGATCGCGGCATTGGCGGTGATGTATCAGCGGAACTGGATGCTGGCGACCTTGGGCGTGCTGGTGATTCCGCTGTTCGTGCTGCCCTCCCGCCGCGCGGGCAAGACCCGCTGGGAGCTGACAAGGGAATCCCAGGCGTGCAGCGACGAAATCAACGGCATATTAAACGAAACCCTGTCCGTCAGCGGGCAGATGCTGGTGAAGCTGTTCGGAAAAGAGCAGTATGAATACGACCGGTACAAGGACGCCAACAGCCGCATGATCCGCCTGAACATCAAGGAGAGTATGGCGGGCCGGTGGTTCTTCATGGTCATTTCCGTGTTCTCCTCCATCGGGCCCATGCTGCTCTACCTGGTGGGCGGCATCCTGATGATGCAGTACAGCCAGGACTTAACGGTGGGCGACATCACGGTGATGGTGTCGCTGCTGGGGCGCATGTACGGCCCGGTGAACCAGCTGCTGAACATTCAGGTGGAATGGATTCGCTCCATGGCGCTGTTCACCCGCATCTTTGAATACTTCGATCTGCCCGTGGAGATTCAGAACGCGCCGGACGCTGTGACTCCCGGCAGCGCCGATGGCAGCGTGGCGTTTCAGCATGTGAATTTCTCCTATGACCCCGAGCGTCAGATTCTGCATGACGTGTCCTTCACCCTGGAAGCAGGGCACAGCATCGCCATTGTCGGCCCCTCCGGCTCCGGGAAAAGCACGATCATCAACCTGATTCCCCGGCTGTACGACTGCCAGGAGGGAACGGTGCTGTTCGGCGGGACGGATGTGAAAAAGCTGGACCTGAGCTTCCTGCGCCGAAATGTGGGCATTGTAAGCCAGGAGACCTATCTCTTCAACGGCACCATCCGGGAAAACCTGCTCTACGCCAAGCCCGACGCCACGGAAGAAGAATTGATCGCCGCCTGCCGGAAAGCCAATATCTATGATTTTGTGCAAAAGCAGGAGCTTGGCCTGGACGCCATGGTGGGCAACCGGGGCCTCAAGCTGTCCGGCGGGGAAAAGCAGCGCCTGTCCATTGCCCGGGTACTGCTGAAAGACCCGGCGCTGCTGATTTTCGACGAAGCCACCTCCGCCCTGGATTCCATTTCCGAGGCGAAGATTCAGGAGGCCATCGAGCCCATCATCCAGGCCCGCACCAGCATCCTGATCGCCCACCGGCTGTCCACCATCCTGGCGGCCGATGAGATCCTGGTGGTGAAGGACGGCCGTATCGTGGAGCGGGGCCAGCACGCGCAGCTGGTGAAGGCGGGCGGCGTCTATACCGAGCTGTACGAAACGCAGTTCAAAAAAGCGCTGGCGACAGAAGCGTAATCCATTTCGGCGGAACGCTGCTTGCGTTCTTCCGCCGCTTTACCTTTTTCTTTTTCCATCCCCGTTATCCCGCGAAAGCGGTTGACTTCCCTTTCATAATCATGTTATTATAGTCATGTCTTCGAGCCCATCTTCCTGTGGCGCTGCTATGGAATTTGGGCCGCGCCGGAGCTTCCGGTTCAGGGCGCGGCTGGAAACGGCCGCACCTTCCGCATTTGAAAAGGAGACATGGCAAGGGCTGCCAAGACAGCCTTTTTGTCCGTGTGTCCTTTTGGATGCGCGGACATTTTTTGTCCGCCGGGGCTTCGCATAGGGTTGTCGCTGGAAACGGCGCAGCCTCCCTTTTGGAAAGGAGACGGCGGAGCACGCGGCAGGATGGCGGCTTGTTTGTGTTTCCTCCGGTCTCAAGAAGACGAGAAAACACAAAGGAGAGATGACCATGAACGCGAACCTGAAACGTACCCTGTGCCTGATTCTGGCCCTGCTGCTCTGCGCGGCCAGCGCATTGGCGGAAACGCCCGCGGAACCCGTGGAGCTGATTGTATTCGCCGCCGCCTCCATGACGGAAACGCTGACGCAGCTCAAGGCTGTCTACGAAGCGGAGCATCCGAACGTCACCATCGTGTACAACTTCGATTCCTCCGGCACCCTCAAAACCCAGATTGAAAGCGGCGCGGAGTGCGACGTGTTCATTTCCGCCGCGCCCAAGCAGATGAACCAGCTGGACATCACCGCCGATCCCGCCGTCAACACCGCCGGTTTGGATTTTGTTCTGGCTGAAACCCGTATCAATCTGCTGGAAAACAAGGTCGCCCTGGCCGTGCCGGAAGGCAATCCCAAGGCTGTTCAAAGCTATGACGCCCTGGCCGAAGCGTTAAAGAACGGCAGCGTGTTCCTCGCCATCGGCAACAGCGACGTGCCGGTGGGCCAGTACACCCGGAAAATCTTCGCCTATTACGGGCTGGATGAGGAAGCCCTCGCCCAGGCCGGCGCGCTGACCTACGGCAGCAACGTCAAGGAAGTGACCACCCAGGTGTCCGAAGGCGCGGTGGACTGCGGCATCATCTATGCCACCGACGCTTTCTCCGCCGGGCTCCAGGTGGTGGACACCGCCACCGCCGAGATGTGCGGCCAGGTGATCTATCCCGCTGCCGTCCTGAACATCACCAAACATGAGGAAATCGCCCGCGATTACCTGGCTTTCCTGACCTCCGAAGCCGCGGACGCTGTTTTCATGGCGGTCGGCTTCTCCCCCATGCACGAGTAATTCTGCTCTTCTGCTGCATTCTTAGCAGGCGTGTTTTCAAGGCAAAAGGAAACGACGGAGCAGGGGCCTGCGCGGCCCCTGTACCCTGCGCCAAAGGATTTCATCCTCTGGACTCCAATAGTGGAAGCAGCTTAATTGGGTAAATCAGCTTGGTTCCCACTGATGCCGGGAGGAACGCGGAATCTGGCTTGGTGCCGTTGTGCTTCTGGCCCGGCGGATGAATCGCCGATGACCGCCTGTGGCGGGAATTTCATCGGCGATGAAATCAGGCGAAACGAGCAATCCGCAGGGGAAAGTGAACTTTCCCCTGCGGATGTTCCCGGGCTTTCTTGGGCCAGAAGCCCTCAAGCTTTTCGTAACCCCAGCGCGGCAAGCGGAGCTTATCTGCTTATCCCAACTATGTTATTTCGCCAGTTGCGGGTCCAGGGTGGTCACCACCCTGGCGCAGGTCTGGGGGCGCGCAGCCCCCAGCGTTTCCCCCTTGTTGGCCTTGAAAGACTTCAAGAAAAAGGGTAAACAATCATTCGTCCGGCGAAGAGCCATCCGCTTCGCCGGGCGGTCCTGCGCGAAAGGAAAAACACATGGATCTGTATCCCCTGTGGAATTCGCTGCGCATCGCGGGCATCAGCACGGCGGTCATCTTTTTTCTGGGCATCCTGAGCGCGTATTACATCGCCAGGCTGCCCCGGACGGTGAAGGGCGTGCTGGACGTGATTCTGACGCTGCCGCTGGTGCTGCCGCCGACGGTGGTGGGGTTTCTGCTGCTGCGGCTGCTGGGGCCCCGCAGGCCGGTGGGCGCGTTCTTTCTGGAGCATTTCGGACTGCGGCTGACGATGACCTGGGAATCGGCCATCTTCGCTACCGCCGTGGTGATCTTCCCGCTCATGTACCGCACCTGCCGCGGCGCGTTCGAGAGCTTTGATGAAAACCTGGCGGACGCGGGACGGACGCTGGGCCTGTCCAATACCTACATCTTCTGGCATATCCGCATGCCTTCCTGCCGTCCCGGGATTCTGGCGGGAATGGTGCTGGCCTTTGCCCGGGCGCTGGGCGAATACGGGGCCACCAGCATGATCGCGGGGTACACGCCGGGACGCACGGCCACGATCTCTACCACCGTGTATCAGCTGTGGCGCACGAATGACGACGGGCTCGCGCTGCGCTGGGTGCTGGTCAATATGGCGATTTCCTTTGCCGTGCTGCTGGCGGTCAACCTGCTGGAAAAGCGGGAAAGGAGGCGCTGACATGGCCCTGTCGGTGGACGTGGAAAAGCGCTTCCGGGGGTTTTCCCTGCGCATCGCTTTTGAAGCGGAAAACGAAACGCTGGCGCTGCTGGGCGCGTCGGGGTGCGGGAAAAGCATGACGCTGCGCTGCATCGCGGGCGTTGAAAAGCCTGACCGTGGGCGCATTGTGCTGGACGGCGTGACACTGTTCGACTCGGAAAAGCACATCTGCCTGCCGCCGCAGCAGCGCAGGGTGGGCCTGATGTTCCAGCATTACGCCCTGTTTCCGCACATGACGGTGGAACAGAATGTGCTATGCGGGGCCAGGCGCGCCCTGCGGGGCGGTCAGCGGGACAGCGCGGTTCAGGACGCGCTGGAAGCCCTGGGTCTGATGGAACTGAAAAATCGCCTGCCGGGTCAGCTCTCCGGCGGGCAGCAGCAGCGGACGGCGCTGGCGCGCATCCTGGTCAGCCAGCCGAGTATCCTGATGCTGGACGAGCCCTTCTCCGCGCTGGACAGCCACCTCCGTTTCCGCATGGAGGAACAAACCCGGCAGGTCATCCGGCAGTTTGGAAAGACCGTATTGCTGGTGTCCCATGACCGGGACGAGGTATACCGCATGGCCGACCGCGTGGCCATCCTGAAAAACGGCCAAATCGAGCGCATCGGCGCCCGCGGCGAGGTGTTTTCTGACCCCGGCACGCGGGCCGCCTGCGTCCTGACCGGCTGCAAGAACGTTTCCGCCATCCGCCGGATCGACGATCAGCACGCGGAAGCGCTGGACTGGGGCATCACGCTGGCCCTGCCCCTGAAACCCGGCACAGACGCCCTGGGTATCCGCATGCACGCCATCCGGCCGGGAGAGGGAGAAAACGCCTTCCGCTGCCGGGTAACGGAAGTGATCGAGAATCCCTTTTCCTTTACCGTGATGCTGCGCCCCCTGTGCGCTCCGTCTTCCGCCGCGCCGATTGGCTGGGAGATGGAGAAGCCCGTCTGGCGGTCGCTGCGGGCCGAGGAACTCACCGTCCACCTGCCGGTGGATGGAATACTGCAACTGAAAGGCTGAAAGCTATGCTGACAAACGCATCCTGGACGGAAGCGCGGGACCTGCTGCTGGGCCTGGCCCGCCCCGTTGAAACGGAAACCATCCCGCTGGACGACTGCGCCGGGCGGGTGCTCGCTTTTGATCTCAAGGCAGCGGAGGACGTGCCGCCCTTCGACCGCTCGGCTTACGACGGCTACGCCTTCCGCTCGGAGGATGTTCAGACCGCCTCGAAGGAAACCCCCGTGACCCTGCGCCTTACCGAAACGATTCCGGCGGGCAGCACCGCGTCCCGGCCCGTCGCGCCGGGCCAGGCCGTCCACCTGATGACAGGCGCGCCGATTCCCGAAGGCGCGGACTGCGTGATCAACTTTGAGCGCACGGCCTTTACCGAGGAAACCGTGACCGTGTTCAGCGCGCTGCGTCCCGGCGACAACATCGTCCGGCGCGGGGAGGACGTGGCGGCGGGCAGTCTGCTGGCCCCCTGCGGCACGGTGATCGACGCCGGACTGGCGGGCACCCTGGCAGCCCAGGGTATCCCGCAGGTGCGAGTCTACCGGCAGCCGGTGATCGGCCTGATCTCCACCGGCAGCGAGGTGGTGGAGGCCGATCAGCCGCAGACCCCCGGTAAAATCCGCAATGCCAACCGCTCCACCCTCACCGCCCTGCTGAGCCGGGAGGGGTGCCGGGTGCGGTATCTGGGCCTGGCGGGGGACGAGGCGGAGTCCATCGCCGCGCTGATCTCCGAAGGGCTGGATACCTGCGACGCCATCCTCCTGACCGGCGGCGTGTCCGTGGGCGACTGGGATGTGACCCCCGAAGCCATGGAGCGCGCCAGGGCGGAAATCCTGCTGCGCGGGGTGGATATGAAACCCGGCATGGCCTGCGCTTACGGCGTGGCAAACGGAAAGCTCATTTTGGGCCTTTCCGGCAATCCCGCTTCTTCGCTGACCAACTTCTGCGCCTGCGCTTTGCCCGCCCTCCGCAGGCTGTGCGGACGGAACGAAGCACTGCCGCAGATGATCTGCGCCAGCCTGCTGCGTCCCTTTAAAAAGAAAAGCCCCGCTACCCGCTTCCTGCGCGGGAGGCTTGCCCTGGATTCGGGGCGCGTCTGCTTTGACGCCTCCAGCGACCAGGGCAACGTGGTGCTGTCCAGCACCATCGGCTGCAATGCTTTCCTGCTGATTCCCGCGGGCAGCGGCCCGGTGGACGCGGGCATGGAACTGAAAGGATTTGTACTATGAGAAAAGTAAAGGTTGAAGAAGCGGTGGGCCTGACGCTGTGCCACGACCTGACCGAGATGCGGGACGGCTTCAAAGGCCCGGCCTTCCGCCGGGGGCACGTGATCACGGAAGCGGACATCCCCCACATGCTGGACATCGGCAAGCGCACGGTGTTCGTGTGGGAAGAAAACGCCGGGGAAATCCACGAGGAGGACGCCGCCCTGCGCATGGCGGCCATGGCTCCGGTGGACGGCGCGCACTACACCGCGCCGTCGGAAGGCAAAGTGCTGCTGCTGGCCGACCGGGAGGGCATGTTCCGGGTGGATACCGATTTGCTCCGGGAAATCAACAGCATCGGCGATATTACCATTTCCACCCTGCCCGATCATTACCCGGCGCGTCCCGGCATGCGGCTGGCGTCCATGCGCATCGTGCCGCTGGTGACGAAGGAAGAGCAGATCATCCGGGCGGAAGCGCTGTGCAAGGGCCGCAGGCTGCTGAACCTGCTTCCTTATCAGCCCCGCAAAACCGGCATCATCATCACCGGGTCGGAGATTTATCACGGCCGGATCAAGGACAAATTCGAGGCGGTCGCCCGCAAAAAGCTGGCGGCGTATCCCGGCGAAGTGATCGGCGCGGCAGTCTGCGACGATGACCTGGATATGCTGGTCAATACCGCCCGGGGTTTTCTGGCGCGCGGCGCGGATTTTCTGATCTTTTCCGGCGGCATGTCGGTGGACCCCGACGACCTGACGCCCTCCGCCATCCGGCGCCTGGGCTGCGAAGTGGTCACTCACGGCGTACCCAGCCAGCCCGGCAACATGACGCTCATGGCCTATCTGGGCGATGTTCCCGTGATGGGTGTGCCCGGCGCGGCCATCAGCCTGCCCACCACCATCTTTGACGTGATGCTGCCCCAGGTGTTCGCCGGGGTGAAATTCACTCATGAAGAGCTCATCGGCCTGGGTGACGGCGGCCTGTGCCAGATGTGCGCCGCCTGCCATTTTCCCAACTGCACGTTTGGAAGGTACTGAAACGAAGCGAGGGCCTGTGCGATCCGCAGCCTCAATCGTCGCAACTCTCCACAGGAGAGATTGCTCGTTTCGGCTGATCTCACCGCCGATGAAATTTCCGCCACAGGCGGTCATCGGCGGTTCGTCCCTCGTGCACCTGCACCAAAGGTCTCCGACCTCTGGACTCCAATAGCGGAAGCAGCTTGACTGGGTAGATCAGCTTGGTTCCCGCAGATGCTTGGAGGAACGCGGAAGTTTAACTTGGTGCCGTTGTGCTTCTGGCCCGGCGGCGAAGCCGCCAACCCGGATGCTTTGCATCCGGGGAAAGCCAGGGAATCATCCGCAGGGGAAAGTTCATTTTTCCCTGCGGATGTTCCCGGGCTTTCCTGGGCCAGAAGCCATCAAACTTTCCGTAACCCCAGCGCGGCAGGCGGAGCTTGTCTGCTTATCCCATCAACGTTATATCGCCAGTTGCGGGTCCAGGGACGAAGCACGGACAGCCGCCTGTGGCGGATGTTCTGTCCGTGCTGAGATCAACCGAAACGAGCAATGTCCGCATCAAGCGGACTTGC
>CADCJO010000013.1:27538-101288 GCA_902801765.1 uncultured Eubacteriales bacterium
GCCGCCTGTGGCGGATGTTCTGTCCGTGCTGAGATCAACCGAAACGAGCAATGTCCGCATCAAGCGGACTTGCGACGATTGAGGTTGCGGACCCTCAGGACCCTGGTTGGGGTCTGGGGCGAACAGCCCCAGCGGTTCTCCCGGTTTGATTCTCATCTATATGTAAAAGAGGATTCATTCACATATGAAGGATGCGTTCGGACGCGAAATCAATTATCTGCGCCTTTCCGTGACGGAGCTGTGCAATCTGCGCTGCCGGTACTGCATGCCGGAGGAAGGCGTGTGCAAGCTGCGGCATGAGGATTTGCTGACGGAGGAAGAAATGCTCATGGCGGTGCGGGCGGCGGCGGGGCTGGGCATCACGAAGGTGCGCGTCACCGGAGGCGAACCCCTGACCAAGCCCAACATCCTGTCCATCTGCCGGGGCGTGGCGCAAACGCCCGGCATCCGGGAAACCGCCCTGACCACCAACGCTCTCCGCCTGCCGGAGCTGGCAAAGCCCCTGCGGGATGCGGGCGTCAGCCGGGTCAACATCAGCCTGGACACCCTGAACGCCGAGAAGTACGCCTATATGACGCGGCGGGGCAGGCTGGAGGACGCGCTGCGCGGCATCGACGCTGCGCTGAACGCGGGCTTTGCGCAGGTGAAAATCAACGCCGTGCTGATCGGAGGGTTCAATGACGACGAGGTACCCGCCCTGGCTGCGCTGACGAAGCAATGGCCGGTGGACGTGCGCTTCATCGAGCTCATGCCCATGCCGGGCAACCAGTCCTTCGGCCCGGAAAGCTATATCCCCGTGAACAGCGTGCTGGACGCGCTGCCGGAGGCCGCGCCCGAAACGGAGGACGGGGTGGCGCGGCTCTACCGTCTGCCCGGCGCGCTGGGCAGGATTGGGCTCATCAGCCCCATCAGCCAGCATTTCTGCGGCAGCTGCAACCGCATCCGCCTGACCGCCGACGGCAAGCTGAAGCCCTGCCTGCATTCCGCCGAGGAATACGGCATCAAAGGACTGGACGAAGCCGGGATGGCCGGGCAGATGCGCCGGGCGATCCTGGCAAAACCTCCATGCCACGGCACGCTGGACGCTGAAAACCGCAGCCGGGCCGCCCGGGGCATGAGCCAGATCGGAGGCTGACCATGATTCCAGTGATTGGGTTTGCCGCTTACTCCGGCACCGGAAAAACGACGGTGATGGAAAAGGTCATTGCGGAGCTAACCGTAAGGGGCCTCCGCGTCGGAACGGTCAAGCATGACGGCCACGGCTTTGAAATCGACCGTCCCGGCAGGGATTCCTTCCGCCACGCCCAGGCGGGGGCAAAGACCGTGGTGCTGACTTCGCCCGAACGAACCGCCGAAATCAGCCGGCGCGCGGAAACGCTGAACGATTGCCTGCGGCGCATCCGGGACGTGGATGTGATTCTGGTGGAGGGATTCAAGGAAGCCGACATTCCGCAGATCGGCCTGTGCCGGAAGGCGACAGGGAAGGGCTTCACCGCTCCCGTGGAGCGGTTTCGGGCGGTGGTGACAGACGCGGAAGGAGCGTATCCCGTGCCGCGCTTTGATTTTGAGGATACGGCGGGATTGGCGGACTGGATCATGAAGGAGCTACCAAAGATGGAAAACGCGGATTTTACCCACTTTGACGACGCGGGACGCGCCCGCATGGTGAACGTCGGGGACAAGGAAATCACCCATCGCGTGGCAATCGCCGCCGGGCGCGTGCTGGTGAACCAAACCACGTTCGGGCTGATCCGCACGGGCGGGATGAAAAAAGGCGACGTGCTGACCGTGGCGCAAATCGCCGGGATCATGGCGGCCAAGCGCACGCCCGACCTGATTCCCATGTGCCATCCGGTATCCGTCAGCGGCATAGATTTGCGGCTGCATCTGGACGAAGCGCGGTGCTCGGTGGAAATCGAAGCCACTGTGCAGTGTGACGGAAGAACGGGCGTGGAAATGGAGGCGCTGACCGCCGTGAGCGGGGCGGCGCTGACCGTATACGATATGTGCAAGGCCGTGCAGCGGGATATGGTAATCAGCGATATTCGTTTGCTCAGCAAAACCGGCGGCGTGCATGGCGACTATATGCGAAAGGAGCGGGAACATGACTGAAAATACATATACCGCTGCCGTGATCACGGTCAGCGACAAAGGCTTCCGGGGCGAGCGGGAGGACACCAGCGGCCCCGCGCTGTGCGGGATGCTGACGAAGGAAGGCTGGCAGGTGGTGTACACCGCCCTGGTGCCCGACGAGCGGGAAATGATCGTCCGGGAGCTTCTTTCCTGCGCGGATGAAAAGGGCGTTGCCCTGGTTCTGACCACGGGCGGCACAGGCTTTTCACCCCGGGACATTACGCCCGAAGCCACTCTGGAAGTGGTGGAGCGCCTGTGTCCCGGCATCCCCGAAGCCATGCGCGCCGAAAGCATGAAGATTACGCCCCATGGCTGCCTGTCCCGGGAGACGGCGGGCATTCGGGGCGGCACGCTCATCATCAACCTGCCGGGCAGCCGCAAGGCTTCCACGGAAAACCTGGCCGCTGTGCTCAGGCCCATCCGCCACGGCGTGGAAATGCTGCAGTCCGCGGGCTCCGCCGACTGCGCCGCGCCGGAAAAAAAGAAGGCTGAAAAGCCTTCTGTGGACCAATGGCTGCGGGAAGCGAAAGCCGCGCCGGACGCAGACAAGGTCGGCATGTACCTGATTCACAACGGCGTTGTCCGCGCCACCGCCCGCAGCCGGGTGCGGCAGGGGGACAGCCAGGCCAGGCCTGTTATCGGGATGCGGTTCAGCAGCGACCCGCAAAAGGTTCAACAAGCCATCGAGGACGCCAAAAAGCTGGAGGGCGTATATTGCATCCGCGTATGGCTCAACGAAGGCGAACTGCGGGTCGGCGACGACATCATGCAGGTGCTCATCGGCGCGGATATCCGCCCCCACGCTGTGCAGGCGCTGGAACAGCTGGTCGGCGTTATCAAATCAGCCTGCGTTACGGAAAAAGAAATATATGGCGAATGATGAAACAGGCATTATTCTTTTTCGATTTCCTGTAAACCCTTATGGCCCAAGGCCATCATGCGGCGGCAGTAATCGTCGCTGCGTTTTTGAATGTCGTCCTGGTAGACTTCCAATTCGGGCATGGACACGGCAAAGAAATCATAACCCACCTGGTCAAAGATGTGGCGCTCGCCGAAGATGATGAGCTGATGGAAGCTCTTTTTCGCCTTTTCCAAATCTCCCAGGGCGGCGTAGGCCAGGCCCTGATAGTAGATATAATCGGAGGGCTGATCGTTGTAATAGCGCACGGGCTCGGGAACCTGGGAGCCTGCGGTGGCCTTTTCAAAGTATTCTTTGGTCTTTGCTTCGTCCTGCATCATTCGACAGGCGCAGCCCATCACGTAGTACGCCCGGTTGTCCGGCACGTTTTCCAGCTTGCCTTCGCCCAGGTTCACGGGGTAGGTGATCGTGCGCTCCGCGTAAGCGATGGCTTTCTCCGGTTCGTTTTCTTTCAGCGCCTTTTCCGCCAGGGCGAACAGGGCTGTCTTGTATTCGTCCGCCACCTTGCCTTCGCCGCCCTCCCACACATGGAACGTGTAGTGGGTCAGCAGGTCGAGGGCTTTTTCGTGTTGGCCGTCCTGATTCAGTAGCGTCACATAGGCCAGCATCAGGGCATAGCGGTCTGGGATGATTTCTTGATGTCCTTCCAAAAGCGCCAAGCGTTCCTTGACGGGCCTGTCCAGACGCTTGAGCAGCTGTTCCTGCTCCAAAAGGAATCGGCTGTTATTCGGCTCCAGCTTGCACGCTTCTGCGATTTCCCCGGCGGCCAGGTTCTTGTCCCCGTGGTTGTAATAGGCGATGGACAGGTTCCGGTGGGCGGGTGCCAGCCCAGGCATCTGCGCAACAGCCGACTGCCAGTGCTTCACGGCTGCGTCATACTGCTTTTTATCGTAGAGCAGCTCGCCCAGGAAATAATGGGCTTTCGGCGCGGCGGACAGCAGAGAAATAGCGTATTTTAGGATCAGCTTTTCCAAAACCTTGTTGGGGAAGCACAGGTCGGTGGACAGGCTTTCGGCCTTTTCCGCGTCCGCGCTGGCGGCGTCCCTCTCCCCCATTTTTCCTTCTGCATATGCCTTTGCGTAATACTTCATGGGGCTTTCTGCGGGGCATTTTGCCAGCACATCAGCGGCATCCTGTCCAAAACCGAATTCGATGAATTCATATGCCACATTCAAATATTCTTCGATCCGCCCGCCGGTGGTTCTGTCAAAAGCGGCTTTGTCGGCATCCCGCCACAGCAGGGACAGGTACAGCGGGTCGATGGCCAGGCTTTCTTCCAGGAAACGCTGATAAGCGGCCTTTTCATTTTCCAGATGCGCCAGAATGGAGGCTTTCAGGCTGCGGGCCTTCATATCGTGTGACCCCCGCAGCAGGCTTTCGTCAGCGAATTGCAGCGCCTGCTTTAGATTTCCCTGCTTGACTGAGATGCAGGCCAAATGGAAGTAAGACGGCCCCGCGGTTTCCGCGCTCCAGGTGGCTTTATAGAAAGCGTTGCAGGCATCATGCAGCCTGTCCAGCAGTTCCAAGGCCAGGCCCAGATTGAAATACGCTTCCCCGGCGTAGGGGTTCGGGTTGCGCCAGGTCTGCTTTTTGATGGCTGCCCGGAAATACGGAATGCTTTCCTCGATTTGTCCATTGCGAAGCAAGTACAGGCCATAGGCGTTGTTCAATCGGATATCCGTGGGGTCCCGGCGCAGCCCTTCCAGATAATAATCCGTGGGCAGGAAGGTGGCGTGGCGGTACTGCTCCAAATGCTGACCGGCCAGGTACAATTCTTCCAGGGACTGGATTTCGCCGGGCTGCTTCAAAACGGCGGCGGGTTCCGGAATGGGCTGGTTTTTCTTTACATATTCTGTATACTCACAAAGAACGTTTCCTTTTTCATCATATACCGCCACCCGGTAATCATGCAGGCTTTCCACCGTATCCACGAAAGCGGCCGCGGGGGAAAGATCGGCGGTCTTGCGGTAAATTTCCTTATCTTCTGACCACACCACGATGCAGGCATTTTTATAAGTACCGGTCGCATACACTTTGATTCTCGCCCGTCCGCTCTGCCTGCCGGGATCAAACGCATCGGGCACAATCACCGCGCCGTTTTCATCCAGGAAGTCCACGCCCAGGACCACGTCCTTGGTGGCGTTGCTGACCCGGCCCACGGTCTTGTAGGGCATGAAATACTGGACGAAGCTCTTTTCTTCCTGGGGCTTGAGCCAGGTGAAGTCCGGCTGGTTATCGCAGTACACGCCGGTCATGAGCTCAATGTAGGGGCCGTCCTCGTCTGTCAGGTTTTTATCCCAGGTCTTGCCAAAGTTGCCGCAGCCCCAGGTCCACTGCTTCTTGCCGGGGCTGACGTGATGATCGGCCACGTGCAAAAGCCCCGCATCCCTTCCCTCGTCAAAGTTGCCCACAAAGTCAAAATCGGAATGAGCGGCCATGTAGGAGGTGGGCACCTTGATGTTCTTATACCGGGAAATATCCACGCCCGCGGAATAATCGGCCTTGTAGTATTCGCCGGTGGCAATGGGGAAAGTGGAAACAGCCCGCTTACCGTGGTCCATTACAGCGTTCACGTCCGGCGGGAACACGGAAAAGGTGTCGTCATTCACAGACACAGCCGGGTTGGCCCACCACAGGAAGGTTTGCGGATAATCGGTGGGATTGAACAGCCTGCCCCTGATCTCGATATAAGCCTTGTCGGGATACAGGGTCATGGAAGCATTCCCCTTTGTGCCGTTGATGCGGTCGGTTTCGCCGATGGTCACGGTGGCGGAGCCGTCGGGGTTCTCGGTGAAGGTATAATCCACCGGCATGAAGGTGGAGGGCCGGTGATGCTGGGGCCAGTTGAACTCGATGCCGCCGGAAACCCACGGTCCGGCCAGGCCCACCAGAGCGGGCTTGATCACGCGGTTATAATACACGAAATCATAGTGGTTGGTTTTATCCAGCGCCCGCTGGATGCGTCCGCCCAGCTCCGGCAGGATCATGACATACAGATAATCGTTTTCCAGAATGACGGCTTTATATTGCACATCCTCTTTTTTCTCACTGATTTTTTCGCAGATCGGCACGGGGTACACCTTGCCCGTGGAGCCCTGATAGGCGCGCTTTTCGATGAACAGCGGGTTCTTTTCCAGCGCGCCTGTCTTATACGTCGGAATGGTAATCATCTGTTCATAAACCTTAACCTGATTCATACACAGCGCTCCTTTACAGCGTCATCTCATAAACCGGCTGCACCCTGATCTGATTCAGTTCCGCGATTGACTTTTTGACTTCCTCATTGCGGGCCGCCATGGCGGATTCCACATTCACGTTGGCCCCTTCCTTGATGGGTGTGATTTTCAGCAACATGCTGCCGGGCAGCTTGTCTCTGTGCTCCATCAGCCCCACTTCCCAAGTGGCGCCGTTGCAGAAATTATCGCTGATCATGACGTCATTGAGGAACAGCATCCCAATGTCGCCCTGATAGTCGATTTGCAGCCGGGCGTCCTTGAGGCCCTCCATGGCGTTTTCCGGTACGGAAATTGTCCAGCGGCAGGGAGCACAAGGTTCACAGGCAATGGGGATTTGCTTTTCTTCGGTTTTCACTTCGTAAGCCCCAAAGGGGCCATCATCAGAAAGACGCTGGGCTTTCCCTTGCAGTCGATCCGCCGGGTAGCAGCGCAGGATGTTCTTTGCGTTTGTCGTCTCCAGCCGCAGCGCGCCGTTTTCATCCTCCAGCAGGGCGGCGTCGGTCAGCACCAGACTGCCGTCCCGCAGGATGAACAGCTGATTGGCTTCCTCCCGGTTGACCACCAGTACGTCCGCTTCCGCGCCGCCTTTTTTCACCGTGAAGAAGGGCCTGCCGCCAGTGATTTCAGCGGCTTCCTCGAAACAGAACGTGCCGTCCATGCCATCAGGCACCATAAAGACATACGTGACCCTGTCTTTGATTTCCGTCCTCAATACCGGTTGGGCGTTTGCCTGACGCAGCAGAATGCCGTCCATGCTGAAATGGAAGGGCAGGATGGCGTTTTCCTCAGAGGCAATGGAAAGGTCAAACGTATAGTTTTCCTTCGACGTTTCGATGACCACCTGCTCCTTCTTTTCCGGCATGGTGCGGTGATCCTGGAAATTATTGATGAACAGGAAGCCGCTTTCCCCATCGGTTCGCACGGCAAAGCGCAGGGTTTCCAAATCATTGGGATCGATCTTGGACGCGCCTTCCGGCAGCACCGTTTCCATGGGGGCGACGCGGTCGCCAAAGAAGCGGGTAAAATAATGAATAGCCTTCAAGCGGCTGTAGCTTTCCCGGATCTGGCCGAATTCGCCCAGCGCCGCCTGATAGTCATAACTGAGCTTGGGCACCTGGGATTCGTTGAGATAGGTTCCGTTTTTGCCGATGGGGTTGGTGCCGCCGTGGAACATGTAATATCCCAGGAAATTGCAGCCGGAGCCCAGCTTGATGTTGGCCAGGGCATCCACGCTCTTATAGGGATATTGGAAGCGGTAATAGTAGCAGCACATCATCCCGCCGCCCATTTCACAGCAGGCGTAAGGCCGGGTTTCAGGCGCGTAAGCCGGCCGGAAATCGTCGGTGCATTGGACGCCGTTGCGGTGGTAATCCTGGTAAATATATTCCTCGGTGGCGGGATGCTCCCCCTTGTGGGAATAGAAGATCCAGGGCCGGTAGGCATAACCGCCCCACAGGGGCAATACCCTGTCGGAATACGCCGCGCCGCCCCAGGCGGTGCCGGTAAAAAAGGCCGGGGTCAGCCCGCAGTCCAGGGCGATTTCCCGCAGGGCCAGGATGTATGCTTCCCCGTCCTTCCCCGGGTTCACCCATTCGTTGGAGATGCCGGTGGTGATTTCCCAGGGCGCGGAGGAGTGCATGTATTCGTTGTCCAGCTGTACGCCGATGATCGGCCCGCCGTCCCGGAAGAACTGGCCCTGCACCTGCCTGCCGATTTCAGCATACAGCCTCCGCACATACGCCAGGAATTCCGGATGGGTGGTGCGCACTTCAAAGGGCTTGCCGTACAGCCAGTCGGGCAATCCGCCGTTGCGCATTTCGCCATGGTCGAAGGGCCCCACCCGCAGAATCACATACAGCCCGTGCTTCGCGCACAACGAAACAAAGCGGCGAATATCCCTTCGTCCGGTAAAATCAAAGACGCCTTCTTCTTCCTCCATGTGGTTCCAGAACAGGTAGGTGGATACGATGTTCACGCCGCCCATGCGCATCTTGATCAGCTCATCCTCCCAGCGGCGTTCATCCATGCGGCTGTAATGGAACTCGCCGGACACGGGAAAAAAGGGCGCGCCATTCTTCTCCATATAGAAATTATTCAGGGAAATCCTGTCGCCGGAAGGGCTTATGCCGGAGAAATCGGGCCCAAGGGAGAACAGCGCACCCGGCTTATCGCTTTTTGAATCGATCACGTAACGCATAGCGTTCATTCCTTTCTTTTTCCGTAATTATTCAATCGTCCATGGAACCCAGGGGCGCGGAAGAATCCCTCCGCCCCCCGATAGGGGAGCTGTCGACCTGGCCGAAGGCGTAGCGAAGCATTCAGGTGACTAAGGGGTTTCATACGGCATTTTCATTCGTTGACAAGTAAAGCCTGCGTTGCCTGCACGCGGAAAAAGCTTCATCCGTATTGTACCATACTTGCCCCTATTTTTCCACGAGGAAAACAAGAAAAGGCAAATGATCCATCATAGCAGCCAGGACTTGGCATTGGTTATTCGAGGCGAATGCCCACGGCAAACGCCGACATAAGCGTGACAAGCTATGCTGGCTGTGATATAATGGCAAGGAAGTCCCCCTTCTTCCCTCAATGAAAAAGGAGCAAAGCCATGGAACCTACCATTCATCCGGATCACCCGGCGGAACAGGCCCATCTGACCATGATTCTGGCCTTGATTCAGCAGCGCTTGGCCAACGCTCAGGCGGACAGCGAAAAGCAGCTGGCCGGGCTGGCCGACACCCGCCGGGATGAATTCACCGAACGTCAGGAACCGCTGCTACGAAACCTGTGGGCGGCGCACCGGTTCGAGGATCTGGTGCACCTGAGCCAGGAATTTCAGAGCGCGGCGGAGGAAGAAAAGGATCACGAATCCACCTTGCGGCAGATTGCCGGGCTGAAAAAGCTGGCCCGCTCTCCTTACTTTGCCCGCATCGACCTGCGCTTTGACGAGGAGGAGCCCGATGAAACGGTCTACATCGGCCGCCGTTCGCTGTGGGACGACAAAAAGGAAAACCTGCTGATCCACGATTGGCGGGCTCCCATGGCCAGCGTGTTTTATCGGTTCGGCGCAGGCCCCGCTTTTTATCAGGCGCCTATGGGAAAAATCTCCTGTGATCTGTTGCTCAAGCGCCAGTACGAGATTCAGGGCGGCCGATTGATCGGCTTTTTCGACGCCGATACGGTAATTCAGGATTCCTTCCTGCGCCGCCTGCTGGCCCAGAACGCGTCGGCCCAGATGAAGTCCATCGTGGAAACCATTCAGAAGGATCAGGACGTGGCCATCCGGGATGAAAATCATGACCTGCTGATGGTGCAGGGCGCGGCGGGGAGCGGTAAAACCTCCATCGCCATGCACCGGGCCGCTTACCTGATGTACGAGGGGCTGAAGAATCCTCTGAAGGCCCACAATATTCTGATCCTGTCCCCCAACACAGTGTTTGAAAAATATATCAGCGGGGTGCTGCCGGAGCTGGGAGAAAGCAGCGTAGCCACCTCCACCCTGGAGCAATTATTGGAGGACGCCTTGGGCCTGCCCGTCCAATCCCGGGCAGAACGGTGGGAAGCCCTGTGCTCGCCCGGCCCGGAAGCGGCCCGGCGCAGGGAAGCCTTGACCTTTAAATCCTCCCGGGTTTTTGCCGTTCTGCTGGATCGCTACGCTGCCGCCCTGCCCCGCCTGCTGCCCTACGAGGATCTTTGCTATGCCGGCAAAACCCTGGCCTCCCGCCAGGAAATCCGTTCCTGGGCCATGGATCACAGCAGCGCTTCTCCCTTGGGCGTGCGGCTGCACCGGCTGGAAATGCACCTGTGGGAGCGGGTGCACGCTCTGCGGCCCGCCCGGTTCGACCAACTGCGGATGGCTGCCTTCCGCCTGGGCCGCGGGGAGGAATATGCCCGGGGCTGCGCCATCTGGGAAAGCGGCGTTCTGGCCCGGCACATGCGCCGCATCACCCGCCTGAATCTTCCCCGGCTGTACAGCGCGCTGCTTCATGACAAGGCGCTGCTGGCCCGGCTGGGGAAGGGGCTGGACATACCGGAGGGGCTGTCCTTTGACCCCGTTTCCGGCGGCCCGGTGCCCCTGGAAGACGCCTCCGCCATGGCCTACCTGCGCATGAAGCTGTCCTTCTCCCCCACGCCCGGCGATATCCGTCAGGTCGTGGTGGACGAGGCCCAGGACTATGGCCCCCTGGATTACGCCCTGCTGAATCAGCTGTTTCCCAAAGCCCGCTTCACGGTAGTAGGCGATGTGCATCAATCCCTGGAGCGGGAAGCCGGCCTTTCTCTGTATACCCAGATCAGCCAGGCCCTGAACCGGCCCACGGCCGCTTTGCTGGAGCTGAACAAGTCCTTCCGCTGCACCAGGGAAATTCTGAATTTCTCACTGCAATTCCTGCCCGACGTTTCGATCCAGAGTCTGAACCGCTCCGGCGCGATGCCTCAGCTTTTGCCCAACAGTCAATTGCAGGAGGAAATCGCCGCCTGCCAGGCGCAGGGGTATCAGTCCATTGCCCTGATCACCAAAACCCGCCGGGACGCGGAACGCTGGCAGCAGGTCCTTTCCCTGCCCATGATGGGCCGGAACGCGGCCCTGGGCGACGTGTTCCTGGTGCCGCTGAGCCTGTCCAAGGGGCTGGAATTTGACGCGGTTCTGCTGCTGGACTGCGACGAAAAGCATTACGGCGCGCCGGAGGACCGGCGGCTGCTGTATGTGGCCTGCACCCGGGCGCTGCACCGTCTGGCCCTGTTCGCTGAAGGGGCGTTTGCCCCGTTGGTCAAGGCCGCAGCCGATCTTGCAGGCAGCGCTGAAAAGCCCTGAAACAAAGAAAGGAGCCCCTCCATGCGTGATATTCGTCCCACGGTGTTTCAGATTTTGGGGGACATCCTGGGTGTTCCCGCCGACGTCCTCTCCCCCACGGCCAGCGTTTCCAGCCTGAAATATCAGGAAATGGCCGCCGCTGCCATCGCCTGCGAAAAAGCCTTTCACATTGAACTGGAGGATGAACGCATCCCTGACCTGAAAACCGCGGGCGCGTGGGTGGATTATGTAAAGGAGCGAATTGCCGACCGGGATGACGGCCGCCCTGCCCCCACCGATCAGGAACGGGAAAGCTGGTACTATTGAATCATCGATCCGGCAGACTGATTTGTCGCTTCACGGGCGACCTGTTCTCCCTTCCTCTTTGCTATGATATGCCTGCAAGACGGACTTGCAAGCAGTAAAAAAGGAGGGATTTTAACCCCCACAGGAGGAATCAGGATATGAAGAACATTTGGAAAGACGGCGTTATGGGCGTCGTGACCGGTGACGCGCTGGGCTGTCCGGTTCAATTTGAAACCAGGGCGGAAGTAGCCACACATCCCGTTGCCGGTATGCGCGGGTATGGCACGTTCAGCCTTCCCGCCGGTTCCTGGACGGACGACAGCAGCCTGACCCTGGCGCTTTTGGACAGCATCAAAAGCCAAGGCGTGATCAATCTTGACCACATCATGGGCAGCTTCGTCCAATGGTTGGATAACGGGGAGTTTACGCCCTATGGGTATTCTTTTGATATAGGCGGCGGAACCATGAGCGCCATCTGCCGGTATATCAGGGAAAAAGATCCTTTGAAATGCGGAAGCAATCACGAAGAGAACAACGGCAACGGCAGCCTGATGCGGATCATGCCCGCCTGTCTGTTCGCCTATGCGAAAAAGATGAACGATGACGAGGCGATCCAAACGGTGCATCAAGTATCCAGCCTGACCCATGCGCACATCCGCGCGAATATCGCCTGCGGTCTCTACTATTTTATGGTGAAAGCGATTCTGGACGGCGAAGGCAGTTTGCAGGATCGGCTGCAAGCCGGTTTATCCCACGGCTTTGCCTGCTATGAGCGGACGCTGACAGACCAGAAAGAGCTCCGGCATTATGACCGGCTTCGGGATCTGAAGCAGTTTGCGCTGGTCTCCGCTGACAAGATCAAAAGCAGCGGATACGTGGTGGATACCCTGGAAGCCGCCGTGTGGTCGCTGATCACAACAGACTCCTTTGAAACCGCCCTGCTGAAAGCGGTGAACCTTGGCGAAGATACCGATACTGTCGGCGCCGTCGCCGGCGGTCTGGCCGGACTGTTCTACGGATGCCAGAGCATTCCCGCGCCATGGCTGAACGCGCTGCAAAAGAAGGATTGGATCGAAAAGCTGTGCGATTTCACAATGAATGAATAATATCCAACGTACTCTCGCTGATTTGCCCGCCGGTCCAATATGGTTACGGCGGAACAACGAATCAAAACCACCGGCTGAGCCGGTGGTTTCAGGGTGTCGACTTCGTCGGCACTCTGCCATCGAAAGTCAGCTAAAGCTGTCTTTCGATGGGAACATCAATTTGTTGTAATACTAAACTCAAGCTAAAAATGTATCAGATTTGGGATGGATTTTACGCCGTGGCTAAGCTGAATGGAGGGAGGCGTAGCAGCGCTACGTTGACCCCAGGCAAATATGCCCGGAAACGCTCATTTTACGGTCACAAATTGATAGCGGAAGCAAATTTCATATGCTCCTCGGCACCGTACACGCCGCCGCCTGCGGATTACAATCGAAGGGCTGCGGCCCTTCGATGCATCTCGGAGATTTTGTTGACAATCTGAAACCACCGGCTGAGCCGGTGGTTTTGATTTCATGAATTGTCTTCTTTGGGCCAGAAGCCCTCAAGCTTTTCGTAACCCCGGCACGCCGATCAGTCGACCATGGAAACCGTGGATGAGGAAGAACCCCTCGTCTCCCGCGGGGTCCCTCTGAGGGGGTCAATATAGGCACCCCTCTCAGGGGAGCTGTAGCCGTGCCCGAAAGCGTAACGAAGCGTCCAGCCGACTGAGGGGTTTCATTCATACTTCAAATGGATGAAGCGCTTCATATTCCCTTTCGGCTGATCAGTTACCTTGAGAACAGCATGATTCAGAATTCGAAAGAGAAACAGTACCAGATCATTCGTCTGCTTCTCTGGACTCCGCGCCATTGGCCAGAGCGCGGGCATATTTTTCACTCATGAGGTCGATGGAATACAGGTACCTTTCGCCGTTCACGTCGGCGGTGACTTCCCGGATATCCTGATATTCGGGGTCATTTTTCATTTGCGCGATGAGCGCGTCCATGGTTTCCTTTTTCAGAAAGAAGGGCTGACGGGCGAAGTAGTAGAGAGGCGTGGGGGTGGGAAACGCCTTGCAGTTGAACCGCACCATTTCCGCCACCGTGCGGGCGTCGTCCTTTTCCAGGGTGAGCATGGCGATCTTCGCGTAGTTGTTGGCCATCAGCTCGTCGGAATAATAATACGTGTCCTTGTGGCCCTTCACGAATCGGATGTCCTTGCAGGTTTCGTCCGCAAAGAGCTCCTCCAGCAGCGCGTCCACGTTTTCCTCATCCTTGGCGATCAGGGCTTTCGGCGTGATCAGCGCGGATTTGCAGCGGGCGCGGATGAAGTCCGCCAGCAGCTGTGCCTTGGTTTTCACCGGCTCCGGGGGCTGCTCAGGTTCCGGCTCGGAGGGCTGGAAGGGGTCCTCCACATCGGGCAGGGATTGCAGGTAGTCGAACACGTCGGGCTTTTTTTCCACGGTTTCGCCCGCGATCACCTTTTCCGCCGCTTCCTGCATTTCATGCTTTTCCAGCTTGGGATTGTCCAGTTCCTTGTTCATCGCCGGGTCCAGCGCGTCGCTGAATTCGCCGGGGATTTCGCTGGGCTTCTGCACCACTTCCTTGGAGAAGCCCGGCTTGCGCCGTCCAAATAATGCCATTGGGATTCCTCCTTTGATAGCGAAAGGACGCTTTAAATCAGAACGGGGCGAGGGCCTATGCGGCCCTCGTGCACCTGCACCAGGAGATTTCATCTCCTGGACCTCGATAGCGGATATTGCTTGAACTGTTAAATGAACTTGGTTCCCGCTGAAACTTGGAGGAACGCGGAAGTCCGACTTGGTGCCGTTGTGCTTCTGGCCCGGCGGCGAAGCCGCCAACCCGGATGCTTTGCATCCGGGGAAAGCCAGGGAATCATCCGCAGGGGAAAATGAATTTTCCCCCTCGGATGTTCCCGTGCTTTCTTGGGCCAGAAGCCCTCAAACTTTTCGTAACCCCAGCGCCACAGGCGGAGCTTGTCTGCTTTTCCTAACTACGTTATTTCGCCAGTTGCGGGTCCAGGGTCCTCAGGACCCTGGTTGGGGTCTGGGGCGAACAGCCCCAGCGTTTCCCTTAGTGATTTAAAGTATCCTTTTAAGAAAGCTCCCGCGCGGGGATGCACGGGAGCATGTTGGTTCATGATTTATTACAGAAATCAGATCAGGCCCAGCTCTTCCAGCTTATCCGCGCAGTCCTTGAGGTCGAACTTTTCCAGGGTCTCGCGGGTGGGGATACCGGTTTCCTTGTTCCAGCCCATGGCCTCGTACCACATATCCAGGCTCTTTTCCCAGTCCTCGCGGTCCAGCTTCACGGTGCCTTCCTCGAAGGGCTTGAAGTCGGGCTCCTTATCGAAGACCCATTCGCTGACCTTATCGTGATCCTTGCGCAGGTTGGTGCTGCCCAGGTTCAGCTTGAAGGAAACGGCAGTCATGACGCGCAGGAGCTGGCTGATGCGCTCGGAGTCGCGCTCCTGATCCTCGCGGGTGTATTCCTCGCCCAGCACGGCGGACATGTACTTGGCGTCCAGATCCAGATCGCCGATGTAATCGCGCTTCTTGCTGGTGGCGATGGTCATGGGGTACATCCAGTTGCACAGGGTGGCGCTGTCGTGCCACTGCTTGCCGATGAAGGCCCACTTGGCCAGCTTGATCTTGTTTTCGTTGATGGGTGTGTATTTCTTCTGGGCGTCGGTGCAGCCTTCGCCGAAGAAGTGCTCCAGCACGGGCTTGATGATTTCGTTGTAAGGTGCGCCGGAGGAGCAGAAGTTGATCAGGTGGTGGATCATGCAGTCACGGTTGTACATCATGGAGTACAGCGTGCCGGCCTGCCAGCAGTTTTCGGGGCCGTGATGGCGGGGATAGCCGTTGTGGCCGATGTTGAAGTTCTTGCCGTTGACGAAGTCATAGAAGCTGACGCCCGCCACGTTCTTTTCGGGATCGTCCATGCCCCACTTTTCGTAGAGGCGGTAGGTGCCCAGGCCGATGTCGCCGAAGATGCCCTTGCCGGAGGCGATGCGCTTGTACACTTCCCACACCCAGCGGGGATCGCCGGATTCCATCAGATCCCACGGGATTTCATCCCATTCGCCGGGATAGAGACGGTCGCAAACGTCCTTCATGACGCCGGTGGTGTAGGCCATGTTGAAGTCTTCGTACAGGTTGCCGTAGTTGCACCACACGCCGTATTCGTCGGCCGCGCGGGAACCTGCGCCGCCCAGGATCATCTTGGCGTCCTTCTCATCCACGAAGTCATGGGTGGAAGCCACGGAATTGCCGTCCGCGTCCTTATGGTTGGGATACCACTCCAGCATCTTGATGATGGGCATGCAGGTGTTGGAGACGTGGGTGGGCAGGTCGTATTCCGCCAGGGGGTCCATGTCGTATTCCGTGTAGCAGCGCACGGGGCAGGAGGAGCAGCCGCCCTGCTTCACGGTGTACTTTTCAGCGATCTCGCCAAAGTCGAACACGCCCTTGTTGCAGCGCAGGGCCGCCACGTTGATCTGGCCGCTGGGCTGCTCGCCCATGTCGATGGAGCCCTTGGAGGCTTTGTCCCAGGTGATGCCGGGAGCGCCTTGCCAGCGGTTGTTGGTGGCCACGTATTCAGACCAGCTCTGGGCATGGCAGGGAACGGTGTGGTTGTTGTTGCCGCCCACCAGGTCCTTGATCATATAGTTGGAAAGCAGGCGAACCTTGAGGGGCTCGGCGATCTTGACCGCGCCGGTGCCGCGGACCACCACGGCCTTGACCTTCTTGCTGCCCAGCAGCGCGCCGATGCCAGCGCCGCCGCTGTTGCCGAAGGAGGTGACGATGTTGCTCATGGGCACCAGGTTTTCACCGGCGAGGCCGATGGAGGCCACGTCGAATTCCGGGCCGTTTTCCTTGGCCAGGGTGGCGTTGGTTTCAAAGGTGCCCTTGCCCCAGACGTGGGAAGCGTCCTCGATGGTAACCTTTTCGTCTTCGATCTTAATGTACACAGGCTTGTCGCTCTGGCCTTCCAGGATCATGGCGTCATAGCCGGCATACTTGAAGGCGTGGGCGATATGGCCGCCCATGTGGGCGTCCACGATGGAATAGCCCTTGCTCCAGCAGGAGAGCAGGGTGATG
This sequence comes from uncultured Eubacteriales bacterium, assembly GCA_902801765.1. Taxonomy (GTDB): domain Bacteria; phylum Bacillota; class Clostridia; order Christensenellales; family Aristaeellaceae; genus RUG563. Next base: position 44,071 of record CADCJO010000013.1, read on the forward strand.
TTCATACGGCCGGAGCAGGGCACGCCGGAGGCCGTTAGGGGGCCGACGCCAAACACGCACTTGGCGTCCGGGCCCAGGGGATCGGTGTTCATGGGCACTTCGTCCCAGATCACTTTATAGCCGATGCCCATACCGCCGATATAGGGCTTATACTTGGGCAGGGTGTCTTCTTTGGTAATCGCGCCGGTGGTCAGGTTCACGCGAACGATCGTACCCGCCCAGCCGTTGATGCCGTTCTTCACAGACATATTCTTGTCCCTCCTGTTATCAAATATCGGTTAAAAATGCGTTCATCACATCGCCTGGGAAACGGACACGATGCGGTCCCAGGGAACGATGGACAGCGCGCCGGAGGGGCAGCCCTCGGCACAGGCGCCGCACATGATGCACTTGGAGGATTTATGGGTGACGGGGTTCACGGTGGGCATATGCCAGGGGCAGGCCTGGGTGCACGCGCCGCAGCCGATGCACTTGTCGGTATCCACCCGGCGGATGCCCAGATCATCGGCGTAAATCGCGCCCATGGGGCAGGCTTCGCCGCAGGCGGGCTTTTCGCACTGGCGGCAGGTGTCCGGGAAGTAGGTCCAGTTGTCTTCCGTGTACAGGCCCTGGCCGTTGCGGCTGGAGTACAGGTTGCGGGTCACCTTCACGCGGGAGATGTAGCTGGAGCAGCAGCCGTCATTGGTCAGGGTGCAGTTGATTTCGCAGCGCTGGCAGCCCACGCAGCGGTCGGCATCCACCACCAGCAGGCCCTGGGGGAACGCCCAGACGCGCACCTTATCTTCCGCAATCGCCTTTTCGCTCACGCCCAGCACGCTGAGCAGGGAAGTGGAAAACGTCAGCCCGACAAGGCTTTTGCCCGACAGCTTCAGGAATTGGCGGCGGGTATAGTCCTTGTCCAGGAAGCTTTTCCGATCCTTCGTTTCAGTCATGATCGATCTCCTCCTAATTCTTGAAAGACTTCCGAAGGGCCTTCCCTCCGGAGGCAAACAAAGGACCCGCCGAGCGCAGCAAACAGGGCACGCGCATTTCTGCGCACGTCCAATCAGCGGTTCGACGGGCTCCTTCGCAAAAGGCAAGCGCCCCCGTCGCCGGGAACACTCATCGGCTTGGGCGGCCGCGGGGGTCATCCCAAGCTCGGAGCTTGTTTGAACTAAGCTCAGTATAGCATATTTTTATGTATCTGAAAAGAGCTTTTGAAAAATAAAAGTATATTTTGGTAGGAAAATTTACCTGTTAGTTTATTCTAACAGACTTATTTTGGAAGAACGGCAGGGAAAAAGTTCCAAGTTCTGAGCGCCCGTCGCAGTGGGCCGGTTAGCCAGGCGGAAAAGATACGGATGCTGAAAGAGACAGGCGAACAGCGGCATAAGGTTATGAAACACGAAAGCCCACGCGGTGATGAACCTCATGGGCATTTTGGCGTTACACTTCTTTTCTTTGATTCAGGAGCATTTGCCAGGCAATGGAAAGCAACGCATAAAATGCCAACGCTGTCAGCAGAATGCCGAGAAGATCATGTTCCATAAAAAAGCTGGTCGTTTTGATGCCTTTCAAAAGAAGGTGTGATACGACATAGGAAACCGGCGCAAAGAACAATTGACGCAAAGTCCAATTGTATTTCCATTTTCTGAAAATCACCCAAAGCAGCCCGAACAGTCCCGCCAATGCCGCTGCGATCAGCAGATAATATGCCAGCGCCAGGCGCGGGAGGACTTCGATTCCGCCATTGAGAGGGGGCCCCCACAGCAGTTTCTGCGGCTGTTCAAAGCCATAGATCAGACGATCTGGAACAGGATAATAGGTAAACTCGTAATAAGGGGAGACATGACGAGCGAACCCCTGATTCGCGCTGACCGCTTGCATGAGAACTGTTGTTGTGCCATCGTCCTCTATGATTGTATGCTCCTCGAATCCGTTGATGAGGCTGCTTACATTCAGAACCAGCGCATCCACGGAATCTTTCGCCGCATCAGGAGCAACGGTTGGTTTAGGGGCTGCTCCATCGTTTTCCGGAGTGACCCCATCAGCGCTGCCGTATTCCTCCGGATGGATGGTTTCGACACGCGCAACCTCGATCAAGCCGTCCTGCCAGGGGACATACTTCATGTCCGTAGCATGGAAAAAGTAGGTATAAACTCCGATAAAAACACACAGCGCGGCCATGATGGCCGCGTACCAGCGGCGCTTCCGAATTTCCTTTTTGATCGTCTGGAGCGGCTTTGCCGTTTCAACACCCGGCTCGGCAGGCGTTTCGATTTCGGATAACTTCTTCTGACAGTCGGCGCATTCGGTCAGATGCTGTTCAATCAGGTTTTTTGTTTCTGGCTCAACCATATTTTCCGCGTACAGCGGCAGCAGATCACGCGTAACGGCGCAGGGCAGTTTCATGCTCATCCCTCCATTTTCTCTTTGATCTTTGCGCAGGCTCTGTGATAAACCACACAGGCCCAGTTTTCCGATTTGCCGAAGAGGTCCCCTATATCCCGGAAGCTCAGCTGTCCAAGTGTCCTGAGCGTGAACACTTCCCGATAGGGCTCGTCCAGGCGATGAAGCAGCCTGTGGATGCGCATGTTTTCATCCTGGCGAATAATTGCTTCTTCCGGCCCGATGGACATGTCTGGGATCGGCAGCGCGTCGTCAATCGGCAGGGGCTTTTTCTTTCGCTGCTCTGACAGCCACAGATTTTTGGCAATCGCGCAAAGCCAGCTTTTCAGGCTGCTTTTCCCTTGAAACTGATTCAGGGATCGCATGGCCTTGAAGAAGGTTTCCTGGGTCAATTCCTCGGCGGTCTGCGGATTTCCGGACAGGGAGAACGCATAGTGGTATACAGAATCGAAATAGCTTTGATAGATCTGATCAAAAGAATCACGCTGCATTGAGTTTACGTCCTCCTTTCACTTTATTAGACGCAGATCATGAAGGAATCTTACAAAAGAATATTCGGTTTCCCCAAAATTGCGCTATGCAAAAGTTTGCGGGGGAAACCAGAAAGAGCCTTCTCCCTGTTTCCCTTTCTCTGGGAAAAACTGTCTCATTGGTTGGAAGCGCGTTTCCTCACAAAGTTTTGCATTGAGCCCAAAAAATATATTGGTTTTCTGCTGAAACAAAAGCCCTCGAAACGCAGCGGTTTCAAGGGCTTTTTAAGTTCACAGCAGGGTCTGATGCGTAACGATGGCTTCGCTTTTCATGCCCTCTCCCGGGGCTTGGTGAGCCTGGCAACCTGCACGCCGATTTCAAACAGCACGTACAGCGGCACGCCCAGGGCCACCTGGGACACCACGTCCGGCGGGGTCAGAATGGCGGCCACCACGAAAATGCCCAGCAGCACATACTTGCGCTTGGTGGAGAGCATCTTATAGTTTGTCCAGCCCATGCGGGTGGTCAGGTACAGGAACACCGGCAGCTGGAACGCCACGCCGAAGGGCACGATGAACCCGAACAGAAAGTTCACGTACTTGTCAATGGACAGCATAGGCGTAGCCAGGCCGTCGCCCTGGATCAGGAAAAAGTCCACCGCCAGGGTATACACCGCGAAATAGCAGAACATGACGCCCAGCAGGAACAGAAGCAGCGCCAGGAAAAACAGGATCCGGAACGCCTTCTGCTCCTGAGGATACAGGGCGGGCTTGATAAAGCCCCACGCCTGCCAGATCACCACCGGGCTGGCCACGATCACCGCCGCGATGTGCGCCACCTTGAACTTGGTCATCAGCGCTTCGGACATGGCGGTGTAGATGATCTCGATGCCCCGGGCGGAAATCGGCCCGATGATCCAATTCATCAGCGCGTCAATGCCAAAATAAAAGACCACAAGAAAGGCGGCGATCACCGCTACGGCGGAAATGATAACCACCTTGCGCAGCGCCAGCAAATGGGAAAGCAGGGACGAACGTTTTTCCTGAATCGTCCCCTGCTCCTCCGGCTCCTTCAATTTTTCCTGAGCGCTCATGCTTTGTTCTGATCGTCAGGCTGACTGCCCTTGTCGTCGTCTTTGTCTTCTTTGACTTCGTTCTTAAAATCCTTGATACTCCTGCCCAGAGCTTTGCCCACGCCCGCCAGCTTGCCGCCGCCGAACAGCACCAGCGCCAGCACGATAATCAGAATGATTTCAGTGGTTCCCAGCCGCATAACAGATTCCTCCTTGATTCCCCTTTATTTTTTCATGGTATCCTTTTCCGCTTCGCTCAGGTTTTGCTGAAGCTCCTTCCGGGCATCCTTCAGCTCCTGGGAAATATCGGCGTCCTTCATAGCGTCGTCAATGTCCCGGCGCACATCCGCGGTTTCGGCCATCATTTCGTTCCAGCCGATTTCTTCCTTGAGCTCCCGGATCAGCTGCTTTGCCCGGCGCACCATCCGGCCCAGCCACCTGGCCACCTTGGGCAGATCCTTCGGCCCCACGATCACATACGCGATGATGAGCACCAGCAGCAGCTCCGCAAATCCGATGTTGAACAAATGAAGGCCCCCTTTGATAGTTTTATTATATTGCACTTGGCGCCGGATTGCAAGTGCTTCGCCAAATTCGTTACACAGTCCTTGCCCGATTGCTTTACACGCGCCATCAAAAAGTATATAATAACGGCGTTCATCAAAACGCCCGCATGCATTTGCTGACAGGAGGAAGACCGTGAAAGGAATCATGGAGGAATACTTGCTCAATTGGACGCTGAACGGTCAGCGGCAGCCGCCGTTTCTGTGCTCCGAGGGCGACGCCGAAGCGCTGCTGCTGGGCCATATGGCGGCCTCCGGGCTGGTGGAGGGGCCTGAAAGAGTACAGTCTGTTTCCTTTGAAAACGGTCTGTGGAACGTGCAGGCTGCATTATGCCGGCATGCGGCCCTGCCCGCGCTGACCCGTCTGGACGCGCTGCGGCCGCTGGAAAGCGCGCTGACGCTGCCTGCGGCGCAGATCATCGCCTGCTGCGAACAGGTGATGGCGCTGGACCATGCGGCGGGTCTGCACGCGATTTTGCTCTGCGATGGGGAAAAAACGGCGCTGGGCCGGGACATCGGCCGTCATAACGCGGTGGAAAAAGCAGTAGGCAATGCCCTGCGCAGCGGCCTGACGCTGAACCGCGCGGTGCTGGCCTCCTCCGGCAGGCTTTCGCTGGAAATGCTGGCCAAAGCCGCCTTTTCCCGGATTCCCATTCTGGTCACCAAGAAACAGGTGGGCAGCCTGTGCGTAGCCTATGCCGGCCGGCTGAACATGACCGTTTGCCGCTTGGATGAAACACTGCACCCCCTGAGCTGCCCGAATCGGGTGAACGGCTGATTTTGTCCCTGTCCTTATTCTGCGAACGCGGCGCATGCAAAAACGGAGGTGGATTTCACCTCCGTTTTTACAGTTTTCGCAAAGATACATAGAGAATCAAACTTTATGCGGACGGCAGGCATAGAAATCCGTCCGGGGAATCCAGCGGAGGAAATTGCCGATTTCCAAATCCCAATACCGCCATTCATGCTCATAGCCATCCACGGGATGCCAGGTGAAATCTGCGCCCAACGCTTTTGCGTCGGTGACGAAATCCTCCACCCGCTGGTACAGATGATCCTGCTTGCCGCAGCAGATATAGCCTTTGGGCAGCTCGGCCCCTTCCTTGATTCTGGCTTCCAATTCATGGATGGGCTCAATCGCCCGGCGGAAAATATCCGTGACGGAATTTGGATCGAGCGCTTCCCGGCGCATCCGGTCTTTCCGGGCAGCCACGCCGGGCGACATGGCGCCAAAGGCGCAGTACCGCTCCGGCCTGGAAAGAGCATGGGCCAGCGTGCCGTAGCCGCCCATGGACAGTCCGGCAATATAGGTGTCCTCCCTGCGGGGCGATATGGGGAACATGGCGTTGATGAAATCCGGCAGTTCCTCATTCAGAAAGTCGAAATAATTGTCCCCCGCGGGCATATTATTGTACGCTTTGTTGCCGCAATCAAAGGTGACCAGGGCGATGCGCTGCTCCTCCGCCAGGCGTTCCACAGATGTGTAGCGCAGCCAGCAATGGCGATCGTTCCCGTGACCGTGAAGCAGGTACAATACGGGGAATTTGGCTTCCAGCCTGTGCGTCGGCTTGATACCGGGCAGCCGGTCGCAGGGGGTAAAGGTGGGGATGGTGACGGTGATATCCACCCCATGATCCAGGGAATAAGCGTAAAAATTCACATCAAATCTTGCCATGGTCCTTCCTCCTTCGGGACGGGATAACAGAATTACCTGGGCCAGCGGTCTTCCGGACAGGGCAGCGCCGGGAAAGGCGCGTGGGGCTCTGCCTGGTACCAATAGGAAACGCTGGCGTAATCGTCCTGGCGCTCAAACAGCCCATGAGGGCCCCGGGGGCCGGAGCCGATCTGCTGAACGGTCACCTTCAAATCATGCTGAAACAGGATGGGATCGGGGATGTGCCAGCGGTAAAAGCTGCGCATGGGCGGTACGTCCCGGTTGAAGTATTCGGCGTGGAAGGTGTCTTCGCAGGAATAGAAGGGATAGCCCTGGAAAGGCGTGCAATAGGTTTTTTCCTGCATGTGGCCTTTTTCGTTGTAATATCCGCCGAAGGACCAGGCGCCGCCGAAGTAATCCTCCAGCCCGGTGGAGCATTGGGAAGGATATTCCCGGTCGCCGTCGATGTAGAACTTCATTTCGCCTTCGCCCCACCAGTACCTTTCCAGCGCCTGGATCATCAGATGGGTGCCGATGTAATGGCCGCGGCCTTTGACGCCGTCCAGCAAAACGTAATCCTCCTGGAGTGCGGTCAGCTTTTGCCTGCGCCACTGGGCATGGAAAGAACCCATGCCGGGAATCGGTTCGTCATAGAGCGTATAGTCGATCTGGAAAAAGAGGCCGCGAATTTCTCTCGCGTGCTGGTTTTCCACGGTGATGCGAGCACGGGACGAAAAAGGCATGGGCAGATAGCAGTTCATGCCCCGGCGCGGATTCACCGTCATGGGAAGGGAGCAGACCTCGTATCCCCGAGCAAAGCCGTTCAGGAAAAAATCCCCCAGCGGCACTTCCACGGAGGGCGTTTCCTCTCCGTCCCAGTACATCCTGAGCACCAAATCCCGCAGGACGAAATGGCCCTTGTCCGTTTCATCGGTGACGGTAAACCAAATATGCTGAATGACCCCGCAGCCCGCAACATCCATCAGCGCTTCCGTTCCGCCGGAGGGGATACAGTCGATGCAGGGCGAGCCCTTTCGGGAATGGCCCAGCGCGCTGTCCGCGTGACAGGCGCCGCCCTTCTCCCCCGTTCTGTTTTCACCGTTGATGGAGCACGAACGGCCCTGCCTCAGCAGGGGCAGACCGCCAAGAAGAAAGGGAAACTGCTGCATGGAAAACGCTCCTTCCTTGTGAAAAACACGGTTTATGCGCGCGTGGTTGTTCCCTGAACGACGGTCAGTGTATCCAGCAGGATTCTGGGTGGAGGCGTTTCGCCCCGCAAGAGGGCCATCATGCTGTCCACCGTCTTTTCCGCCAGCTCCTCAAACGGCTGGCGGATCATGGTGAGCTGGGGGCACAGGACTGCCGCCGCGTCCGTACCGTCATAACCCACTACCTGAATGTCGTCGGGGATGGACAAGCCGCGCTTCAAGGCGCAGTAAATGATTTCCGCGGCGTTCAGGTCGGTGGCGAAATAGGCGTCGATATCCGGGTACTGGTCGAAAGCCCGCTCCACCATCTCCCGGGAAGAACGAAGATCGGTAAAGTTGTTGACGGCGGGCAGAGAGATGCATTCGCAGCCCGCGATGACCATTTCTTCCATAAACGCCTGATGGCGCTTGCCGGCATCCGTTTTCGCCGTCAGATCGCCGACAATTTGCAGCACCCGCCTGCATCCGCCTTTGAGCAACGTCTGCGCTGCCATGACACCGCCCAGCCGATGGTTCGCCGCGATGGAAACGTTGGCCCCCTGCAGATGCGTATCAAAAGATACAATGGGGATATTGGCGTTGGCGTATTCCTGATCGGAAAGCCGGGGGCTGCCGATGATGATGCCGTCCACGCGGTTCTGGCGCAGGATCTCAAAAATCTGACTTTCCTGCCCCGGATTGCCCTCCGTGGTGCACAGCAGCACATGATACCCCAAATGGAAAAGCCGCTGCTCGATCAGCTGGGTGATCTGAGAAAAAAAGGGATGGCAGATACTGGGCATCACCAGCCCAATGATCTGTGTCTTTGCGTTGTACAGGTTTCGAGCCAGCTGATTTGGCGAGTAATTCAGCGCCTGAATCGCTTCGGCGATTTTTTTGCGGGTCTCGTTGGAAATATAGCCGCGGTTATTCATTGTGCGCGAAACGGTGGTGACGGATACGCCGGCTTTTTCGGCCACATCCCGAATCGTAATAGCCATTTTGTTATATTCCTCTCAATTTTCATTTTCAAATATAGTATATCATAGGTTTACATGTATGTCAAGATCGCGTCATAGCAAAAAGAATGAATGAAGAAAACTTCGCAGGGAATTGACATAGCAAAGGAAAACATGCTATATTGGGGACAGCTTGAGGAACGGCTTTTCAGCCAAAGGAAAAGGAGAAGAGCAGGATGAAGCGGATGATCGATACGCTGTATCCCTCCATGCCCTGGGACGCAATCGACGCGGTGGTGTTTGACATTGGGAATGTGCTGGTGGAAATGGACGAGCACCAGGTGCTGCGCGCCGTGTTTCCCGATGACGAAGCATTGCGCCAAAGCGTGCTGCGCCACACCCTCCGTTCCCCCTATTGGCATATGCTGGACGGGGGAGAGCTGAGCATGGACGAGTGCGTGGAAGCCATGACGGAGGGTGATCCCGCGCTGCTTTCGCCAATCCGACGGTTTGTGACCGGCTGGCCGGATTACCGCTACATCGTGGAAGAAGGGAAAAACGCCGTTTACGCCTGCAAAGCGCATGGCAAAAAGCTGTACCTGCTCAGCAATTATCCGGTGGAGCATTATGAACGCAACCTGCGGGAATATGATTTCTTTTCTCTGTTCGACGGCGCGGTGATTTCCGCCCGGGTGCACATGCTCAAGCCCCGGTTTGAGATTTACCGGTATCTGACGGATACCTATGGACTGACGCCTGAACGCACGCTGTTCATCGACGATTCATCCGCGAATATCGAAGCGGCGCTGATGCTGGGCTGGCAGGGCTTTTGCCTGAACGAACCCGGAAAGCTGCAAAGATTCCTGGGATGCTGAACGCCATCATATAGAAGAAAAGACGCCGCAGGGCGTTTTTTTATCACCTGTTGATGATTATATGTCAATTTTACGTCATGTATTCGCTGCTCTGCGATTTGCCGTAGGCGGAAAGCAAACAGCAGGAAACGTGGGAGCAAGAGAGAAAGAGCATGTATATAATGGTTCAAAAGTTTACATTATCATCTAATCTTGGTCAAAACTTTGCAGGAGGGCGGCAGAAAAAAAGGATTTTTATCATGATAACCGGTTGACATATCATTGGAACTGTGCTATATTTTTTGTATTGAATAACAAGGCGTACCGGATGAGGTGCGCGTGAACGTTTCGTTTCTCAACGACCAACCCAAAGTGTTTTGCCCCTTGCAGACAGTCAGCGCGGAAGACCATCGGATGAGGAGTTGAAGGCACATGAAGCTCTTTTACCATCCCGAAGATGGACGAATGGGAGACATCATCCCCTTTTATGAGGACGGTGTCTTTAAGCTGTTTTATCTGGGTTTCGGGTGGAGCAACGTTTCCACACGGGATCAGCTGCACTTTTACGGCCAATACCGGACGGAGATACACGGCGGCACCGGGTCAGTCATCAAGGTGAACGGCGTGTATCATATGTTCTACTGCAAATTCACGTTCACGCCCTACATGCGGCAGTACGTCTGCCACGCGGTCAGCGAGGATTTGAAGCAGTGGCGCGAGCTGCCGGAGGAAACCTTCCAGCCCGATGACGTGATCTATGAAATGACCGACTGGCGCGACCCTCACGTGATCTGGAACGAAGAAGAAGGCTGTTGGTGGATGCTGCTGTGCGCCCAGCAGAAAGGCCTGACCATGCGCAAGGGCTGCGTCGGCCTGTGCAAATCCTCTGACCTGCACCACTGGACGATCTGCGAACCGCTGTATGCTCCGGCCACAAACCAGTCCGGCCATGAATGCCCCGACATCTTCCAGTGGGGCGATTGGTGGTATCTGACCTATTCGGTATACACCGACCGTTTTGAAACGCTCTACCGTATGGCCCGCTCCCCCAAGGGCCCGTGGATCACCCCGAAGGTGGACACCTTCGACACCCGCTGCTTCTACGCGGCGAAGCACGGCACCGACGGAGAAAACCATTATATGTACGGCTGGAACCCGCAGCGGGAAAAGAACCTGTGGCATTTCAACCCGGAACAGTACAATGGCAAGGATTACAACACCTGGGACTGGGGCGGCACCATGATCGTGCATCAATTGGTGCAGCAGCCCGACGGCACCCTGACCGTGAAGCCCCCCGAAGCGGTGGATAACGCCTTCTCCACGGAAGAAGCGCTGGAACTGCGGCCGCTGGTCGGCCCCTGGAATCTGAACGAAAAAGGGACCTGCGTGGACACGCCCAGCGGCTACGCCAGTTTGCTTTTGAACCGCGTGCCCGATTGCTGCAAGCTGGAAATGGATGTTTCCTTTGCCGATTACCCGAGAGAATTCGGCGTCGCCCTGCAGGTGGATCAGGATTTTGCTATGGGGTATTACCTGATCTTCGAGCCGAACCGGCACCGCATCCAGTATAAAACGGGCCTGCGGATGTACGAAGACGGGGGCAAAATGTTCCCCTACGAGGTGGAACAGGAGCGTCCCTTTGAATGGCAGGCGGGGAAAAAGCACCATGTGCGCATCTTCGTTCAGGACAGTATCCTGCTGCTCTACGTGGACGATCAGGCGGCCCTGGGCACCCGGATGTTTGACCGCAAAGGCTTCCGCTTCGGCCTGTTCGCTTCCGACGGTTCGGCGGAATTCAGCAATATCCGGCTGATGACGGAATAAACGATCAAAGATTTTTTTCACGGAGGTGAAGTACATGCGGCGTGGATGGATCATTACAATCGCCGTGGTGGGGTGCCTCGCGCTTCTGGTGACCGCCGTTCTCCTGCTGGGAAACAACGGCGTTCAGGCAACGGAGTGGCGCGCGTACGCCCCGGAGGATCAGGCGCGGCCCGATGCGGCCGGGCTTGTTTCCGCGTCTGAAGGCACGCTGTCTCCCGATCACTGCGAGGTGCTTTCCGAATACGAAGGCAGGCAGAACGTGGTGCGCCTTTCCGCAGGCGGGACAGTCTCCTGTGTGCTCAGCGCCCCGGAAACAGGCGCGTACGGGCTGCGGGTCGGCTATCACACGGAAAGCGGCAAGGGCGTGGACATGGAATACACCCTGCAGGTAGACGGCCAGCCCTACAGCGCGGCCAACGCCGTGGTGTCGCTCAACCGCGTCTGGGTGGACGCCGGAAAGCCTGAGCGCACGCCCACCGGCAACGAGCTGCGGCCCAAGCAGGTGGAAGCCTTCCTGTGGACGGAAGCGCTGCTGGCGGACACCAACGAGGTGGAAGGCCAGGTGCTGCTCCAGCTGGAGAAGGGCGACCACGAAATAACCCTGACCTCCCTGCGCGAGGAAGCGGTGCTGGACTATCTGGCATTGCAGGCGCAGGAAAAGCTGCCCTCTTACGAAGAGTACAAGGCGGCCAACGCCGGCCTGCCCGCGGTGCAGGGTGTGGAAATGATTCTGCAGGCGGAAAACGCCCTGAGCAAATCCGCCTCCGCCATCTATCCCACCTATGACCGCACCTCCTCCTTCACCCAGCCCTACCATCCCACGCAGATGCGGCTGAACACCATCGGCGGCAGCGGCTGGAAGCACGTAGGACAGTGGGTGGAATGGATGATCGAAGCGCCGGAGGACGGCCTGTATCAGCTGGGCATGCGGTATCACCAGAATCAGCTCAAGGGCTTCTTTGTGGCCCGCCAGGTCATGCTGGACGGCCAGGTGCCCTTCCAGGAAATGCAGGAGGTACACTTTGCGTACCGCGCCGAATGGGTGCTGGATTACCTGTCGGATGACAGCGGAAATCCCTACCTGTTTGCCCTGACGAAGGGCCCCCACATTCTACGGATGCAGGTGACGCTGGGCGAAATGGCTCCCGTCATTTCAGATATGCAGGATACCGTGTATTCCCTGAACGAGCTGTACCGCCAGATCATCATGGTCACCGGCACGGAGCCGGACTTCTACCGCGACTACTATCTGGAGCGGGTCATTCCCAACCTGGAAACGCGGCTGTCCGCCCTGGCGGACGCCCTGGACGGCTATCAGACCACCATGGACGAGATGCTGGGCGGGGATTCCACCGCGGGCGAAATCATCCAGGTGCTGTCCTATCAGCTGCGGGATTTCGCGAAGGAACCCTACACCATCCAGAAGCGCCTGACCACCTTCTCCTCCAACATCTCCTCCTTCGCGGAATGGATTCTGTCCGTGCAGGAGCAGCCGTTGGAAATCGACTATCTTGCGCTGGCCTCCCAGGGCGCGAAGCCCGGCAAAACGGAGGATAACCTGGTGGATACCGTGAAGCGCGAGCTGCGCGCCTTTGTGGGCTCCTTCGTGCAGGATTACAACGCGTTCAGTTCCGCCGACGCGGAGGACGGCAAGCGGCAGCAGGCCATCACCGTTTGGCTGTCCGCTGGCCGTGACCAGGCTTACGCCATCAACCGCCTGATCCAGGAGGACTTCACCGCCAAGACCGGTATCAGCGTCAACCTGCAATTGGTCAGCGGCGCGCTGCTCAAAGCCACCATCGCGGGCCAGGGGCCGGACGTGAACCTGTTTACCGGCCGCGGTGAAGTGATGAACCTGGCCTTCCGTGAAGCGCTGGCAGATTTAAGCGCTTTGCCCGGTTATGCGGAAACCGCCGGTCAGCTCCGCGCTTCCGCCGAAGACCCCTACGCCTTCAACGGCGGCGTGTACGGCCTGGCGGAAACCCAGGACTTCCTGATGATGTTCATCCGCGACGACGTGCTGGAGGAGCTGGAGCTGGACGTGCCGGAAACCTGGCAGGATCTGCTGAACATCGCGCCGATTCTGCAATCCAACAATCTGCAGATCGGCCTGCCCTATACCCAGCTGGGCGGCGCCACCGTCATTTCCAACGGCGTGGGCATGACCAGCCTGTTCCCCTCCCTGCTCCTGCAGATGGGCGGCAAATTCTACACCGACGATTACAAGGCGACCCTGCTCAGCGAGCCGGTGGCCAACGCCGCGTTCCGTTCCTGGACGGATTTCTACACCCTCTACGATTATCCGCTCTATAAGGACGATTTCACCCGCTTCCGCACGGGCGAAATGCCGGTGATCATTACTTCCTATAATATGTACGCCCGCCTGAAGGCCACAGCCCCCGAAATCGCCGGCAAGTGGAGCATGCACCTGATGCCAGGCACCCTGAACCCGGACGGCACGGTGAACCACGCCACCACCGCGGACGGCACGGCGGCGATTATTCTGAGCTCCAGCAAAAACGTGGACGCCAGCTGGCAGTTCGTTCAGTGGTGGACGAGCGCCGCGACACAGACCAGCTATGCCCGGGATATCGAATCCGACATCGGCACCCTGGGCCGCTATACCTCCGCGAACCACGAAGCCTTCGAGCTGTCCAACTGGTCGCTGAACGAGCAGCAGACCATGAACGAACAGTGGAACCACGTGGTCGAGCTGCCGGAAATCCCCGGCGGGTACTACGTTTCCCGCAACCTGGACAACGCGTTCCGGGCGGTGGTGCTGTCCGGCAACGACGCGCGGGAGAGCCTGTTCTACTGGACCAGCTCCACCAACGAGGAAATCGCCCGCAAGCGCCACGAAATGGGGCTGAACGACTGATCCGCAGCAAGAACGCAATATGAGATCTCTCAATAAGGAGGGCTGACAATGGAAAACGGGTTGCTGCAGCGCATGCGGAGAAGTCGGGAAAGCTATCTGCTGATGCTGCCTTACCTGCTCTTTTTCACGGTGTTTACCCTGGTGCCGGTCATCGTGGCTATTGTGGTTTCCTTTACCGAGTACAATATGCTCACCCCGGCCAAGTTCGTTTTTCTGGATAACTATATCCGCATGTTCCTGGAAGACAACGTGTTCCTGACGGCACTGAGCAACATGGTCAAGATCGCCGTCATCATCGGGCCTTTCAGCTACATTCTGTGCTTCTTCATCGCCTGGGTCATCAACGACCTGAGCCGCACCAGCCGTTCCATCCTGACCACCCTGTTCTATGTGCCCGCGGTGGTGGGCGGCGCGGCCTGGGCCGTGTGGCGGCTGCTGCTCAGCGGCGACCAGTACGGCCTGATCAACAACTTCCTCATGTCCCTGGGCATCATCTTCGAGCCCATCGCCTGGACCACGGAGGAATCGGCCATCCTGCCGGTGATCATCGTGGTGCAATTGTGGATGAGCATGGGCATCAGCTTCCTGTCGTTTATCGCCGGTATGCAGACGGTGGACATTTCCCTCTACGAAGCGGGCATGATCGACGGCATCAAGAACCGTTTCCAGGAGCTGTGGTATGTGACGCTGCCCTCCATGCTGCCCCAGCTGGTATTCGGCGCGGTGATGCAGATCATATCAGCGTTCACGGTGGCGGATGTGTCGGTGCAATTGTGCGGCCTGCCATCCACCAATTACGCAGGCGAGACCATCGTGACCCACATCATGGACTACGGCACCATCCGCTATGAGTTCGGCTATGCCTGCGCCATGAGCGTGGTGCTGGTGCTGCTGATGCAATTGTCCCGCGCGCTCGTCACCAAGATGCTGAGCAAGGTTGGATCGTGAGGAGGTGAAAACATGAAGCTGAAAAAGATTTTTCACAGGCGCGGCAAGGTCGGCATGAAGCGGCGGCGCTCCAAGGTAGGCAGCTTCTTCATGTTCCTGGGCATCTTCCTGCTGGCCGCGTTCATGGCCTTCCCTCTGTATTACACTGTCGTTCAGTCGCTCAAGCCCATCGACGAAATCTTCCGCTTCCCGCCCACGCTGTATGTGAACCGGCCCACCCTGGACAACTACGGCGAAATGTTCCGTATCCTGGCCAACATGTGGGTGCCCCTGTCCCGGTATCTGTTCAACACCCTGATGATCGCCGTGCTGGGCACCGGGCTGCACGTGATCCTGGCGGGCATGGCGGCCTACCCCCTGGCCAAGCATAAGTTCCCCGGCAAGAACCTGATTTTCGCCATCATCATGCTGGGCCTCATGTTCGTGCCCCAGGTCACCTTCGTTCCCTCCTTCATCATCATTTCCAAGCTGGGCCTGCTCAACACCTATTGGGCGCAGCTGCTGCCCACCATCGGCGTTTCCCTGGGCCTGTTCCTGATGCGTCAGTTCATGGAGCAGCTGCCCGACGCCATGATGGAAGCCGCCAAGATCGACGGCGCGGGCGAGTTCCGCATCTGCTTCCAGATCGTGTTCCCCAGCGTAAAGCCCGCCATCGTGACGGTCATCATCTTCCAGTTCATCAACCTGTGGAACCTGTCCGGCGGTGATGTGGTATATAATGAAGAATTAAAGACCCTCACTCAGGCCATGTCCCAGATCAGCGCGGCGAACGCATACGCCCGGTACGGCCCCTCCATGGCCGCCGCCGTGATCATGATGCTGCCGCCCATCCTGATTTTCGTGCTGCTGCAGCGTCAGGTCATCGAAACCATGACCAGCGCTGGCATCAAGGGCTAAGAGGAGGCGGAGCAATTGAAAAAGACAAAATGGCTGATCCTCATTCTGGCGCTGATGCTGCTTCCCTCCATGGGCATCGCGGAAGCGGTCTATCCCTCCTATACTTATAACGAGTGGGACGAATCCGTCAGTACGCCCCAGGGTTACACCGTGGAAGCCACCATCCGCGGCGCGCAGGCCGAAGGCGGCGCGTGGAAACAGCCCCAGGATTTGTGCGTAACCCCGGAGGGCCATATCCTGCTGGCGGACAGCGGCAATGACCGCATCCTGGAATACGATGCCGAATGGCATCTGATCCGGGAAATCACCCAGGCCACTCTGGAAAACGGGGAGGCGCTTCCGCTGGCCGGGCCGAACGGAATGCACGTTTCCCCGGACGGCACGCTCTACGCGACGCTGAAAACCAGCGCCCAGGCGTTCGTAGCGGACCTGAAAACCATGCGGGTGTCGCTGCTGATCGAAAATCCCAAGAATCCGCTGCTGGGCGACGACTTCACCTTCGCCCCCGCCAAGATCGGCGCGGATAACGCGGGCCGCATCTACATCCTGAGCACGGGCTGCTATTCCGGCTTTTTGCAGTTCTCCCCCCAGGGTGAATTCATGGGATACTACGGTGCCAACAAGGTGGCCGTCACCCCGGAGGTGCTGTTCAACTACTACTGGAAATCCATCATGACCAACGAACAGCGGCAGAATATGACCAGTATCCTGCCGGTGGAATACTCCAACCTCTACTGCGCGCCCGACGGCTTTGTGTACGCCACCACCGTGGCCACCAGCAGCCCCGTCAATCAGGTGAAGCGCCTGAACCCCCTGGGCAACAACACCTACCTGGCCCGGGGCGACAAGGAAGTCAACTTCGGCGACGAAGAGCTGGCCGTCACCGCCCAGGGCGCGGCCTCCAGCACATTGCTTCCCACCTTCGTGGACGCGGTGGTGACCGCCGACAGCGAATTCGTTTTCGCCGTGGACCGCTCCTATGGCCGTGTGTTTGAACGCGACCGCACCGGCAACCTGATCGCCGTGTTCGGCGCGCTGGGCACCCAGGAGGGCACCTTCCGCCAGCCCGTGGCCATTGACCTGCTGGACGGCAAAGTGCTGGTACTGGATACCGCGAAAAACAATGTGACCGTGTTCGCGCCGACCGCTTACGCCAGCCTGGTGCATCAGGCGGTTTCCCTGTACAACGCGGGCGAATACGAGGCTTCCCGGTCGGTTTGGAACGACGTGCTCAAGCACAACAGCAACGCCACCCAGGCGTATGCGGGCGTAGGCCGGGCGCTGCTGAAGGAAAACCAGCACGAGGAAGCGCTGAAATACTTCAAGCTGGGCGACAGCCGGGAGGAATACTCCCAGACCTACCGCATCGTGCGCCTCAACCGGCTGCGGGATGGCGCGGTGGGAGCCGTGGCCGTCGTGGCCGCGCTGGTGGTTCTGGTAAAGGTCGTTTCCTTCATCAAAAAGAAGCGGAAGAAGGGCGGGGACGAGCCCCAGGAAAAATGGCTCACCCGGCTGATGAAGCAGCTGCGGATTCCCACCCATACGGTGTTCCCCAAAGCCATTTTCCACCCCTTCCTGGGCTTCCAGGAGATCCGCTTCGGCGAAGAAAAAACGTCCCTGTGGGCAGCCATCGTCATCGCCATCCTGTATGTGCTGGCCACCATCTACCAGTATGTGGGCACAGGGTATCTGTTCAACCAGAACAATATCGCGGATATCAACCTGTGGCTGCTGCTGGCGAAATCCCTGGGCGTGCTGGTGGTTTTCTGCGCGGCCCAGTGGTCGGTGTCCATCCTGATCAACACCAGCGGGCGCTTAAGCGACATCGTGATCACTGCCTGCTATGCCCTGGCACCCTATACTGCCGCCATTTTCATCGGCACATGGCTGTCCAATTACATGCTGCTGGATGAATTGTACGCATCCTATATCATTACGCTGGGGATGCTGTGGGGCGTGGTGATTCTGCTCATCGGCACCATCACCTGCCACGAGCTGTCCTTTGGCAAAACCATCGGCTTCCTGCTGCTGACGGTGGCCGGCATGGCGGTGATTGTGTTCATCGGCGTGCTGTTCTACACGCTGCTGGAACAGCTGATTACCTTCTTCTCCACGCTCTATGTGGAAATCGTCTTCAGAATGTAAGGGGGTGGTGTGATGCTGAAAAGAATCTTGACGGTGCTGATCGTTGCGCTGTGCCTGCTGTTGCCCGCCGCCGCTCTGGGCGAATGGGAAAGCGTGGCCGAAAACGAGCGGTTTACCCTGTGCTATGACCCCCAGGAAAGCCAAATCATGCTGAAGGACGCGAAAACCAACGCGGAATGGCGCTCCACCCCGGCGGACATCAGCGAGGATAAAATCGCTTCCGGCATGAACAAAATCAACCGGCAGAGCGACCTGATCATTACCTATCACAATCCCACCTATGTGACCAACCAGGTGAACAGCTATACCGGTTCCATCAAAAACGGCGATTTCACCTGGCAGAAAATCGACAACGGCATTGAAATCCGTTACTTCTTCCCCAAGCAGGGCTTCCTGATCCCCGTGCGGTATGTGCTGGAAAAGGACGGGCTGAAGGCCTCCGTCCTCAGCGAGCAGATTCGGGAAGACCTGTGGACGCTGTCGGAAGACCCGGCGGAAATCGAGAAAGCCTCCGCCAAGAAAGAAAAACTGTCTGTCATGACGGTGTCTCTGCTGCCCTTCATGGGCGCGGCCGGGGCGCAGGACGAAGGTTATCTGGTAGTGCCGGACGGCAGCGGAGCGCTGATTCACTTCAACAACGGACGCGGCGACGCCGCCGTGTACCAGCAGGATGTGTTCGGCCGCGACAGTACGCTGAGCGTGAAAAAAGCCGCCACCAAAACCTACCAGCTCAACATGCCGCTCTTTGGCATGGTCAAAAATGGGCTGGGCCTGATGGCGGTGGTGGAACAGGGCGAATACCAGGCGACGCTGAACGCCGCCGTGGCGGGGCAGCTGACCGGCTACAACAACGCCTACTTCACCGTAACCTACATCAGCATGGAGAGCAATACCCTGATGGCGGGCTCCAACAGCAGCAAGAGCGTCACCCTGGCCGCCAACACCTTCCGCGATATGGGCGATTTCACCGTCCGTTACCATCTGCTGGACAAGGAAAACGCCACTTATGTCGACATCGCCTCGGCATACCGGGAGCAGCTGGGCCTGCATGACGTGAAGGCGGAGGAAGCGCGGTTCACGCAGATCAAGATGGTTGCCTCCATTCCTTCCATCAAAACCTTCATCGGCATTCCGTACAACAGCGTGACCGTGCTCACCAGCTACAAGGAAGCAGCTCAGACCTTAAACAGCCTGCACAGCGCGGGCGTGAACGGCGTGACGCTGGAATACACCGGCTGGAGCAATCAGTCCGTCAAGGGCAAGATGGTCACGGGGCTGGCCTTGGACAACCGCCTGGATGGTCAGTCCGGGTTCGACCAATTGCTCAAAGCCGCCGAAAGCACGGGCTCTACCGTGTCCCTGGCGGTGGATCTGGTGAATCTCTACAAGAACGGCAACGGCTACTGGTCGCTGTTCTCCGCCACGGACAACGTGAACAGCACCGCCCGGCAGATGAACGAATACCACATGAGCACAGGCGTGAAGGATCCTTCCGGCAAAACCTGGTATCTGCTCAGCCCCGACGTGGTGCCCGAGGTCAGCGGCAAGCTGGCGGCCAATCTGGCGGGGAAAGGCACGGGCGTTTCCCTCATCGCGCTGGGCAACACCGTGTATTCCTCCCTGGGCAAGCATGGCATCTCCCGCACCCAGGCAGGCGCGTACTGGAAGCAGGCGCTGGAAGCGCTGCATGGCAGTATCCCCTATCTCGCCGCTGAAACGCCCAATGCTTACGCATTCCCCTACATCCAGCAGGCGGATGACGTGCCCATGGCGTCCAGCCGGTTCGACGTGACCGACACCGATATTCCCTTTTACCAGCTGGTGACCCACGGGGCCATGGTGATGTACTGCGAGCCGCTCAACGAGCGCGGCAGCACCGACACCGCTCTCCTGCGCATGGCGGAATACGGCCTGTATCCCTCCTGGCGGCTGATCGCCCGCGACCCGGCGCTGCTGTCCGGCACGGACGGAGCAGACTGGTTCTCCATGTCGCTGAGCGCTTGGCAGGAGGACGTGGTTCGTATCGCGAAGCAGATGGAAGCCCTTGCTCCCTACGCCGCCCTGCGGATGACCGGCCACGAAAAGATCAGCGCGGATGTGTCCGTGACCACCTATGAAAACGGCGACCGGGTGTTCGTCAATTACGGAAAAACGGACGCCACCGTGGACGGCGTGACCGTTCCGGCGCACAACTACACGATCAAGGAGGGGAAGTAAATGAAGCTGGGCTCAAAGATCGGCTATGAGACAAAGCGAAAATGGTATGGCTTTACGTTTATCCTCCCCTGGCTGATCGGCTGTATCCTGTTCTTCCTGACGCCGATGTATCAATCCTTCCGCTACGCCTTCCAATCTCTGGAGGCGACCCCCACGGGCTTTGCCGCCACGGAAGTGGGCTTTGAGAATTTCTCCAGCCTGTTTTTCAAGGATACCAACTTCCTTCCCGACCTGGTGGGCTCCCTGGGCGATCTGATCCAGGTGCCGCTGATCCTGGTGTACAGTCTCTTCTTCGCCATCCTGATCAAGGGCAAATTCCCCGGCCGTACCTTCATGCGCGCCGTGGCCTTCATGCCCGTGATCATCGGCTCCGGCGTGCTGATGCAGATTCTGAAAGAGGACGTGTTCGCCTCCGGCGCCCGCGGCGGCTCCGCCGACACCTATCTCTTCTCCGCGGGCAACATTCCCGCGCTGCTCACCTCCATGGGCATGGGCACCGGCGTGGTGAACTTCGTCAATCAGGTCATCAGCCGGGTATTCGACCTGACCTGGCGCTCCGGTGTGCAGATCATGCTGTTCCTGGCAGGGCTCCACGGTATTCCGGATTACCTGTATGAGGCTTCGGGCCTGGAAGGCGCGGGCAGCTTCGCCCAGTTCTGGAAGGTCACGCTGCCCATGCTGACACCCATGATCCTGCTGAACACGATCTATTCCGTGATCGACATGATGAACGACTACGGAAACACCATCATCCGCAGCATCAACAACACCATGTTCAGCCTGTTCAAATTCGGCTATGCCAGCGCCATGTCGGTGGTGTACTTCCTGGTGATCATCATCATCCTGGGCCTGGTCGCGCTGCTGTTGCGCCGGTTCATCATCTATCAGGATTAAGGAGGCGAGGTTCAGATGACAGCGATTTCCCAGAAGCGTCCCAAGCAAAAAATGGACGCCAAAACCCGCCGCCGCAAAATCGGCCATGTGCTGGGCCGCATCATCTTTTATCTGGTGTGCGCCTGCCTGGCGTATCAGCTGCTGTATCCGGTGCTGTACATGAGCTCCATGGCCATCCGCGACCCCGGCGACATCAACGACCCCTCCATCGTATGGATTCCCAAGCATTTCACCCTGGACAACTTCAGCGACGCGCTCAAGTCCATGAGTTACTGGAAGGCGTTCGGTGTCAGCATGACGCTGAGCATCGTCTGCGGGTTCTTCGACGTGTTCTCCTGCGCCATTGCGGGCTACGGGTTTGCGCGGTTCAAATTCCCCGGCAAAAACATCCTGTTCCTGATCGTGGTGTTTACCATTGTGGTGCCGTCGCAGACCCTGATCCTGCCCCTGTACTCCCGCTGGCGTTACGCCAGCTTCGGCGGACTGGCACAGCTGTTTACAGGGAAAGAATCCATTAACCTCATTGGCACGCTGTGGCCCATGATCCTCCCGTCCATGCTGGCCATGGGCGTGCGCAGCGGGCTGTATATCTTCATCTACCGGCAGTTCTTCATGGGCCTGCCCGTGGCGCTGGAGGACGCCGCCTATATCGACGGCGCCGGCCCCTACCGCACCTTCTTCAGCATCATGCTGCCCAACGTGAAGAACGCCATCATCACCGTTTTCCTGTTCTCCTTCGTGTGGAACTGGGGCGAATACTACCTGTCCAAGCAGTTCCTGGGCTCGGATAACCGCTCCATCATGACGGCCCTTTCCATGCTGCGCATGGATTTGTCCCAGGTGTCAGCCCTGGCGGGCGTGCAGCTGGGCACCAACCCGGAAAAGATCGTCACCCGGATGCAGGCGGGCTGCTTGCTCACCGCCGCCCCCATGCTGCTGGTGTTCATCTTCACCCAGCGCTTCCTGGCCGATTCCATCGAGCATATCGGCATCAAGTAATCCATTTCCAAGGATCTAAGGCGGAATGCCTGATCAATATAACCACTTCAAGGAGGTAATCCCATGAAAAAGTTCCTGGCTTCTCTTCTTGCCCTGGTGATGCTCCTGAGCCTGTGCGCCGTTCCTGCCATGGCTGAGGACACCATCAACATCATCTGGTACAACACGGAAGATACCTACAAGAACAATCTGGCCGCCAACCCCCAGACCTTCGACCCCGTCTGGAGCGTCATTCCCGCGTTTGAAGCGGAAACCGGCGTGAAGGTGAACGTTATCGCCGTGGAATGGGGCGACATGATCTCCACCGCCGCCAGCCGCGTGGGCAACGGCGAGCCTGTTGACCTGGTGCAGGCCAACGACCAGTCCTTCCCCGTGTATCCCGCCCGGAAGATCGTCCAGCCCATCGCCCAGTATCTGGACCTGAGCAAGGACTGCTTCTATCCCAGCGTGACCAACGCCTTCTCCTTCGGCGGCGAAGCCTATGCCGCGGGCAATGACGTGTCTCCCCTGGTGATGTACTACAACGTGGACATGTTTGAAGCCAACGGCGTCGACCTGCCCCGCGACCTGTACGAAAAGGGCGAATGGACCTGGGAAAACTTCCGCCGCGTGGCCAATGAACTGACCACCGACACCGACAATGACGGCGAAGACGACCAGTTCGGCTTCGGCTACTGGGATACGGACTATGTGTCCTTCCTGGCCTCCAACGGCACCAGCAATCTGATCTACAACGCGGACGGCACCATCGCCACCGGCTACCTGACCGACGCCGGCATCGAAACCATGACCTTCCTGCAGGAATGCTACACCATCGACAAGTGCATGTGGCCCAACAGCGGCGACGACACCTTCACCTCCGGCTGGAAGAACGGCAAGCTGGCCATGAGCCTGGAATTCGCCTATGCCTACCTGAGCCAGCAGATCAACGGCGAACTGCCCTTCGAAGTGGATTGGGTTCCCATGCCCAAAGGCCCCTCCGGTGAAGGCGACGTGTGCCTGGCCGGCGTGACCGGCTGGTGCATCGGCATCACCTCCGAGCTGCCCGAAGCCGCCGCCAAGTTCATTGAAATGAGCGCTCAGATGAAGATCGAAAGCGACAACGCCGTGAACGTGGAACGCTATGGCGAGGACAACGTTGCCATGATGAACAAGCTGGCCGCCAAGGCCCACTTCGTGCCGATCGGCATCGACCAGTACTGGGACAACAACTACACCGTGTTCACCGGCCTGCGCTCCAACGAACCCGTGGTCAACTTCCTGACCAACGCGGACGAACAGATCAAGGCTGGCTATGAATCCACCATGAGCAACTGATCGGCTGACAACGCGAACGATACAACGGAACAAGCAACGGAGCCGCTGCCGCCGGCAGCGGCTCCGCGTCTATGGCCTCCATGGACGAGCGCCGGCAAAAGGCTTTCTCATGGAGCCATGAAAAGGAGGAGCAGAAGTGAAATTGAGCAAGGTGCTTTCTGTTTTAGGCGCGGGAATTCTGTTGACCGCGAATTGTATGAGCTGTGCCGCCGGTGAAATTCTGCTCCATGAGAGCAGGGATTTCCCGTCGAAAAGCGGCTGGGATATTCACCAGGCGGAATATACCATCTTCGCCAAGCCGCCCAAAGGCTGGGTGGGCGATGTGATGCCCATGGCGGGCGATGAAGCGTCCGGACAGCTGCGGCTGTTTTATTTGCAGGACTGGCGCGATGGCGCGCCGACCTATCATCCGTTCCACAGTTTTGTGACCAATGATTTCGTCCATTATGATTATCTCGGGGAAGCGATTCCCACCACCAACGTGGATCACTACGACCTGGCCCTGGGCACAGGCTCAGTCACCAAAATCGGCGATACTTACCATGCGTTCTATACGGGCAACAACCCGCGTTTTTTCCAGCAGGGAAAGCCCCGCGAATATATACGCCACGCGGTCAGCCAGGACGGCGTGCATTTTACGAAGCTGGAGGAGGAAACCTTTACGTCCTCTCCCGCCGACGGCTACAGCATGGAAGATTTCCGTGACCCCTTCCTTTTTTACAACGAGGAGGCCGGAGAATACTGGCTGCTGATCACCACTGTCAGAAACGGGAAAGCGGCCATTGCCCGGTACGCTTCCACCGATCTTTCCACCTGGGAGCTGCGGGAGCCGCTCCTGCTGCCCGGCACCACCAGCTGCGAATGCCCCGACCTGTTCAAATGGGGCGATTGGTGGTACTGCTTTTACTCCACAGACTGGGTTACGCGGTACATGCGCGCATCCTCCCTGGATGGGCCCTGGGAGCATCCGCCCATGGAAGCGTTTGACAGCCATGCTTTCTACGCCGCCAAGACCGGCGTGCTGAACGGAAAGCGCTACCTGTGCGGCTGGATTGCCACCCGGGGCGGCTATTCCGGCGAGTTCAAGGATACGTCCACCTGGGATTGGGCAGGCAACTTAGCGGTGTTTGAGCTGGAACAGGATGAAAATGGCTGGCTCTCCATTCATCTGCCCGATACGATTCAGGCCGCGTTCGGCGATCCCGTGCCATTGAACGGCAAATTGGTATCCGCGGAAGGCAGCGCGGAAGGCGACAAAGCGACCCTCTCCGCCGACCGGGACGGCGGCGCCCTGATCTTCGACGCGCTGCCCGATCAGCCCGTTCTGATTTCCGCCGACGTTACGATCTCTGAAAACGCGCTGGCCGCGGGCTTCTCCTTTGGCGGCGCCAATCTGGCCCGGGCGCTGGCGGTGAGCCTGGATATGAAATACGGCCTGCTGCGTTATGACGCGACGGCTGTGGCAAGAACCCGGTATTCCATCGAAAGCAGTCACATCAGCAGGAAAATTGACACGGAGAGGCGAATATACCATCTCGACGTCCTCATCGACAACGACGTGGCGGTGTTTTTCCTGGATCATCGGGAGGCGCTGTCCACCCGCATTTACCGGATGCCGGGAATGCCCTGGGGCATTTTCGTGTGCGACGGGGAAGCCTGCTTTGAGAATCTCACCATGCGCCTGCTGAAGGAAGAATGAAGCAGGGAAATGAACGGGAAATAAACAGATAAGGATGGAGCAAGATGATCAATCACAGCCTGATTTTCGCCAGAGCATACGAAAAAGAAATGGGGGAAAAAATACCCGCATCCACCCGCCCCGTCTTTCATCTCACGCCGTGGGTGGGGTGGATGAACGACCCAAACGGTTTTTCCTATTATCGCGGCCAGTACCATCTGTTTTACCAGTATTATCCTTATGATACTGAGTGGAATTCCATGCACTGGGGCCATGCCGTGAGCTCTGACCTGCTGCGCTGGACGTATCTTCCCGCCGCGCTGGCGCCGGATGCGCCGTATGATTCCTTCGGCTGCTTCTCCGGCAGCGCCATCGAGCTGCCGGATGGAAAGCAAATGCTTTTGTACACCGGTGTACGCAAGGACGGCGGGGAGCAGGGAAAAGATTACCAAACGCAATGCATCGCCGTGGGCGATGGGCTGGACTATCAAAAATACAAAAAGAACCCGGTGCTCACCGACGCCGATTTGCCCGCGGGCCTGAGCCCGCATGATTTCCGCGACCCCAAAATGTGGCGCACAGAGGACGGCGGCTATCGCTGCGTGATCGGCGCGCGGCGCATGGACAAGCGCGGCGTGCTGCTGCTGTACCGCAGCGAGGACGGCTTTTCCTGGCATTTTGAAAGCGTGCTGGCGGAAAACGACGGGCGCTTCGGCCTCATGTGGGAATGCCCGGATTTCTTTCCCCTGGAGGGAAAGCACGTGCTGTTCGTCAGCCCCCAGGACATGCTGCCGGAAGGCTTTGAGTACCACAACGGAAACGGCACCGTATGCCAGATCGGTACATTCGATGAAAAGACCCTGCGCTTTATTCCGGAGCATAACCAGGCCATCGACTACGGCATCGACTTTTACGCGCCTCAGACCATCCTGACCCCGGACGGCAGGCGGGTGATGATCGGCTGGATGCAGAACTGGGATACCTGCAAGAATACCGGCTACGAGGACCGGCAATGGTTCGGCCAAATGAGCCTGCCCCGGGAGCTTTCTATCCGCAACGGCCGGCTGTACCAGCAGCCCATCCGGGAGCTTGAGCGCTATCGCGGCCCCAAGGTGGAATACAAAAACGTGCCCATCAGCGAGTGTGCTGCTCTGGATGGCATCAAAGGCCGCTGTGTGGAAATGGATATCCGCGTCCGCCCGGAAGACCCGGAAAAGCCCTACCATAAATTCACCATGCGCTTTGCCCAGGACAGTCAATACCATTCCCTGCTCAGCTTCCGTCCCCACGAATCCCTGCTGAAAATTGACCGCAAGTTCTCCGGCTCCCGCCGGGCATACATCCATCAGCGCCGCTGCCAGGTAGCCCAGCGCGGCGGGGAAATTCATCTGCGTGTGATCCTGGACCGGTTCAGCATCGAGGTGTTCATCAACGATGGCGAGCAGGTGATGACCGCTACCATCCTCACCGATCCCTCCGCCCGGGACATCGTCTTTGAGGCCGACGGAAAGGCTGTGATGGACATCACCAAATACAGCCTGTTTTCGGAAGACTGAACCGTCAAACGGATGAAATGTTTCCCGGACATGCTGGACGGACAGACCGAAACGCGGTTCATGCGGGACGATACGGAAATCGAAAGTCTGCGGGCCGTCTTTCAATGGAAACATCAATGATTTGTGATACTATTTCTCGTCTAAAATATTGAAAGATTCGGGATGGATTTTTCGTTCTGGCAAAGCTGAATGAAGGGAGGACGAACCGTCGATGACCGCCTGTGGTGAAGCACAGCCAGGACGGAAAAGACGCCCGAAGATTCAATGGTTTAGACGAGAAATAGTATAAATTGGCATTGCCAGGCATTTCTTGTCTGGCAATGCTTTTTTCGGCCGAAAACTGTTACAGGAAGCAGCATTCTTCTGTTCTTCGGCGGCAAGCATGGGCAGATGGATCGCAAAGGCCGGGAAGGGCAGCAAACCCAAATACAAATTTCCTGTTTTCAGGCAACTGTTTTTATGCTATAATGAAACGAGACAATGCAAAAAAAGAAAGGGGAATTCTTGCAATGAGTGAAAACATGAAGAAGGTACTGGAACTGCTGAAGAAGAACCCGGAGCTGCAGGAAAAGGTGATGGCGGCGCTCAAAAACCTGGACGCGGAAGCCGATGTGGAAAAGCTGCTGAACGATGTGTTTGCTCCCATCGCCAAGGAAGCGGGCGTTCAGCTTACAGCGGAAGACGTGAAGAGCTTTGCGGAAAACGTATCGGAAGACGCGCCCCTATCGGCGGATGACCTGGCGGACGTGAACGGCGGGTTCCTGTACGGCATATTTCCGCTGATCGGAAAGGTCGTTCAGGGCATCACGAACGTCGTCAACCAAATGAATAAAAAGCCGGAGCCTGATGATGTCAAAAAAAAGGGGACGACAAGGTGAGCAAATTATGCAGGCTGCCATTCTCATCTGATCCAGCAGTGCCGTTCATTTTTCTTTGATTATCGGCATGGTATAGGGACATTCCATGAAAAAGAAAAACAGAAAGCTGGCCGTGCAGGTCAGCTTGATCGTGACCGTCATGTTCATCCTGGCCCTCGCGCTGATCGGCTGGGTCGTGCTGAACGGCACAAAACAAATGTACTTTGAATCCAAAAATGAGAAGATCGAGGAGGAAATGACGGAATACAAAAGCCTGCTCATGAACCCGGAGATCGTGGGCTGGGTGCTGGATCGGTGGCAGAGCGACCCGGACATGGTGCTGGAGCCCGCTACGAATTTGGAAGAAGAAATATATAACGAGTTTATCTATTCCCGGTTTGTGGCCGAGCTGGATAACATTGAGGATTTGAAGGAAATGGAGCCGGAGACACAGCGGGCGTATTTGAAAGCGCTGTACCGGTTCCTGGCGGCCTGGATAGACGACAAACGAGAGGACGGAAAATTCGACAGCTTTTATCTGCTGGATATCCGCGGCGATGACGACGCACTCTGGCAGGCCGGGGATAATTACGTTGTCATCATGGAATGCAGCCTGGAAACGGATCAAACGCAAAACCACCGCCTGGGTGAACATTGGAGCAAAAGCGCACAATACAGCTTTCTTTCCTTTCTTCAAGGCGGCGAATCAAGCGCGGAAGACGTGGAGATGATGTACTTCGAGCTGACCGACGATCAGGAAACAAAGGTTGTCGCTGCGGCCCCGGTGTTCCTGAACGGTGAGCTTCGGTATGTGGTCTGTCTGGAATACAGCTGGGAAGTCTTTGCCGATATCCTGAATCAAAACCTTCGCTCCATGGCCCTGTGGGGCGGCGTCAGCCTGCTGATTGTGAACGCGCTGCTCATTCTGTTTATTTATTTCAAGGCGGTGCGGCCCATGGTGCAGGTGAACAGCGGCATTCATGAATACATGGAAACCAAGGACGGCGCCGCCGCCGTGCAAAGCATGAGCCGCATCCGGGAGAAAAACGAGGTCGGCAGACTGGCGGACAGCATCGCCGCCATGGCGGTGGAGATCGACCGCTCCACCCGGGAAAACCTTCGGCTGCATGACGAACAGGCAAGAGTGGCGGCTGAGCTGGATTTGGCCGCGAAGATTCAGGCGGACAGCCTGCCCGCGGTCTTCCCGGACAGGCCAGATATACGGCTGTTCGCGTCCATGATTCCGGCCAAGGAGGTCGGCGGCGACTTCTATGATTTCTTCTTCATTGATGACGGCCATTTGGGGCTGGTGATTGCCGACGTGTCGGGCAAAGGCATTCCCGCCGCGCTGTTTATGATGCTGTCCAAAAACCTGATCAAAAACTACGCCATGAGCGGCCTCTCCCCCGCCGAGGTGCTGAACCGGACGAACGCCAGCCTGTGTGAAAACAACCGGAACAATATGTTTGTCACCGTGTGGTTCGGGATTCTGGACGTTGCGACCGGGCATGTCACCGCCGCCAACGGCGGACACGAATATCCGATGCTTCGGAAGGCAAACGGCAGTTTTGAATTGTTGAAAGACAAGCATGGCACGGTGCTGGGCGCTTTGAAAAGGAAAACCTATACCGAATATCAATTTGACATCGAACCCGGCGGCACGCTCTTTGTCTACACCGACGGCGCCCCGGAAGCCACCGACGCGCGGGAGCGGATGTTCGGCACCGACAGAATGCTGGAGGCCCTGAATCATCAGCCCGGCGCCGAGCCCGATACGCTGCTGCAAAACATGCAGACCGCCATCGGCCGGTTTGTCGGAGACGCGCCGCAGTTTGACGATTTGACAATGCTTTGCGTAAAATACATATCTTCAAAGGAGGAGCTGCCATGACCATCACCATGAACAGGAAGGACAATGAGCTCACCGTCGCGCTGGAAGGGCGGCTGGACACGCTCACCTCCCCCGACCTGGAGGAACAGCTGGAGCCCGCCTTGAAGGACGTGGAAAAGCTCATCTTCGATTTTGAAAAGCTGACGTACATTTCCAGCGCCGGGCTGCGCGTCCTGCTGATGGCGCTGCAGGTCATGGAAGATCAGGGGGAAATGAAAGTTCGGAATGTCTGTCCCGAAATCATGGATGTGCTCCAGGTCACTGGCCTGATCGATGATATTTGCGTGGAATAAGCGAGGCCCGATCAACACGGTGCAAAATGCAGGAAAACCAACCGGCCGGCGTCCTCAGCTTTTCCGGCCAGGGGAGGCCGTACAAACCGTTGGAAAAGGCCGACCCCAATTTGAAGCCTGCGAATAACAGGGATGCACGAAACGTCCTCACGATCAAGAAACGTATAGGGTGAAAAAGATGGCAGAGAGAAAAGAAAACGTCTTTCGCAAAAAAGCGCTGGATGAAATTCGTTCGCCCGAACAATTGAATGATTATCTGAAAGTGACGAATCCCGGTGTCTGGGTCATCCTGGCCGCCGCGGTTCTTCTTTTTGCGGGGCTGTTTGCCTGGGCGTCCATCGGCAAGCTGGAAACCACTGTTCCCGCCCTCGCCATGATTGAGGATGGCACCGCCAGAATCACGCTGACCGGCGCCGTCGCAAACATCACCTCCGATATGAAGGTGCGCATTGACGATAATCGCTACGATATTTCCGCCGTCGACCGGGACGCGTACGGCAGGCCCGTCGCGGCGGCTCCGGTTCCCCTGCCGGACGGTGCCTATGACGCAAAGGTCATCCTGGAAACGGTCTCCCCCATTTCCTTTTTGATTCGATAAGGTGAGCGGGAACATGAAGGAAAAGAAAGCAAAACAGCCCGTCACCAAAGGCGTGGCGAAGGTACCGGTCATCATGCAGCTGGAAGCCCTGGAATGCGGGGCGGCGGCGCTGGCCATGGTGATGGCGTATTACGGAAAATGGATTCCTCTGGAGCAGGTGCGCGCCGACTGCGGCGTTTCCCGCGACGGCTCCAACGCCAAAAACGTGTACCTGGCGGCGCAGAGCTACGGGTTTCAGGTGGGGGCTTTCCGCAGAAGCCCTGAAACGCTTCGGGAAAAGGGACAGTTTCCCTGCATCATCCATTGGGATTTCAATCATTTTGTGGTGCTGGACGGCTTTCACGGAAAAACCGCCTGTATCAACGACCCCGCCCGCGGCTTTGTAAAAGTTGGCGAGGAAGAGTTTGATCGGTCCTTCACCGGGATCGTTCTCATTCCAACGCCCGGCCCGGAGTTCAAGCCGGAGGGCAAACGAAAGAGCACCGTGGCATTTGCAAAAAAGCGCCTGATCGGCGCGGGCGCGGCGGTGGCGTTCGTGATGATGACCACCATCGTTTCCTATTTATTCGGTATCGTGAATCCCGTCATGTCCCAGGTGTTTATGGACAGGCTGCTGTCCGGCACGAATCGGGATTGGCTGATGCCCTTCATCGGCCTGATGATCGGCCTGGGCGTTTTGCAGGTGGCCGTTGCCTGGGCGCAGGCGATTTATTCCCTCAAAATCAGTGGGAAAATGGCCCTGATCGGCAGCACCAGCTATATGTGGAAGGTGCTGCACATGCCCATGGAGTTTTTCTCCCAGCGCATGGCGGGGGATATTCAGCAGCGGCGCGGCACCAACGAAACCATTGCCGGCACCCTCGTGAGCACGCTGGCCCCTCTGGTGCTGAATTCCATCATGATGGTGCTTTATCTGGTGCTGATGCTGCGGCGCAGCATGCCGCTGACCGCCATCGGCATCTTCACCATCGCGCTGAATATCGTGATGTCTCGCGTCATTTCCGAAAAGCGCCTGAACATCACCCGGGTTCTGCAGCGCGACAGCGGCAAGCTGGCAGCCACCACCGTCTCCGGTATCGAGATGGTGGAAACCATCAAGGCCAGCGGCGCGGAACGGGGCTTCTTCCGCAAATGGGCGGGGTATCAGGCGTCGGTCAACGCGCAGAACGTGAAAGCCGCCAAAACCAACGAGCTGCTGGGCACCATTCCCCTGTTCTTCAGCACGCTGGCCGGGTACGCCGTGCTGGTTCTGGGCGTCTGGTTCATCATGCGGGGCGAGCTCACCCTGGGCGTCCTGCAAATGTTCCAGGGTTTCCTGACCGCCTTCATGGAGCCTGCCATGACGTTTATCAACGCAGGACAGATGCTCCAGGAAATGCGCACGGATATGGAGCGGATCGAGGACGTGATGGAGTATCCGGAGGACAAAAACGCCCTGGACAATCCGGAAGCGTCCGATCAGCCCATGAAGAAGCTGCGGGGAAGCGTGGAGCTGAAAAACGTGTCCTTTGGCTATTCCCGGCTGGCTCCGCCGCTGATTCAGGATTTCTCCATCACCATGAAGCCAGGCAGCCGGGTGGCCTTCGTCGGCGCCTCCGGCAGCGGCAAATCCACCCTGTCCAGGCTGATTTCGGGGCTGTATGCCCCCTGGAGCGGGGAAATCCTATTCGACGGCAGGCCGCGCTCCGCTTATCCCCGGCCCGTGATGACGGGCTCCGTGGCGGTGGTGGATCAGGACATTACCCTGTTTGAGGATACGATTGCCGCCAACATCAAAATGTGGGATGAATCCATCAAGGATTTTGAAATGATCCTGGCTGCCCGCGACGCGCAGATTCACGAGGATATCATGCAGCGCGAAGGCGGCTACGACCATAAGCTGACCGACGGAGGCCGCGACCTGTCCGGCGGCCAGCGGCAGCGTCTGGAAATCGCCCGCGTGCTGGCCCAGGACCCGTCCATCATCATTCTGGACGAGGCCACCTCCGCCCTGGACGCAAAAACAGAATACGAGGTCGTGAAAGCCATCAAGGACCGGGGCATCACCTGCATCGTCATCGCCCACCGCCTGTCCACCATCCGCGACTGCGACGAGATCGTTGTGCTGGATCACGGTCAGGTCGCGGAACGCGGCACGCATGACGAACTGATGCGGCTGGGCGGAGCTTATACCCAGCTCGTTGCCAATGAGTGAAGGCGGGTGAGAAAAAGTGGGATGGTTCGAGAAGCAAATACAGCAGCGAAGCGACCTGGACCAGCAGCTGTTTGAGGATTCCCTGTTCCGGGCGGCGGGCGTTGTGATGGGACAGCGGCAGGCAAAACGGGTCAGCGGCGAACGCATCGTCACCCGGGAAGCCATCGACGAGGTGCTGAAATACTATCACTGCAAGCCGGTGGAAGTGCCCAAAGCCATCAAGGATAACGACGAATACATTGATTTCTGTCTTCGGCCGTATGGCCTGATGCGGCGGGATATTCTGCTGAAGGACGGCTGGTACAGGGACGCCTGCGGGCCTGTGCTGGCTTTTGACAAGGAAAGCGGCGAGCCCATGACGCTGCTGCCCGGGGCTTGGCGCGGATATGTGTACACAGACCGGGAAACCGGGAAAAAAATCAGGCTGAACAAAGCGGCCGCCGCCCGGTTTGTCCGGGAAGGGTATTGCTTCTATCAACCCCTGCCCCAAAGAAAAATCGGCATTCCCGACCTGCTCAAATACATGAAAAGCTGCGTTTCCGTGAACGACATCGCGATGATCGTACTGTCCGCCCTGGCGGCAACGCTGACGGGTCTGCTGATTCCCCGTATCACCAAAGCGCTGACCGGCCCTGTGCGAACCAGCGGAAACACTTCCATGCTGATCGCCATTGCCATTTGCCTGTTCTGCACCTCCCTTTCCTCACAGCTCCTGAACTCGCTTCGGGGCATGTGCATGAGCCGCATTCAATGCAAAACCTCTCTGGGAATTCAGGCCTCCATGATGATGCGGGTCATGTCGCTGCCTGCCGATTTCTTCCGCAAATACAGCGCGGGCGAATTGGCGAACCGTTCCAT
This sequence comes from uncultured Eubacteriales bacterium, assembly GCA_902801765.1. Taxonomy (GTDB): domain Bacteria; phylum Bacillota; class Clostridia; order Christensenellales; family Aristaeellaceae; genus RUG563. The sequence goes on from CADCJO010000013.1 coordinate 77,263, forward strand.
GGCCGTCAATTCCCTGTGCGATATGCTGCTGGGCACGCTCATGTCCACCGGGCTGACCAGCCTCATGTCCCTCCTGTATCTCCCGCAGATTTTCCGCTTCGCGCCCGCGCTGGTGGTTCCGTCGCTGCTGATCATTCTGGTGACGGTGGGGTTCAGCGCGGTGTCCTCCCTGGTGCAGATTCGTTTGGTTCGGCAGATGATGGAGCAAGAAGCGAAGGAGTCCGGCATGTCCTATTCCATGATCTCCGGCATCCAGAAAATCAAGCTGGCGGGCGCGGAAAAGCGTTCCTTCGCCCGGTGGCTGAACCTGTATGCGGAAGGCGCGAAGTATCTCTATAACCCCCCCGCCTTCATCAAGATCAACTCCGTTATCAACCTGGCCATTTCCCTGGCCTCCACCATCCTCCTGTACTTCCTGGCCGTTCAGAGCAATGTGGACCAGTCCTCCTACTTTGCGTTCACGGCGGCTTACGGCTCGGTGATGGGCGCGTTCTCCTCCCTGGCGGGTATCGCGCTGACTGCGGCGAAAATCCAGCCCACGCTGGAAATAGCGAAGCCTTTCCTGGAAGCGACGCCCGAAGCCTCCGACAGCCGCGAAATCGTGACCCGCATTTCAGGAGCCGTCGAACTGAACAACGTGTATTTCCGGTACAGCGAGAACACGCCCTACATCGTCAACGATCTCTCCCTCAAAATTCAGCCCGGCGAATATATCGCCATCGTGGGCAGGACGGGCTGCGGCAAATCCACGCTGCTGCGGCTGCTGCTGGGCTTTGAAAAGCCGGAAAAAGGCGCGATCTATTACGACGGCAAGGATATGAACAAGCTGGATATGAGCTCCCTGCGCCGCAGAATCGGCACGGTGCTGCAAAACGGCAGCCTGTTTCAGGGCGATATTTATTCCAATATCGTCATCACTGCGCCGGAGCTGACGCTGGACGACGCCTGGGAGGCCGCCGAAAAAGCGGGCATCGCCGACGACATCCGGGCCATGCCGATGGGCATGCAGACCTTGATTTCCGAGGGTCAGGGCGGTATTTCCGGCGGGCAGAAGCAGCGCATCATGATTGCCCGGGCGATCGCTCCCAGACCCAAAATTCTCATGTTTGACGAGGCTACCAGCGCTTTGGACAACAAAACCCAGCGGCAGGTGTCCGAAGCCCTGGACGCCATGGGCTGCACCCGTATTGTCATCGCCCACCGCCTGTCCACCATCCGCCATTGCGACCGCATCCTGGTGCTGGACAAGGGCAGCATCATCGAGGACGGCGCCTATGACGAACTGATTGAAAAGGACGGATTCTTTGCCGACCTGGTGGCCCGCCAGCGTCTGGACACTCCGTCCTGATCCGATTTGATGCCATTCATTTTCCAAGCTGTTTACAGCTGTCGTGCCGACCGTTCAGCTGCCGGACCGATTGAATGCAAGGAAGGAGTCTCATCATGAAATGTGAAGAAAAACTATCAGATGCCATCCTCTTCTCCCTCCCCCGGCGAGACGGCGTTCTGCGGCTGCGTATCGCCGCGCTGGCATGCGGGGCGGTGCGCGTCACCCGTACCCTGCGGCAAGATTTCCTTCCTTCCTCCGGCATCACGGTGATCGACCGCGCGCCGGGACAATGCACGGCAACAGAAGCAGCGGACGCGTATCTCGTGGACTGCGGCAGCGTTACAGCCCGCGTTTGCAAGGAAACAGGAGCGATCACGTTCCGCGCGAAGGATGGGGTAATCCTGCTGCGGGAACAAGAAAAGCAGCCCTGTGAGATGGAAGAAAAGCCGGTGATGATCAACCGTTTCCGGCAGGATGGCGAAATCACCTATACGCAAAGCGTGGATGGCGTGCGGGCTTCCAGCGAGGACTATGAACCCTATGAGGCACGGAAAGCCTATGCCTGGAAATTATCCTTCGACTTTGACGCGGGAGAAGGGCTTTACGGTCTGGGCTCCCATGAGGAGGGGTATGGAAACCTGCGGGGAAAAAGCCGGGAATTGTATCAGCACAACATGAAGGCCGTCGTGCCGATGCTGGTTTCCACCAAGGGCTGGGGGCTGCTGATTGACGCCGGGTGCCTGATGGCGTTTCATGACGATGCCCTGGGTTCGTATCTGTGGGCGGACTGCGCCGATGAAATGGATTATTATTTCCTCAGCGGCGGGTATGCGCAGGTGTACCGCCAATATGCCGATCTGACCGGCCATGCGCCGCTGCTGCCCAAATACGCCTTTGGCTTTATCCAGTCCAAGGAACGATACAAAGACGCCCAGGAATTGATCGGCGTGGTGCGGGAATACCGCCGCCGCCAGGTGCCGCTGGACATGATCGTGCAGGATTGGCAGACCTGGCCGGAGGGACAATGGGGATATAAGGTATTCGACGAAGCCCGCTATCCCGATTCCCGGGGATTGACGGACGCGCTGCATAAGATGGGCGCGAAAATGATGATTTCCGTTTGGCCCTCCATGCAGGGAGCGCAAAACGAAAACCGCCGGGAAATGCTGAAAAACGGCTGCATGCTGGGCAACCGGGTCATTTACAACGCTTTTGACGAAAAGGCCCGGGCACTGTACTGGAAGCAGGCGAACGAAGGGCTGTTCCGCTATGGCATTGACGCCTGGTGGTGCGACTGCACGGAGCCCTTTGAAGCGGACTGGCACGGAGCCATCAAGCCCGAGCCTTTCGAGCGGGTGCGGTTGAATGCCGGGGAAGCGAAAAAATACCTGGACCCCGGCAAGATCAGCCTGTACAGTCTGTACCATTCCATGGGCGTTTACCAGGGCCAGCGGTCCGTGACCCGGGAAAAGCGGGTGCTGAACCTGACCCGCTCCTCCTGGGCCGGACAGCACCGCTACGCCACTGTCACCTGGTCCGGCGACATTTCCGCCTCCTGGGAGGTGCTGCGCCGCCAAGTACCGGAGGGGCTGAACTTCATGGCTGCCGGCGAGGGCTGGTGGAGCACGGACGCCGGGGGGTTCTTCCCCGGGGAATTTGCCGGGGCCTGGTTCGGCGCAGGAGATTTCACCGATGGTGTGAACGATCCCGGTTTCCGGGAATTGTTCGTCCGGTGGATGCAGTTTTCCGCTTTCCTGCCCATGATGCGGGCGCACGGCACCGGTACGCCCCGGGAAATCTGGCAGTTTGGGGAGAAAGGCGAAAAATGGTATGACGCCCTGGAAAAAATCATTCGCTTCCGCTCCCGGCTGGTGCCGCTTCTGTATTCCTTGGCGGCACAGTACGTGTCAGCGGGTCTTCCCCCGCTGCGCGTTCCCGCGCTGGTGTTCCCGGAGGATGCGGGCCTGCGCGGCATAGACAATGAAATGCTATTGGGCAGCGATCTGCTCGTCAAGCCCGTCACCCGCCCCATGGAATACCTGCCCAAGGGCAAACGTATGGAAACCATCGACGACACGGAGCAGGTTTACCTGCCGTCGGGAAACGCCTGGTATCCCTGGGAAAGCGGCACAAAGATGGAGGGCGGCCAGACGGTCCGCGTTCACGCACCGCTGGATGTGGTTCCGCTGTTCGTGCGCGCCGGCGGCATCGTGCTGCTGGGGCCCGTGAAGCAGTATGTGAGTGAAACTGTTCAGGAGCCTGCGACCGTCACCGTTTATCCAGGCGCGGACGGGGCCTTCACCTGGTATGAGGACGCCGGAGAAGGCTCCGGATATGAGCAGGGCCAATGGACCCGGGTGCGTATGCGCTGGCAGGACGCGGAGGGCACGCTGATCCTGTCCGACCGGGAAGGCAGTTATCCCGGCATGGCGGCGGAAATCCCCCTGCTGGTTTCCCGCTGCGGCGGAGAGCCAGTCCGTATCGTCTATACCGGGCGGGAAATCAGGATCAGGCTTATATAAAACAGAAAACCCCTAAGAGGCATAACAATATCCGAAGGAGCAAAATTGCGAATTCGGATATTTTTGTCCCTATTTTTCAATGTGTTTGTCTTGTTGTGGAGGGGCTACCAATGATAAAATACACCCAGTACAAATTTTTTCACCTTGGTGGTCAGCGGCAAATAAGCGAACGTCAGGATGCGTTCGAGCAAAGCAATGCGCAGGAGGTGAGTATATGCGGATGAATCCGAAAAAAGCACGGTCGATCAGGGATTTTTTGTATATTCTTCCATTTTTGATCCTGGTGGCTGTGTTTTCCTATTACCCGCTTTATGGCTGGGTTTACGCTTTCCATGATTATATGCCGCCCAAGCCGATTTCCGCGGAAACCTTTGTGGGTCTGAAATGGTTCAATTTCATTGTGTCCAATCCCACGCGCCTGGCGGACGTGGGCCGCGTGCTGGTCAATACCTTCGCCATGAGCGGCATTTCCCTCGCCTTCAGCTGGTTTCCCATGATTTTCGCCGTGTTTCTCAACGAGATCCAGTGCAAGCCTTACCGGAAGTTCGTGCAGACCGTGACCACCCTGCCGAACTTCATCAGCTGGGTGCTGGTGTTCTCGGTGGCATTCAACGTGCTCAGCTCCACGGGAGCGGTCAACACCGTGCTGGTGGATTTGGGCCTGATCGAAAAACCCATCGCTTTCCTCAGCTCCAAGGAGCACATCTGGTTCAAGATGTGGCTGTGGCTGACCTGGAAGAATGCCGGCTGGGCCGCGATCATGTATCTGGCCGCCATTTCCGCCATTGACGAGCAGATGATAGAGGCCGCCAAGGTGGACGGCGCCACCAGGATGCAGATTATCTGGCGGATCACGATTCCCTGCCTGCTGCCCACCTACTTCGTGATCGTCATGCTGAACCTGGCGAACTTCCTGTCCAACGGCATGGAACAGTATTATGTGTTCCAGAACAACTTCAACCGCAAGACCATCGAAGTGCTGGACCTGTACGTCTATAATATCGCCACCTCCGGGCGCGGGAACTATCCCCTGTCCACAGCCATCAGCATGCTCAAGAGCATTGTGAGCGTTGGCCTGCTTTTCGTCACGAACACCGTCTCCCGCCTGGTGCGCGGGGAAGGCTTCGTGTAAGCGGAAGGGAGGATGAAAACAATGACCGCGAAATCACCCGCCGAATCCCGCAGGAAGCACGTGAATCCCATGAACCGCCAGAGCTTGGGCGACCGCATCATCAGCGTGTTTACATATGTGATCTACGCTTTTCTCGCGTTCGCGTGCGCCTATCCGTTTTACTACATCATCATTAACTCCATCAGCGCCAATAACCTTTCCGAGCGCGGGAAGGTGCTGTTCTGGCCCATGCAGGTCCACTTCGAGAATTATACTCGCATGGCCAACATTCCCGGCTTGCTCGACGCTGCGAAAATTTCCGTGATGCGCACGGTGATCGGCATGACCCTCACCATCCTGATCTCCTCCTTCCTGGGGTTTATGTTTACGCGGGAGACTCTGTGGAAGCGGAAGCTGTGGTATCGGTTCGTGGCCGTCACGATGTACTTTAACGCCGGCATCATCCCCTGGGTGCTGTGCATGCGGAATCTGGGGCTGAACAACAACTTCTGGGGCTATATCCTGCCGATGGTCATTCAGCCTTTCTACATTATCCTATGCAAAACTTACTGCGAATCCGTTCCCAGGGAACTGCAGGAAGCGGCGGAAATTGACGGCGCCGGCACCCTGACCGTCTTTTTCCGGGTCATGCTGCCGGTAATCAAGCCGATCCTGGCTACCATCGCCATTTTCGCCGCCGTGAACCAGTGGAACGCTTTCCAGGACAATCTGCTGCTGATGCCCAACCGCCCCGACCTGGATACCCTGCAGTACAAACTGTGGCAGTACATTACCCAGGCCAACAGCCTGAAGGCCATGCTCAGCAACACCACCAACACCAACGCGATCATGGCCAGCATGGCCACTGTCGCCACGGCGACGTCCATCCGCATGTCGGTCACCGTCGTGGTGGTGCTGCCCGTGATGATGATCTATCCCTTCTTCCAGCGGTACTTTACCAGAGGCATCATGATCGGCGCGGTCAAGGGCTGATCGCGGACGGCACAGGAAAGCTGGATGAACTGTTTTTGTTGATGCGGGCCGAAGTGCCCATACATCATATATTTTAAAAGGAGGGTTATCTGATGAAACGGTTTCTGTCTGTTTTGCTGACGGCCGCTCTGCTTCTGAGCCTGGTGTCCGTCAGCGCGATGGCCGAGGAGAAGGAAGTCCTGGTCATCGACGTGTATGATGATGCCGCCAACTACAACGGCACCCAGACCGGCTGGTTTGCCAAGCTGATCAAGGACAAGTTCAACATCGAGCTGAACATCATCGCGTCCCAGGTGGTTGGCAACACGGTATATGCCACCCGCTCCGAAGAGGGCAATCTGGGTGACATCCTGGTCGTGGACAAGTCCAAGTTCCCGGAAATCGTGGAAGCCGGACTGGCCAGGGAAATCACCGACAAGCTGGTTGACTGCAAGAACATTATGGTCTTCAAAAACCAGATCGACGTGTACAACAAGGGCCTGACCGGTGAAGAAGGCAAGTATTACGGCATTCCCACCGAGATGACCGATACTTCCCCCACCACCCTGACCGACGACGTGATCTATTCCAGCCCCATGCTCCGCTGGGATCTGTACAAAGAGATCGGCGCGCCGAAGCTGGAAAACCTGGACGACCTGCTGGCCGCGCTGGTGAAGATTCATGAGATTCATCCCACCAACGATGACGGCGATCCCGCCTATCCCTTCACCCTGTGGGCTGACTGGGACAACAACGACAACATGTCCGGCCCCGCCAACGTGGTGCAGCTGACCACCTGGTACGGCGAGAAGCTGAAGGGCAGCGCCATACTCAAGCCCGACAACACCTTCTCTCCCCTGTATGACCGCGGTAGCGCCTACTACACCATCACCAAGTTCCTCAACAAGGCGAACCAGCTGGGCCTGGTGGACCCCGACTCCGGCACCCAGAACTGGGACAGTGTCATGAACAAGCTGTCCACCGGCCGCGCTGACATGATGTGGTACAGCTGGGAGACCGGTTTCTGGAACAGCGTGGACCGTCTGAACGCCGGCACCGCTTTCCGCTTCATCCCCGTTGGCGACCAGACCTACTATGCCGACGCTGACCGTTACTTCGGTTCTGACCGTATGTTCGGCATCGGCGGCCAGGTCGAGGGCGAAAAGTACGATCGCATCATGGAATTCCTCGACTGGTATGCCAGCCCCGAAGGAGCCGTGTTCCAGCACAACGGTATCGAAGGCCTGAACTACATCGTCGGTGAAGACGGCAAGTTCGTGCCCTACAAGGACAACGCCCTGATGGACAACCTGCCCGTTCCCGATGAATTCGGCGGCGGCGGATACAATGACGGCAACAACGCCATCAACCAGTGGATCGTTTCCTCCCTGTGCGTGAACCCCACCACCGGTGAGCGCTATGCCCAGAAGTACTGGCAGTCCTATAAGGACATGACCATGACCGAGATGAAGAAGGAATGGTCCGAAATGTTCGGCGCCGAGGATGATGTGGCTTGGATGAAGCAGAACGGCAAGCTGCTGGCCAGCCCCAGCGTTGACTTTGCGCCCGCTGCGGACAACAACGACATCATCGCCCTGCGTTCCGACGTGAACAAGGCGCTGTGCGAATACACCTGGAACCTGATCATGACCTGCGCCACGGATGAAGAGTTCGAAGCGATGTGGGACGAAATGATCGCTCAGCTGGATGGCTTCGGCTATCAGGAGCTGTTCGCTTATGACTGCGCGCTGTGGCAGCCTGAAGTGGACGCCAAGATCGCGGCTGCCGCTCAGTAACTTGTCATCAAAACAAAATCGAGGGGCGCCTCTTTCGAGGCGTCCCCCCTTTTTAAAAGAGAGGTATCCGTATGAAGCCTGATTTATCCGCCATTCTGCCGGACGGCAGAATGTTTGCTTTCTGGGAAAAAGACTGCGCGTATGACCGCATCCTGTACGTGGACGGGGCGAATCCCGCGGCCAGCGACGGAAACGACGGCAGCGAAGCAGCGCCCTTCAAAACCATCCAGCGGGCCGCTGACCTGGCTGAACCCGGCACGAAGGTGCGTATTCACGCCGGACTGTACCGGGAATGCGTGCATCCCCGTAAGGGCGGCACGGACCCGGAGCACATGGTTTGCTACGAAGCCTACGGCGATGGGCCGGTGATTCTCCGCGCGTCGGAGGAAGTGACGGACTTCTTCCCTAGCACCGGCTGGCGGCTGCACGGGTTCGGCCCCGGCCCGGATGTGTCCGGGGTAAAGATCTACGCCCATCGCCTGAACCCCGATATGTTCCGGGGCTATAACCCCTTCTGCGCGGTCAACATCCTGCATGACCGGCTGTTCATCGAGTACGACAAGACCGACATGACCACTTACCTGAACCGGCGTGGCTGCGTGTTCTGCGATGGGAAACCGCTCAAGCAGGTAGCGCTGTATCAGGACATGGCGAAGGCCGACGGCACCTACTGGGTAGAGCACAACGGCCAGACGGTGCACTTCCGCCTGCCCGGAGACGACGACCCGTCCAACCACCGCATCGAGCTGACCGTCCGCGAACAGTGCTTCGCCCCGGAAGAACCTTTCCTGTCCTATATCAAGGTGAAGGGCCTCGTCTGCGAGCATGCCGCCACCGGCGCGCCTGTGCCCCAGCGCGGCGCGATTTCGGCGTTCCGGGGGCATCACTGGGTCATCGAGAATTGTGAAGTCAACTGGTCCAACGGCGTCGCCATCGACATCGGCAACGAGTGCTGGCATCATGAGCGCATTCCCGGCCAGATCATCGGTTATTCCGTCATTCGCGGCTGCATCATCCGGGACGCGGGCGTGTGCGGTATCGCCGGGCTGTTCGCGGAGGAAATGCTCATCGAGGACAACGTGATCGAGGGCACCGGCTGGCAGAAGATGGAGCTGTCCTGGGAGGCCGGGGCCATCAAGCTGCACAACAGCGTGAACGCCCTGTTCCGCCGCAACGTTTTCCGCAACACCTTCCGCGCCGATCACCTGTGGCTGGACTGCGGCAACGAAAACAACCGCATCACCGGCAACCTGTTCTTAAACGGCATCGAGCAGCGGGAAGCCATCTTCATCGAGTGCACCCGGGACGGCGTGAACCTGATCGACAACAACATCATCTGGAACGTGGAAGGCCGCTTCGACCCGGCGAAAGTCCCCGTGGAGCCCGGCTCCTCCGGCTGGTACAAGATGAAGGAGCACGACGTGGTGAACGGCTACGCCATTTACGGCGAGGGCACCGACCGGCTGCACATCTCTCATAACCTGATCGGCAAGTGCCGCTACGGCGGGTACTACGCCAAGCCCGTATCCTTCCGCATGTCCGGCCTTGACCGGGGCGGCACCTCCCGGAAAGCGAAGATTTTCAACAATATTTTCTATGACTGCGGCGAAGCTGCTATCTGCTTCCCCACCGCCGATAACGAAGCGGAAGGCAACCTGTACGTGAACATGCGCGGCGGGTATCTGCGGGTGATGTATCCCGCGCCGGAAAACTGCCTGAACCTGCCCGCTTGGAAGGAATTCTACGCCTTTGACCAGACCGGCCAGAACGCCTGGCTGGACGTTGCGCTCGATGAAGAAAAAGGCCAGGCCGCCTTCTCCCCCAGCGCTTCCCGGCCTTTTGGCCTGCCTTCGCAGCTTGCGCGGCTGAACCTGATCCTTGACCCGGCGGAGGTACAGTCCGTTTCCCCCGATCCCCTTGTGACCAGCGACCGCACCGGCGCGCCCCACCCGGAAGGAAAAGTATTGCCCGGGCCGTTCAATCAATTGGATCTTTGTATTTCATAAGCGTTGAAAAGCGGAACAGCAAAAACACGCTCGTGCATGCTTTCCTGTTTTTCAGGTGGTTTTATAGTGACTTTTCCATAAAGTTATGCTATAATGAGCGAAACCAATAAACAAGGGGGGTCACTCATGAAAAAAGTGCTGTCTTTGCTGCTTGCGCTGGCTTTGATACTGTCCTGCGTATCGGGTCTGGCGGAAGCGCTGCCCGAGGAAACCAACGTGCTGCCGAAAATCGGCGACGTGGTGAATGGATTTGAAGTAAAAGAGATCCGCGATTTCCCGCTGGTCGGCGCGGACCTGGTGCTGTTTGAGCATCAGAAAACCGGCGGCAAGATGCTCTGGATGGCGAACGAAGACACCAACCGCACCTTCCAGATTTCCTTCCCTACCCGGCCGAGCGACGATACCGGCCTGCCGCACGTGTTCGAGCACGCGACGCTGTTCGGTTCGGACAAGTATCCGTCCACGTCGCTGTTCTTCAACCTGGCGTATCAGACCTACAACACCTACCTGAACGCCAACACCCAGGACGCCTGCACCAACTATCCGATGGCTTCCCTGTCGGAAGCGCAGCTGCTGAAACTGGCGGATTTCTATGTGGACGCCTGCTTCCATCCCCTCATCATGCACGATGAAGGCATCTTCAAAACCCAGGCCTGGCACTACGACCTGCCCGACATGGACGGCGAGCTGACCTATGAAGGCGTCGTCTATTCCGAGATGCAGGGCGCGATGACGCTTGATCGCGCCGCTCTGCTCAACGCCAATGGACTCACCTTCCCCGGTTCCGCCCTCACTTTCGACTATGGGGGCACTCCCGACGTGATTCCGGACATGACCTGGGAGAGCGTGAAGGGATTCCACGACCTGTACTATCATCCCTCCAACTGCTTTGCCATCCTCTACGGTCAGATCGAGGATTACGCCGCTTTCCTGGCCTTGCTGGACGAAACCTTCTCTTCCTATGAGAAAGCGGAATTCACCTTTGAGGACAAGGGCTATGCCGCTATCACCGAGCCCGCGGTGGCTACGTTCGCCTTCCCCATGGCGGAGGGCACCGACGTGACCAACCAGAGCGTCATCATCTATTATATCCTCTGCCCCGGCATGAAGGGCGACGTGGAGCAGGAAAACCTGATCGACAACGTATGCTCCCTGCTGAACGAAAGCGGCTCCGTGCTGCAGCAGACCTTCAAGAAAGCTTTCCCCGCCGGTACGGCGTCCTGCGGCCGCGAGGTGGCCGGGCCGGACGACGCGATCATTTTTGAAGCCACCGGTATGAACCAGAACGATGCCGAACAGTTCAAAACCATCGTGGACGAGGCCCTCAGGGACGTGGCTCAGAACGGCTTTGCCCAGGACATGGTGGACGCCGCCATGGCAAGCCTGAGCATTTCCACCAAGCTGGCCCCCGAAAATGGCACCCCTGCCGAGGGCGTGGTGAACAGCATGGCTTATTATTACGCCGTCAGCGGCGATCCCTTCAAGTACGTGGACAAGGTTGACGCGCTGTCCAAAATGGACGAGGAAAACCAGCAGGGGCTGCTGAAGGACGCCGCCGGAAAGTGGCTGGCTGACGCGAGCCTCTACACCCTCACCACCACCTATCCCGCCCCCGGCGAGAAGGAAAAGGCGGACGCCGCGCTGAAAGAAAAGCTGGCGGGCATCAAGGCTTCCATGACCGAAGACGAGCTCAAGGCGATCATTGAGGAAACCAACGCCGCGCCCAAGGACGAGGACACCTCCGAGCTGATGGCGCAACTCAAGGCCGTCACCGTGGAGAGCCTGCCCGAGGAAATCAAGACCTATGCCGTCAATGACTTTACCGATGACAACGGCCTGCGCCATATCGAAGTGCCCGCCGGCGTGGACGGTATCGGCGCTGTATCCCTCTGGTTTGACGCCGCCGCCCTGCCACAGGAGGACATCCACTGGATGCGCCTCTACACCCGCCTGCTGGGCCAGCTGGACACGGACAAGCACACCAAGGAAGAACTGGACGTGCTTATCACCCGCTACCTTTACAAAAAAACCACCGGCGTGAGCGGCGGCGATATGGGGGACACCAACCATCCCTACATGGTGGCCGAGTGGTACGCCCTGGACGACGATCTGGCTACCGGCTACGACCTGATGGAGGAGCTGCTCTTCCACACCCGCTTTGACGACGTGCAGAAACTGGCGGAGCAGGTGCAGGCCCAGAAAACCTCCGTCCGCGCAACCATCAACCAGTCCGCTTACCAGCTCATGCTCTACCGCGGCCTGGCGGACCGGTATCCCTTCTACCGCTATTACAGCTACCTGAACTTCCTGGAATACTACGCCTTCCTGGAAAACCTGGAAACCAAGCTGAATGAAAATCCCGAAGAAGTGACCAAGCATTTTGAAGCCGTGCAGTCCTTCTTTGCCAATAACGCCGGGGCGGTCGCCGGGTTCGCTGGCAACGAACAGAGCATCGAAAAGAACCGTCCCCTGGCCGACGCCTTCATGGCGAAGCTGGATCACATGGAACGCGCGGCGGTTGCTTACGACCTGCCCATTCCCAGCGCCCGCGAAGCCCTGATCATCGACGGCAACATCCAGTTCAACTGCATCATCGCCACTGCCGACGACATCGGCGTGGACGACTATGACGCGGGCCTGAGCGCGATCACCAGCCTCCTGAGCGACCAGATTCTGGTGCCCGTGCTGCGCGACCAGATGGGCGTATACAGCCCCTGGAACGGCGTGATGGACAACGGCTCCCTGTACCTGATCACCTACCGCGACCCCAACGTCAAGGAAACCTTTGAGGTGTACGCTTCCCTGGCGGGCGCGGTCGAACAGATGGACGTGGATCAGGACACCCTGGACGGTTACATCATGAGCGCTTATTCCAGCTTGGCCCAGCCCGCCGGCGAACTGACAGGCGCTGCCGCCGCGATCGAAGATACGCTCTTTGGAAAGAAGCTGGACCGCAACTTGGATTACATGCGCCAGCTCAAGGCCGTCACGCCTGAAACCGTGAAGACCGCCGCGGAAATCTACCGCAAGGCCTGGGAAAACGGCGTGCACTCCACCGCCGGCAGCGCCGCCGCGATCAACGAAAACGCCGACCTGTACGATTCCATCCTGAACCCCTTCAACGCCCAGGACGCCTCCCAGGTGGAATTCACCGACGCGGCGGAGGGCAGCGAACACTACGAGGCCGTGCGCTTTGCGTTTGAAAACGGTCTGATGGCTCCCAAGGCGGACGGTATCTTCGGCGTGGAAGAAAACGCGACTGTGGGCGACATGCTTGCAGCTCTGTACGCTGGTCTGGGCGGAGCCCCCAATGCCCCTGAAGAAGCCCTCGCTTGGCTGACGCAGGCGGGTGTCCTCTCCGGAACAGAGGATTTGGGAGCGGAACTGCACGAGGACTTCCTCTGCAATCTGCTTGTCGCTGTCGGCGCCCAGATTTCTACGGAAACTCCGGACGCCGCTGTACCCCGCGGTGACCTGGCGGACCTGTTCTTCCAGCTCTTTGGCCAGGCAGAGTAAAGAATATGATGCCTGTATCTGAATAAGAATCAGGGCTGCCTCATTACGAGGCAGCCCTGATTCTTACGTTGTTTACTCAGGCCGCTTCTTCCTGCACCTGAGCGGTGTAAAGCTGATAATACAAGCCCCGCTTCTGCATCAATTCTTCATGGCTGCCCATTTCGGCAATGCCCTTGTGACTGATATACAGGATTTTATCGCAGTTCTTGATGGTGGATAAACGATGCGCGACGATGATGCTGGTGCGGTTTTTGAGCATTTCAGCAATGCCCTCCTGCAGCAGCTTTTCTGTTTGGGTGTCGATGGAGGAGGTGGCTTCGTCCAGTATCAGGATGGCGGGGTTGGACAGCAGGGTGCGGGCAAAGGCGACCAGCTGCCTCTCCCCCTGGCTCAGGTTGCTGCCCCGCTCCTTGATTTCGGTCTGATACCCTTTGGGCATTTTGAGAATCAATTCATCCGCCCGCACGCGCTTGGCGGCTTCCTTGACCTCCGCGTCGGTGGCGTCCAGGCGTCCGTAGCGGATGTTGTCCATCAGCGTGCCGGAAAAGATGAAGCTGTCCTGGAGCATGATGCCCAGCTGGCTCCGCAGGGAGTGGAGCGTCACCCGGCTGATGTCGTGCACGCCGCCGTTTTTATCGTGCAGCAGGATTCTGCCGCCGTTCAGGTTATAGAACCGGCACAGGGTATTGATGACCGTGCTCTTGCCCGCGCCCGTCGGGCCCACCAGGGCGATGCTTTCCCCCGCGTTCACGTGCAGGTTCATGTGCTCCAGCACGTTGACGCCTTCCTCGTAAGCGAAGGTCACGTCTTCAAAGTCCACCTCGCCGCTGATTTCGGGCAGAGTTTCCGCGTCCGGCGCGTCATCCACCACCACGGGCTCGTCCATGGTTTCAAAGATGCGCTCCAGGTAAGCGATGTTGTTGACGAAGGAATTGTAGATGTTCGCCAGGTTGGTGATGGGCTGCCAGAAACGGCTGACGTACTGGCCCATGGCCAGGATCACGCCGAAGGACACCATCCTGCCGCCGCCCATCCAGTACACGCCCGCGATGTACAGGAAGGTCAGCACCAGCTGGGTCATGGTTTCGCTGGACAGCCACACGCAGTTGCTGATCTTCACCGCCCGCAGCCAGGCCTGGCGGCAGGCGGTGGCGAGGCGTTCCATGATGGAAATGTTGACCTCCTGCCGGTCAAAAAGCTGGCTCACTTTTACGCCGTCGATGGACTCGGCCAGGTAGGCGTTGTAGTTGCTGTTTTTGTTGCTCTGGTTCTGCCAGGCCTTGCGCTGCCGGGGCTTGATCAGAATGATGATGCCCACGAAGATGGGCAGTCCCGCCACGATCACCGTGGCCAGCGTGGCATCGGTGGAAAACATGAACACCATGATGAACACCAGGTTGATGATGTCCATGATCATGTTGATGATGCCGTTGGACAGAATATCGGAGACCGAGTTTACATAGTTGATCACGCGGACCAGAATCTTGCCCGCGGGCCGGCTGTCGTAATAGCTGAAAGGCAGCTTTTGCAGATGGGCGAACAGATCGCTGCGGATATCGTAAATGATTTCCTGGCTCACGTGGGCCATCATGCGGGAACGGATGACGGTGAACACGATGCTCAGGGAAATGACGCCCACAAACAGCAGCGCCATTCTGCCGATCATGGCGGCGTCCTTATTGGGCACCGCTTCGTCCAGCACCCACTGGGTGATCTTGGGAATATACAGCGTCGCCACGCTGGCAAGGGCGCTCAGAACCAGGGCCAGCAACATCTTATATTTATGTTTGGCGACATAGCGGCCCGCACGTTTCAGATGTTCCCAGCGAAAGGGCGATTCCAGCCGCTCGTCCACGTCGAATTTATTGCGCGCCATGTCACACCGCCTCCTTCATGGGGATGCCGTATTGCAGGCAATAGGTCTGCCAGTAGTAGCCCCGCTTTTCCAGCAGTTCTTTGTGGGTACCGCTTTCGGTGATTCTTCCGTCCTGGAGTACCAGGATCAGATCGGCGTCCCGCATGGAGGAAATGCGCTGGGCGATGATGAACTTGGTGCATTCAAAAGGCAGATTTCTTAACTGCTCCTGAATGTACTGCTCCGTTTCGCTGTCCACAGCGGAGGTGGTGTCGTCCATGACCAGGATGCTGGGGCGTATCGCCATGGCCCTGGCCAGGGCAATACGCTGCCGCTGACCGCCGGAGAGGCCCACGCCGCGCTCGCCGATGATGGTGTCGTAGCCTTCGGGCAGCTTTTCCACAAACTCCGCCGCGTCCGCCCGGCGGGCAAAGTCTTTCACTTCATCCAGGGTCAAATCCTGATTGCCGAAAGCCACGTTGCCCTCCACCGTATCGGAAAAGAGGAACACATCCTGGGTGGCGGTGCCGATGCCGCCGCGCAGCTGCTTTAATTTCCATTGCTTCACATCGCAGCCGTCCACCCGGATTTCACCCTCTGTCACATCATAGAACCGGGCCAGCAGATGAATCAGCGTGGTCTTGCCGCCGCCGGTGGGGCCCATGACGGCCACAGTCTGGCCGGGCTGGACAGAGAAGGAAACGTCCTCCAAAATGGGCTTGCTGTCGATTTTGAAGGACACATGATCGAATTCGATCTGGCCTTTCATCCGGCCGTGCTCCACGGCGTCGGGAGCGTCCACGATTTCCGGCTTGCCATAGTGCAGTTCCATCACCTTGGCGGCGGAGGTGGAGAAGCGCTGCAGGTCGTTGATCAGGTTGCCCAGCTCCCGCATGGGGTTGGAAACCGCCCAGCTCAGGCCCGTGAAGATCGCCAGCTGGCCGGGGGTCAGTTCGCCGTAAATGATGAACAGGCCGCCCACAAACACCGTCACCAGCTGGATGGCGTTTACCAGCAACTCGATCATGGGGAAGAAGGTGAGCCACAGCTTGTTGATGCGCAGATGGCTGTCCATGAAGGCGTGATTTCGCTGCTCAAAGCGTTCCTTTTCGTATTCCTCCCGGGCGAAGGCCTTCACCACCCGGTTGCCCGCGATGTTCTCCTGGGCGGCGGTGTTCATTTCGCTCAGCTTTTCCCGCATGAACACGAACCGGGGCCGCACATGCTTGGAAAACAGCTTTGTAATAATGAGCAGCACCGGGGTGATGGCGATGAGCAGCAGGGTCAGCTTCCAATTGACAATCGTCAGATACACCGTGGCGAACAGGAACGTGCACACGGCGTCGATGATGCGGTAATCAATATACGACAGGAAATGGCGGCACCAATCCAAATCGGCGCTCATGCGGGTCATCAGGTCGCCGGTGCGGTGGCTGTCGAAAAACCGCATGTCATTGTACTGCATCTTTTCAAACAGACGGCGGCGCAGGTTGAAAATGACATTCTGGCTGTCTGTTTCCAGCAGAATGACCATCAGGTAGCGCATCCCTTCGCGTCCCAGCTTCGCGGCCAGCATCACCGCCAGAATGGCAAGCAGCGGTTCCGGGTTCTGGGCCACGATCACCTCGTCGATCAGGCGTTGGGACAGCGCCGGATTGACCAGCAGCAGAATGCAGGAAAACACACAAATGCAAAGGGCAATGATGTGGCGGCGGCGATAGGGAGCGTCCATGTTCTCCCACAGCCAGGCGATCTGTTTCCGCATAAAGTTTCTCCTGTTCCAAAGAAATCGGTTCAACAAAAAAACTGTTTTACCGTCTTCTTATTGTAAAACAGTTTTTCTTGATTTTCCGCTGATAAATTGCTATTATATGATTATAATACTGATTTTTCAACAGAAAGGATGCGGAAGATCATGCCCGCCCGCGTTCCCACCCACGGCACAGACGGCGTTCACGCCGAAACCAGGCTCCGGGATCAGCAATTCATCATGAAGGGTCACCATTGCCACAGCTGTTATGAGCTGTTCTATGTGGAAAGCGGCGAATGCCGGTTCCTGATCGACGAGCATATTTTTGATCTGCATCCCGGGGATTTCATTCTGGTGCCGCCCATGGCGCTGCATTATACCCGGTATGTGTTCGGCCCCTGCCGCCGCACGGTGATTCTGTTCCGGGGGGAAGATATTCCGGAGGAAGTGCGGCAATGCATGCCCCATCCCCACCGCTTCTTTTCGGAAACCTCCCTTTTTCAGGTGCCGGAAAGCCATCGCGGCCAAGTAAGCGGAATCTTGAAGGAAATGACGGCGGAGGAAACGATCCGGGATGGACGCTCTGCCCTGATGCTGAAAACCCGCCTGCTGTCGCTGCTGCTGCTGTGCAGCCGGGTGTGCGGTTTCCTGTTTGAACCGCCCACGGACCTTCACACCAACGATCAGCAGATGATGCAAGCAGCGCGCTTTATCTGCCAAAACTACATGGAGCCCATCACCAGTGCCGACGTGGCCCGGGCCGCGGGCTTCAGCCCCAATTATCTGAGCCGCAAATTCCGCGCCGCCACCGGCATCGGCCTGCATGAATACATCGTGTTCGTCCGCCTGCAGCACGCCGCCCAGGAGCTGGTTTCCACCTCGGATTCCATCACCACCATCGCGCTTCGCTGCGGGTTTTCCGACAGCAATTATTTCAAGGACTCTTTCAAAAAGAAGTATGGCGTCACGCCGCGCCATTACCGGAAAGCGTCATAAACAAATGGCGGCCAGGCAGTCATGACCGCCTGGCTGTCAGGGTTTCAGCGCGGAGATCCTGCCCGCCGCGTTCCGCAAGTCGGCATCGTCCTCCGGTTCCTCGGCTTCCAGCCACCCGCTGCGCTGCACCAGCGAGGGACGAACCGGCGCCCCGGACCTGCGCCACGCTGACGGCGTGCAGCCCATCACCCGCTGAAAATGCTGATTGAAGCAGCTCAGGGACGCGTACCCCGCCTGGGCGGCGACATCCGACACGCTGCGCTTGGTGGTGCGCAGGAACGTACAGCTTTTCAATATCCGAATCTGATGCAGGAAGTTGAGCGGATTGGTGCCCAGCTGCGCGTGAAACAGCAGCCGGAAATTGGCTGGGCTCATGTGGCACACGTCGGCCAGCGTTTCCAGAGGGAACGTTTGATTGTAGTGTTCATAGAGATAATCCAGCGCCGGGGCCAGGATGGTCAAATTCTTCTCTGCCTTGTGCTTGGTATCCTTGGAAAAAATCCGCAGCAGCCGCAGGATCAGCGCGATGAACAAGCCCCGCGCGCACACGCGGTAGCCTTCCTCCTGATGCTCGCATTCCCACAGGATTTCCTTGACCATCGGCATGGCCCAGGGGTGCTCTTCCGGGCTGAGCAGCAGGCAGCAGCTGGCAATCAGGCGGTTGAATTCATTCAAATCCGGCATCACCGCCAGGCCGCTCCGTCCGATCAGCGCTTCCGGGTCCACGTACAGATAGCTCCACAGGCTGTGCTCGCCGGGAGAGGACCAGGTGGTATGCGGCACGTTTCGGGCGATGCAGGTGACAAACCCGCTGCGAAAAGCGCGCTGTTCACTGCCTAAAACCATGGTGCCGCTTTCGGAATGGCATACACCGATTTCCAGGCAGTTATGAAAATGCAGCCGCTTGCTGGGCACGGGGCTGATATGCCATTGATCACCGGTGAGCGCGATCATGGGAAAATCCGGCGGCAGCTCATAGCTGCGGTATTCGATCACGGGCTGTCTGGGTCGGGCCATGGCGACTGTCCTCCTTGCTTTGATTATACAGGGCAAAGACAAATTTGGCAAGCCATTACATATTTATACATGTCGGAGGCGGTACTTTGTCTTTTAATAAATCGGTCTTGCTTTTTCCATATTACTCATATCTGGTCGAGTTAATTGTTGAAATCAGTCAGAAAAGAATTGAAATAAGATAGAATCGCCTTTCCCGATATAGTATAATAACCGTAGGCAAAGAAGAAGAATCTGCAAGGTGCGTCAAACGTCACGAACGCGTTATAAAGGGGAGAACGTTTATGAGCACAAAAACGGTGAAGGCCCCCAGCCTGCGGGAGCATACCAGCTGGGGCAAGGCGCTCAGCCGGGACTGGCATCTGTATCTGATGCTGCTGCTTCCGGTGGCGCTGGTGATCATTTTTAACTACGCGGCGTATCCGGGCCTGCGCATGGTCTTTATGGATTACAAGCCCGCCAAGGGCTACGCGGGCAGCAAATGGGTGGGCTGGGAGACCTTCCAGAAAGTGTTCAAGGACAAGGACTTCCTCCGCGCCCTGAAAAACTCCATCGTGTTTAACCTGCTGGACCTGCTGGTCAGCTTCCCCATGCCCATCATCCTGGCGCTGATGCTGAACGAGCTGCGCTTCCCGCGCTTCAAAAAAGTCACCCAGACGGTGCTGTATCTGCCCCACTTCCTGAGCTGGGTCATCATCGGGTCGGTGGCCTACCAGCTGTTCAAGCCCTCCACCGGCATCGTGAACGTGCTGATGATGAACTGGGGCTGGATCAAGGAAGGCATTCCCTTCCTGACGGAAAAGAACCATTGGGCCGTCACCTACCTGCTCATCGGCGTGTGGCAGGGCATGGGCTGGGGCACCATCATTTACCTGGCCGCCATCACCGGCATCAGCGGCGAATTGTACGAAGCTGCCATGATCGACGGCGCCAGCCGTATGCAGCGCATCTGGCATATCACCCTGCCCGGCATCCGCTCCACCATCGTGGTGCTTTTGATCATGAACCTGGGCAAGATCATGGGCAGCAACTTCGAGCGCCTGGACGTGTTCGCCAATACGCAGGTGCGCGATTACCAATACCAGCTGGCCATTTACATTTATGAAAAAGGTCTGGCAAGCTCCAAGTTCAGCATGGCCACCGCCGTGGGTCTGTTCCAGAGCCTGGTGGGGCTGATGCTGGTGCTGCTGAGCGACCGCTTCGCCAAAGCAATGGGCGAAGACGGCCTGCTGTAAGGGGGTGGGACGTATGGCAAAGAAAGAAAAAGACTTCGACACCATCAACGACGGTTCCCATGCCATCCGAAAATTCTCCATTGGCGACTTCATCATTATCTTCGTGCTGGTGCTGCTGTGCCTGACCTGCATCCTGCCCTTCATTCACCTGGCGGCCAAGTCCATCTCCAGCAACACCGCCGTGATGCAAAAGTCCGTGGTGCTCTGGCCCAAGGGCATCAACTTTGACGCTTATACCTCCATCTTCCAGGACGGCACCCTGGTGCATTCCTTCCTGTACAGCGTGGAAGTGGTAGCCATCTTCACCCTGATGGGCATGATCGTGTGCACCTGCGCCGCATATCCGCTTTCCAAGAAGCGCCTGAAGGGCCGGGCGTTCTTCACCTTCCTGCTGATGATCCCCATGTATTTCAGCGCCGGCCTGATTCCCACCTACCTGCTGTACAAGGATCTGAACCTGCTCAACACCATGTGGGTGCTGATTCTGCCGCTGATTTATTCTTCCTATAACATGCTGATCATGAAGAACTACTTCCAGTCCTCTATCCCGGAAAGCCTGGAAGAAGCGGCGTTCCTGGACGGGGCCAGCAACTTCCAGATCCTGTTCCAGATCGTGCTGCCCCTGTCTATGCCCATCATCGCCACGCTCAGCCTGTTCTATGCCGTGGGCCGCTGGAACAGCTACGCGGACAATAAATACTACATCACCAAAGAAGCCCTCAAGATGATCCAGTACAAGCTGTATCAGCTGGTGGCCTCCGCCACCGATGCGCAGACCGCTACCCTGTCCGAAGCCATCGAAGTGACCAGCACCCCCGAGGTGCTCCAGGCAGCCTGCATCATGTTCGCCACCATCCCGATCATCTGCATCTACCCCTTCCTGCAAAAGTACTTCGTTAAGGGCGTCATGGTCGGCGCGGTGAAGGGATGATAATTCAGGCATTAGGCATTAGGAAAACCAGCTAACAATGCTTCGCCGATTGCGTGAATGCCGCTCCCTACTGCCTACTGCCTAATCCCTACTGCCTAATCCCCGTTCCCAAGGGCGGAATGCCCTAATAATAAAGGAGGAAAACCAAATGAAGAAAATCCTTGCCCTGGCGCTGGCAGCGGTTATGCTGCTGAGCATCGCGTCCTTCGCGTCCGCGGAAACGCCCGCGTGGGAGCCCTTTGCCGAGAACGTCAGCATCACCATCCCGGTGTATGACCGCGGTCAGGCGGGCGTGCCCAACGTGGAAGACAACTACTGGACCAAGTGGATCCAGGAAAACTTCGGAGA
The DNA here is from genome assembly GCA_902801765.1 of uncultured Eubacteriales bacterium. Lineage (GTDB taxonomy): Bacteria > Bacillota > Clostridia > Christensenellales > Aristaeellaceae > RUG563. Next base: position 98,645 of record CADCJO010000013.1, read on the forward strand.
CAAGTACAACATCACCGTGAACTACGTCGCCATTCCCCGCAGCGACGTGCTGACCAAGTATTCCATGCTGGCGGCGGCCCAGGACCTGCCCACCGTGCTGATGGAATATGACTATCCCAAGGTCACCCAATGGGCGGGCGACGGCTATTTGGCCACCTTCAACATGGAAGACTTCGCCGCCATCGCTCCCACCTACTACAACCGGATGGTGGAAAACAACCAGCTGACCTACACCCAGATCAACGGCGAAACCTACTTCGTGGCCGCCCTGCGTCCCTACTATGACACCTCCTATACGTTCCAGAACTTCGTCCGTATGGACTGGCTGAAGCAGATCGGCTATGATCATGTACCCGTCACCACCAGCGAATACAATGAAGCCATGCTCAAGATCAAGGAAGCGGGCATTGCCGAATATCCCGCCGGCGGCACCATGATCACCGGTGTTGGCTCCGACCAAAACTATCAGTGGCGCACCTGGCCCCTGGACGAAAAAGAATGGGCCATGTACGGCGACTACAACATTCCTTCCCTGGGCTGGGAACCCAACTATAAGCTGCTCAAGAACGAAAACTACCGCTACAACGCGGGCATCATGAACCCCGAATACTACCTGACCGGCACGGAAGACGACAAGACCAACTTCATCAACGGCAAGAACTACCAGTACGGCGGCTACATCTCCGCTTCCATGGACTGGCTGACCGCGTTCTATGAAGCCAATCCCGGCGCCGAGCTGGCCATCGTGCCCGTCAACGGCAAGATCGACGCTGAAACCGGCACCACCCCCGGCTACCGCACCGACAACCCCTTCGGCATGATGGTGGGCTTCTCCGCCTTCGCCAGCGAAGACCAAATCAAGGCCGCCTGGATGTACATGGAATGGCTGACCCAGCCTGAAAACCTGTTCACCTTCCAGTGGGGCATCGAGGGCGAAAACTTCAACTATGACGAAAACAAGCTGCCTGTCACTGTCAGCGACTACAACGGCGACTACAAGATGGGCTTCTCCAACAACAAGGACTACTGGTGCATCACCATCGAAGCCCGTCAGGCCGGTACCATCGAGGACGTGATCAGCAACAACATGCCCCACGACCTGCCTCAGGACTTCACCCAGGATGTCATCAACTGGTATCATGACAAGGTCGCCGTGAAGGACGCGGGCTGGGCCATCGCCAACGCTCTGTACTCCGTCACCATGGAAGCCGAAGCCGAGTACCAGAAGGTGCTGACCGAAAAGTACAAGGAATACCGCGACAAGCTGACCATGTGCGCACCCGAGGAATTCGACGCCCTGTATCAGCAGTTCGCTCAGGAATACCTGGACGCCGGCTATCAGGAAGTCATTGACGAACGCGCCGCCGCGTATGAAGCGGGCAATTCCACCCATATGCTGAACCAGACCGCCACCGAAGTGGATCTGGCCAAGTAATCCCCCATAACACAAACAGCCGGGGCTTTTCAGCCCCGGCCCCAGCAAAGTCCGAGGCTTTTGCCTCGGATTTTGTTGACTGGGCGATTCTTTCTGAATCGAATCTCGGAAGGAGACGAAACCGTGTCGGAAAAAGCCAGTTCATTGGAAAAGATATTGCACAAGTTTTCCGCCGCTTCCGTTCCTAAACGCGGCGCCGAGGAAGAACCCATTGACCCTCCCTCCTGGCGCGTAAGCGCCGAAGCGGCAAGCGCCGGCAGTCTGGCCCGGTATCCCATGCTGTATATCGGTGAAGGGTGCAACCGGATTTTCCTGATCAGCGGCGGAAAAATCATCTGGACCTACGATACCGGCACGGGCTGGGAGCTGGACGATATCTGGATGAAAAACAGCGGCAATATCCTGTTTACCCGCATGAGCTGGGCCGGGGAGATCACTCCGGACAAGCGCCTGGTCTGGCGCAGGAATTGCCGGCCGGGCGAAGAATACCACACCATCCAGCCCATCGACGGGGAACGGGTCGTCATGGCCGTCAACGCGCCGAAGCCTTACTGCATGATCGTGAACACCCGAACGGACTGCGTGGAATACAAGCATGATATTCCCTATGAAAATCCCGGCTGGGTCCACGGCCATTTCCGCCGGTTCCGCATGACGGACCGAAAGACCTTTCTGGTGCCGTATCTGAGCCTGAACAAGGTGATCGAATACGATCTGGATTTCAATATCATCTGGCGCTATGCCATTGATCAGCCCTGGGCCGCGGTGCGGCTGAAAAACGGCAATACCCTGATCAACGACGAGTATCACGGCCTGGTGCGGGAGGTCATGCCTGACGGCCGCACGGCATGGGAAATCAGCCTGACGGAGCTGCCGCCCGAAGCGCGGCTCAGCGATTGCCAGAGCTGCGTTCGGCTGAAAAACGGCAATACCATCCTGTGCTCCCGCGGCAATAACGGGTTTTCGCCTCAAATGGCGGAAGTGACCCCCGGCAAGCAGGTGGTATGGTGCCTGAATGACTGGCGGGAATTGGGCCCATGCACCGCCGTGCAGATACTCAGTGATCCCGGCAATCCGGAGGTTCCGGGCGATTTGCAGCGGTGACCCGGAATTAGGGAGTGTTCACACTACCCGAAAAGAGCTGATTCTGAGCAGATTTTTCGTCAGACAAGGCGCATTTCCGCAGGAATACTGGCGGTATTTCAAGGA
>CADCJO010000014.1 GCA_902801765.1 uncultured Eubacteriales bacterium
CCGGTCAACGTAGCGCTGCTACGCCTCCCTTCATTCAGCTTTGCCAGAACGAAAAATCCATCCCGAATCTTTCAATATTTTAGACGAGAAATAGTATAAGAGTATAAAAGAAAAGCACCATAACAGAATACAGTAGATCAAAACGTGCGCGGCCAAATGGCGGCGCACGTTTTGAATTTTTATGCAGCTGTTACAGCGTGGACACAGTCAGCCCAGGCAGCAGTGCTTCCTGATCTGCGCGGCGGCACAGCAGCGTGCCGGGGCGCATCACGGTGGCGGCGGCGGCAGCGGAGGCAAAGCGCAGCGCCTCCGGGTCGCTCATCCCGCGGGACAGGGCAGTGAGGAGCGCGGCGAGCATCGTGTCGCCGCCGCCCTGGGTGCCCAGCGGTTCAATCTTCGCGGCGGAGCAGGCCCAGGCCTCTTTGGCGCTGACCAGCCATGCGCCTTTGCCGCCCCAGGTGAGGCATACGCGGCCCACACCCTGAGCGCACAGCGCGTGGCAGGCAGCCAGCACTTCCCGTTCATTTTCAGGATGGACGCCGGTCAGCTCACTGAATTCCTGGATGTTTGGCTTGATCAGGGCAGGCTTGGCCTGCACTGCTTCCCGCAGCGTCTCCCCGTCGCAGTCTACTGCGGCAGCACAGCCCCAGGCCTGAACCGCGCCGCAGAAGCGGCGGTAAGTGTCTGGCTTTGCGCCGGGCGGCAGGCTGCCGGACAGCGTGTACCAAGCGCCTGTTTGGGCCGATTCCAGCAAGCCGTACAGCACAGCCTGAATGTCATCTTCTGTTACTGCCGCGCCGCGTTCATTGATTTCGATGGTGCGGCCCGTTTCGGTTTCCCGCAGCTTGAGGTTTACCCGCATATCGCCGTGAACCGGAAACAGCCTGCAGGGGATACCCTCCTGCGCCATGGCGGTTTTCATCGGTTCGCCCGCAAAATCAAAACCGACGAGCTCCGTTTCTTCGCCCAGCTCCCGCGCGACCCGCGCCACGTTCACGCCCTTGCCGCCCACGTCGAGGCGTTCGGGCTGGATGCGGTTGGGGGCGTCCAATTGGAAGCGGGGGACACTGGCTGTTTTATCCCAGCTGGGGTTTAGCGACAGCGCATGGATCATTGGGCACCTGCGCCTCCGTACAGGAATTCACGGCAGGCCTGAAGCGCCTGTTCCCTCACCTGTCCTTCCGCGTCCGCTTCCAGGCGGTAGGACTGGATGCCCTTCATTTCTTTCTGATCCAGCAGGGCAAAGACAAAGGTGACGATCTCATCCAGCGTCAGGTTGGTGTCGATCATGTGCAGCAGCGTATCAACCAACGCCAGTGCGCCGCTCACCATGCCGCTGGATGACATCTGCCGCATCAAGGCTTCCAGCAGAATCCGGAACCGCAGCGCGCCGTCCCATTGCCGCCGCAGCTTCAGATACGCCACCGCCTGCATGCCGGACAGCGTCTGCGTGCCGCTGCCCAGGGACAGCGCCTGCGCTTCCTCATCGGTCAGCGTCAGCGTGACGCCGCCGACGCGGTCCACAATGTCAGCAAAGGCATCCACGTTAATGGCGCAATAGCGGCTGACGCTCATGCCCAGTTCCCGGTTGAGCGTGTCAAGCACCAGCAGCGGCCCGCCAAAGCAGTTCACGTGCTTGAGCTGAATTTCCGCCGGTAAGCCGTCCACATGCACCGTCATGTATTCCGGCAGGGAAAGCAGCCGGAATTCGCCTGTTTTCTGGTTCACCCGGCACACCAGCAGCGCTTCGCTGCGGCCGAAATTCTGCCGCATATCCTGCGCGTCCGTGGAAACCAGGGCAACGTTCAGCCATCCTGATTTCTGTTCGGCGGGATCGGCAAGATACACCTGGCTTTGACTGATTTTGATTCGCCGTGCTTCAGGCACCGGCATTGGCGCGCCGGACTGCAGCTGGCTGACGGTCTGCTGCCACGCATCGCTGTCCCATACCGCTCCCGCCTGGGCGGGTATAAAGCTGATCAGGATACATAAAGTGCAAATCAGGGCAATCGTTTTTTTCATTGGTTTTTTTCTCCATTTCTTGGTACTCCGGCCCAGCCGGTTGTTTCATCATGATACCATGATGCCAGCCGTGCTCGCATTCGCGGCCCGGCTGGACGGACAATCTGCCTGCAGCAGATTTCCTCATCATTATACCATAACGGATGCCGCAGCGCAATTCTTCCGCTGAAATGTGATTCAGCGCATCTCCGAACAAAAAAGAGGATGCACGCTGCATCCTCAGGATACTTGAACCGGAATCAGTACCGTTCGCACCGCCCGGAGGCGACCCAGCAGTTCACGCCGTTTTTGTTGATCATGAACCAATGGACGTTCCCCTGCTCCAGAATGCGGCAATCCAGCACCTGAAAAACTTCGCCGATGTTCAGCGTCGCCACCTGAGGCATATCGGTACCGGGGCCGGAGCGGCCCTTGGTGGCCGCGTGGGAATCATTGTCCGAAATGCGGATGCGGATATTCAGGTGCTCAAAGCAGGGCCGGGTGCCGGCATAGGACACACCCCCCGCGGCAGGAACGGCGGTAGGCGCGGGAACAGCGGCGGAAGGCGCGAACGTGTATAAAGGAGCCACCGCCTGGGGCGCGGCGGTCACAGCCGCCGGGTCCCGGGTGGGCGCCGGCGTGGGCTCAAAGTATTCCACGGGCTTGGTGAAAGCAGACGGCAGCGCGCCGCTGTTGTCGTTGAGGAAATCTCCCCAGTACAGCGGATCTTTTTTATTGGAAAAACGGACTTCTTTGAAATCCGATTCTTCGCTTCGGGTGACTCCGCCGGCATCCTTATAGTACGCCTGAACCTTGAACAGGCCCTCCTCCGTCCAGGCGGGCGTCCAGGTATCGGCCGCGTCCACTTCCACCAGCATGATCCGTTCCATGGCGTCCAGCAGCACATAGGTATAGCTGCCCTGCGCGTTCGGGTTGCTGTATGTCACTGTCAATTGCCCGTTTCCCACGGTGATGGTAGGAGCATCCGCCCGCGCGGCCAAACAGGGAAGCGCTGCCAGCACAAAGGCGCAGAAAACCGTCAGCATTTTTTTCGTTGATTTTTTCATTTGGTCATCCAACTCGCTTTTCGTTCTATTCGGGAGAAGCAATGCCCCGCAATTTTCTCCCATCTGGAAAGCCGTTTCGACGGCTGAACATTTTTTATTATAGCATACTTCCCGAGAAAAAGGAAAGGTTTGAAAGAATAAATGTATAAAATATTTTCAAATATCCGCAGCGGTTTGATTGCCGTAAGCAGGAGAAAAAACCCTGATTTTGCATCTTGCCTCGGAATGCCTCTGAACCCTTGTCAATTGCGCCGTTTTATGGTAAGATAATATGTCTTTCTATGAGCCTTGAACAAGGAGGGAAAGCCAATGGTTCATATTTATCTGGACGCCATGGGCGGGGACAACGCGCCCCAGTGCACCGTCGAGGGGGCTATCGAGGCCCTGCGGGCGGACGCGGATCTGAAAATCACCCTGGGCGGGCCGAAGGACGAAATCGAAAAACTGCTTGTCAGCTGCGACGACGTGCGCAGCCGTATCGCAGTTGACGACTGCACCGAAATCATTACCAATCACGACGCGCCGGTCATGGCCATCCGCACGAAAAAGCAGAGCGCCCAGGTAAAGGGCATGCTGCTGGTGCGGGAGGGCGGCGCGGACGGCTTCGTATCCGCGGGCTCCACCGGGGCTACTCTGGCCGGCGGCATGTTCCGCCTGGGCCGCATCGACGGCGTAGAGCGTCCCGCCCTGGCGCCGCTGATGCCCAACGGCAAGGGCTTCTTCTGCCTGATCGACTGCGGGGCCAACGTGGACTGCCTGCCCGCGTACCTGCCCCAGTTCGGCGTGATGGGCGCGGCGTATCTGAAAGCCGTGCGCGGCGTTGAGAATCCCCGGGTGGGCCTGGTGAACATCGGGGCCGAAAGCGAAAAGGGAAACGCCCTGGTCAAGGCCGCCTATCCCCTGATGGAGAAAGCGCCCTTCAACTTTATCGGCAACGTGGAAGGCCGGGACATCACCGCCGACGTGGCCGACGTGGTGGTGTGCGACGGGTTCAGCGGCAACCTGATCTTAAAGTTCATGGAGGGCGTGGCGGGCACGCTTCTGGGCATGATCAAGAAAGAGATCAAAGCCGATTTCCGCAGCACGCTGGGGGGCCTGATGGCCAAGCCCGCGTTCCGGCGCGTCAAGAAAGCCATGGACTATACCGAGGTCGGCGGTGCGCCGCTGCTGGGCGTCAAGGGCGTGGTGGTCAAGGCCCACGGCTCCAGCAACGCCCACGCCATCGCCTGCGCCATCCGACAGGCCGTTATCATGGTAAGGAAAAATCTGGTTGCATCCATCGAGCAGGAGATTTCCAAACAGCTCAGCGAATAAAAGTTCCAAGTTCTCAGTTCTAAGTTTTAAGCCGAGTAGCGCTCAAAATTCGATTCCAGAATTGGGAGATGCAGCCAGCTTAGAACTTGGAACTTAGAACTTAGAACTATTCAAAAATATAAGGGAGGACACAGCAATGGTATTCGACACCGTAGCCGGCATGATCGCCAAGCAGCTCAAAATGGACGTGAAGGACATCACCCCCGACAAGCGTCTGGTGGAAGACCTGAAGGCCGACAGCGCCAACGTGATGGTCATGATCATGGATCTGGAAGACACCTTCAACCTCACCGTGGACGACACCGCCATCAACACCCTGCGCACCGTGGGCGACGTGGTGAAGTATATCGAAGCCCATCAATAAACAGGTTTTGCGTGATCAAACCTGACGCAATGCTTACATGAGATTCTTCGCGACGGCGGGCGCTCTGCCTGCCCGCCTGCTCAGAATGACAGCGTTCATTGGTTGCTTATAAGTTTGGCATATACGGAACGAAACTTAAAAGAGAACACCTTTTGCTGTCATCCTGAGCAGCGGGAGGCGGGCGCCTCCCGCGTCCGCGAAGGATCTCATGAACCGATCAATCTTTGCTTTAAAGAAGGAAACACACCATGTCCGACTTACAGGCCCTCCAACGGGCGATTGGCTACACGTTTAAAAAGACCGCCCTGCTCAAGCAGGCGCTCACCCATCCGTCCCTGGGGCACGAGCATAACCAGCGGCTGGAATTTTTGGGCGACGCGGTGCTGGAGCTTTGCGTGAGCGAAAAAATCTACGCCAATCACCCGGAAATGCACGAGGGGGCCATGACGCGCCTGCGGCAAAAGCTGGTGCGGGAAGAAAAGCTGGCGGAGGCCGCGGCGTCGGTTCATATGGGCGAAGCGCTGATGATGGACCGCAGCTGCGAAATCTCCGGCGGCCGGACAAATCCTTCCGTTCTGTGCGATACATTCGAGGCTGTGCTGGCTGCCGTGTATCTGGACAGCGGGCTGGACGCGGCAAGGGACATGGTGCACCGTCTCATCGGCGACTGCACCGAAACCGGCGACACCGACGCCAAGAGCGCCTTGCAGGAATATGTCCAGAGCAAGGGCCTGCCCAACCCCACCTACGAAACCCTGGGAGAGGAAGGGCCGCCCCACGACCGGGTGTTCACCGCCGCTGTGCTGATCGAGGGGAAGCAGGCCGCGATTGGAAAAGGTACCAGCAAGAAACGCGCCGAGCAGGAGGCTGCCGCCGCCGCGCTGATTACGATGAAAGGTTCGGGGGAAATAGGGACACATGCGCCTTAAAAAACTGGAAATTCACGGGTTCAAGTCCTTTGCCGACCGGACGGAAATCGTGTTCAATCAGGGCATCACAGGCATCGTGGGGCCCAACGGCTCGGGGAAAAGCAACATCGGCGACGCGGTGCGCTGGGTGCTGGGCGAGCAGAGTGCCAAGGTGCTGCGCGGGGCCAAGATGGAGGACGTCATCTTTGGCGGCACCGCCAAGCGAAAGCAGGCGTCTTATTGCGAAGTCAGCCTCACCTTCGACAACGAGGACGGCGCGCTCAAATCCAGCTTCGCCGAGGTGATGGTCACCCGTCGGGTGTACCGCAACGGCGACAGCGATTACTTTCTCAACAAAACCGCCTGCCGCCTGAAAGATATTCTGGAGCTGTTCCGGGATACGGGCATCGGCAAGGAGGGCTATTCGCTGATCGGCCAGGGCCGCATCGACGAGATTCTGTCGGTCAAGAGCGAGGACCGGCGGCAGATCTTTGAGGAGGCGGCGGGTGTGATGACCTTCCGCGTCCGCAAGGAAGAGGCCGAACGCAAGCTGGCCCGCACAAGGGAAAATCTGGAGCGGGTCAACGACATATTGGACGAGCTGGCCTCCCGCGTGGAACCGCTGGAAAAGCAGGCGGCGGTGGCGAAGGAATACCTGGAACTGGCCGAACGCTTAAAGGATTTGGAAATCAACATTTTCCTCATCCGTCACGATAAGGTGAAGGAGCGTATCGCGGCGCTGGACAAGACCATCGAGGGCCTGCGCGACGTGCTTTCCCACCATGAAGCGCGGCTCAATGAAAACACCGCCGAGCGGGAACAGCTGGAAGAAGCCATCGCTATTTTGGAAGAAGAACTGACCGCCGCCCGGCAGGAGCATTTGACCGCCACCGATACCCTGCACGATATGCAGACCGCCCGGGAGCACACCGCCCACCAGATTGATTCCATCCAGGAAAACCTGGCCCGCATCGCGGGGGAAAAGGAAGAAGCGCTGGACAAGCGGGCGGAGCTGCAAGCGCTCTTTGACAAGGGCGAGCAGGACACCAAGCAGAGCGGCGAAGCGCTGACCCAGGCGGAAGCGGAGCTGAACGCCGAGCAGAAAAAACTGGACGTGTATCTGGACGACGCCCAGCAGAAGGAAGCCACGCTGGACCGGCACAAGGCGGACATTTTAGCCGCCATGAACCGTCTGTCCGACGCCAAAAACCAGCAGGCCCGGCAGCAGGCCATCTGCGCCCAGATGAAGGAGCGCCTGGCCGAAATCGAGCAGGCGGTACAGGAGGGCGGCGAAAAGCAGACCGCTCTGACCGCCGCGCTCCGCGCCGCCGAAAAGCAGGCCGCGGAGGTGGAGGAAGGGCTAAACGCCTTAAAAGACGATGCCGTCCAGAGCGAAGCCAACCTGCGGGCCCTGACCCTGGAAACCCAGGAAACGGCGGAAAAGGCGCAAAACCTGAACGCCAAGTATCAGGGCGATGTGAGCCGGCTGCGGCTGCTGGACGAAATGAGCCGTGAGATGGAGGGCTATAACCAGTCCGTCCGCAAGGCACTTTCCTACGCCCAGGGGAATACCTCCGTGCGCGGCGTGGTGGCGCGCCTCATGCAGGTGCCCAAGGAGCTGGAAACCGCCATCGACATGGTGCTGGGCGGCGCGCTGCAGAACATCGTCACCGAGGACGAGGAAGCGGCCAAGCGCATCATCGACTACCTGCGCAACAACCGCCTGGGCCGCGCCACCTTCCTGCCCATGACCAGCGTGAAAAGCCGCGTGCTGAACGCGGAGGAACGGCGGCTGCTGTCCATGCCCGGGTGCCTGGGCGTGGCCAGCGAACTGATCTCCTACAGCCCGGAATACCGGGGCATCATGGAAAACCTGCTGGGCCGCACGGTGATCGCCCGCGACCTGGACAGCGGCATTCCCATCATGCGGGCCGGGCGGCACGCCTTCCGCCTGGTCACGCTGACCGGCGACGTAATGCACTCCGGCGGCTCCATGACCGGCGGCACGGCCCAGAAAAGCAGCGTGAGCCTGCTGGGCCGCGAGCGTGAAATCAAAGAATTGCGTCAGACCCTGGAGCAGGAAAAGCAGCAATTGACGTCCCTGCGCGAATCGCTGAACGGCATGCAGGCCCGGCGCGAGGAACTCAAGCGCTTGCGCAACGAAGCGCTGGAGCGGGTGCACCAGGAAGAAATCGCCGTAGCCCGGGAGCAGGAGCGGGTCTTTAACGCCAAGGCGGAGCTGACCGCCGCTTCCCAGCAATTGGAACGCACCCGGGATGCCCGGCAGCAATTGACCGAAAGCATCGCGGACATCGAGCGGGATCTGGCCTTCGTTCAAAGCATGGCGGAGAGCCAGACCATCGACCGGGAGGCCATGGACCAAAAGACCGAATCCCTGCAAAAAGCGCTGTTTGACGCCCGCGAAAAGGCCGACGCCCAGCGCAATTTGGTCACGAAGATGCGGCTGCAATACGCCGAGCTGTCCTATGCCCTGGATACGTTGCAGCGCGATAAAGAGCGCCGCGACCAGGAATTTGAACGCCTGGCCAAGCGCCTGGCCGAGCTGGAAACCGACCGGGAATGCCGGGAGATCCAGCTGCAAAAGGCCCAGGAGCTTTTAAAGGAACAGGAAAACATGTGCCGGGAACGGGAAGCGCTGGTCGGCGCCGCCCGGGAAAAGGTGGACGGGCTGGAAGCCCAGCGGCAGGAGAAGAATGCCAAACAGCGCGAATCCGTGCGCCTGAGCGAGGAAATCCACAAGGCTTACGACGATGACAGCGTGAAGCTGCACCGCACCGAGCTGAGCCGCGACCGGGCGGAAAACGAGCTCAAGGTGATGACCGATCACATCTTCAACACCTACGATCTCACCTACGCCATGGCCGAGGAATTCCGCACGCAGGAGAAGTTCGACCTCTCCGCCAGCGAAAAGGAAGCGGCCACGCTCCGCGCCCGCATCCGGGACATGGGCCATGTGAACGTAGGCGCGATCGAGGAATACGCCGCCACCAAGGAGCGGTTCGACGATCTGACCGCCCAGCGGCAGGACCTGACCAAAGCCGAGGAGGATTTGCAGACCCTCATCACCCGGCTGCTGTCCCAGATGGAAAAGCAGTTCGTGGAGGAATTTGACAAGCTGGGCGAATATTTCAAGGAAACCTTTGCCCGGCTGTTCGGCGGGGGCTATGCGGAGCTCAAGCTCACCGATCCCGACGACGCCCTGAACTGCGGCATCGAGATCATCGCCCAGCCGCCGGGAAAGAAGCTGCAATTGCTGAGCCTGCTTTCCGGCGGCGAACGGGCGCTCACCGCCATCGCCATCCTGTTCGCCATGCTGAAATTAAAACCCACGCCCTTTTGCATTCTGGATGAAATCGAAGCGGCGCTGGACGAAGCGAACATCGGCTATTTCGCGGATTATCTGGCTGAGTACGCCAAGAGCACCCAGTTCGTGGTGGTCACTCACCGCAAGGGCACCATGGAGCGCTGCGATGCGCTCTACGGCGTGGCCATGCAGGAGCGGGGCGTCAGCGGGATGGTGTCAGTAAACTTGCAGGATTATGAATGAAGCTGTGGAATATCGTTTAGAAAGAGTCCCTGATCATCCTTTTTTCATTCGCCTTTCTCGGAAGGGGGCTGGGGGAAACCGCCCTTTGGGCTCCAGAGAGCGGTTTCGCCCGGGAAAAGCCTGAATCTTACGTCATTCGGAGCGCGAATGACGCATGATATAATACAGGAGGGAAGACCATGAAGTTCGGCTATTTTGACGACGCGGCGCGGGAATACGTCATCACCACGCCCCGCACCCCGTATCCCTGGATCAACTACCTGGGCTGTGAACAATTCTTCGGCATCATCAGCAACACCGCCGGCGGTTACTGCTTCTACCGCGACGCCCGGCTGCGCCGCATTACCCGCTACCGCTACAACAACCTGCCTGTGGATAACGGCGGCCGCTACTTCTATATCAAGGACGGCGACACCGTTTGGAACCCCGGCTGGAAGCCCTGCAAGACCGAGCTGGACGAATACGCCTGCCGCCACGGCATGGGCTACACCGTCATCACCGGCAAGAAAAACGGCGTCAAGGCCAGCCAACTGTCCTTCGTGCCCATGGGCGTCAACGCCGAAGTGCACCAGATCACTTTGACCAATGAAACCGATGCGCCAAAGGACGTGATCCTGACCTCCTTCGTGGAGTTCTGCCTCTGGAACGCTCAGGACGATATGCTGAACTTCCAGCGCAATTTCTCCACCGGCGAAGTGGAAATCGAAAACGGCGTGGTGTACCACAAGACCGAATACCGGGAGCGCCGCAACCATTATTCCTTCTACGGCGTGAACGTGCCGGTGGACGGCTTCGATACCGACATGGAAACCTTCCTGGGCCTGTACAACGGCTTTGACGCACCCCAGAGCGTGGTCACCGGGAAGATGGGCAACTCCGTCGCTTCCGGCTGGCAGCCCATGGCGGCGCATCAAATCAAGGTTTCCCTGCAGCCCGGCGAAAGCAAAAAGTTCAACTTTGTGCTGGGCTATGTGGAACTGGCCAACGAAGAAAAGTTTGTCGCTCCCGGCGTCATCAACAAAGCGCCCGCCAAGGAGCTGCTCTCCAAGCTGACTACCGACGAGCAGATCGCGGCCGCGTTCAGCGCCCTGAAAGCCCACTGGGACAATCTGCTGTCCGCCTACACCCTCACCACCCCCGACGAAAAGCTGGGGCGCATGGTGAACATCTGGAACCCCTACCAGTGCATGGTCACCTTCAACATGAGCCGCTCCACCTCCATGTTTGAAAGCGGCATCGGCCGGGGCATGGGCTTCCGGGATTCCAGCCAGGACCTGCTGGGCTTCGTGCACCAGATTCCCGAGCGCGCCCGGGAACGCATCCTGGACATCGCCGCCACCCAGTTCCGGGACGGCGGGTGCTACCATCAGTTCCAGCCCCTGACCAAGAAGGGCAACAACGACATCGGCGGCGGCTTCAACGACGACCCGCTGTGGCTGATTGCCGGTACTGCCGCTTACATCAAGGAAACCGGAGACTTTTCCATCCTGGATGAAAAGACCCCCTATGACACGAATCCCGATGACTGGGGCACCCTGATGGAGCACCTGGAAGTCAGCTTCGACCATGTGGTCAACAACCGGGGCCCCCACGGTCTGCCGCTGATCGGCCGGGCCGACTGGAACGACTGCCTGAACCTGAACTGCTTCTCCGACACCCCCGACGAGAGCTTCCAGACCTTCTCCAACCCCAACGCGCCGGACGACCGGGTGGCCGAATCCGTGCTGATTGCGGGCATGTTCGTGGCCATCGGCCCCGAGCTGGTGGCGCTGGAAAAGCGCCGGGGCAACGCGGCCAAGGCTGCTGCCCAGGAACAGGCCATTGCCGAAATGGAGCAGGCCATCCTGACCGCGGGCTGGGACGGCGAATGGTTCGTCCGCGCCTATGACGCCATGGGCCACAAGGTGGGCAGCCACGAATGCGAGGACGGCAAGATTTTCATCGAGTCCCAGGGCTACTGCATCATGGGCGGCGTGGGCGTGAAGGACGGAAAGGCCGAACAGGCGCTCAAATCCGTCGAAAAGTATCTGGAAACCGAGCACGGCATCGTGCTGCTCCAGCCCGCCTACAAGGAGTACCATCTGGAGCTGGGCGAAGTGTCCTCCTACCCGCCGGGATACAAAGAAAACGCCGGTATCTTCTGCCACAACAACCCCTGGATCATCGCGGCGGAAACCGTGGTGGGCCATGGCGACCGGGCGTTCAAGCTCTACAAGAAGATCGCCCCAGCCTACCGGGAGGAAATCAGCGAGCTGCACAAGATGGAGCCCTATGTCTACAGCCAGATGATCGCGGGCAAGGACGCCAAGAACTTCGGCCAAGCCAAGAACTCCTGGCTGACCGGCACCGCCGCCTGGAACTTCTACGTCATCAGCAATTACATCCTGGGTGTGAAGCCCGACTGGGACGGCCTGAAGATTGATCCCTGCATTCCCCACGATTGGGACGGCTACCAGATCAGCCGCCGCTTCCGGGGCGCGACCTATGCCATCGACATTCAGAATCCCAGCCATGTGTGCCGGGGCGTCAAGTCCGTCACAGTGGACGGCAAGGCCATCGAAGGCAACGTCCTGCCCGTGTTCGGCGACGGCAAGACTCACCAGGTCACCGTCACGCTGGGCTAAAGAGCATCAGCAAAAGTGCAAGGCGCATGGCAGAAGCCATGCGCCCTTTTTGAACACAGCCAATACAGTCTGCCTGTTGTTTTTTTTCTGAAATCCCGGTACAATGCAGATACTATGCAGCATATGGAGGTAATCCCATGGCGATTGATCAGGTGAAAGCATATTTCAAAACGTTTGGCATGGAAGACCGGATTCTGGAATTTGACGTATCCAGCGCCACGGTGGAGCTGGCGGCGCAGGCGCTGAACTGCGAACCCTGCCGGATTGCCAAGTCCCTCTCGTTTCTTGTGGACGGCGCGGCGGTGCTGGTGGTGGCCGCGGGCGACGCGCGGGTGGACAACGCCAAGTTCAAAGCCAGGTTTCACTTGAAGGCAAAGATGCTCTCCCCCGCTGAAACGGAAGCGATGATCGGCCATGCAGTGGGCGGCGTATGCCCCTTTGCGGTCAACGACGGGGTGAAGGTGTACCTGGATGAATCGCTGAAACGGTTCGAAACCGTTTTCCCTGCCTGCGGCAGCAGCAACAGCGCCATCGAGCTGACCCTGCCCGAATTGGAACGGTATTCCAATTGTAGGGAATGGGTGGATGTGTGCAAGCTGCCCGGATGACGCCCAAGCGAATATGATGACGATAACCGCGGCTATACGTGACCTGTGAGCGAAAATCAGGAAACAGAAAAGCATTTGGCCCTTTTCAAACGCATCTATACCTGATATAATATAATCTGTATTCGAGTGCTCGCATCTTGCGATTGGGGAGGATCGTATGCAGATTGTTATCATTGGCGGCGGAAAGCTGGGAATCTCTTTGGCCCAGCACCTGGTGGACGAAGGCCATAACGTGACCATGATTGACCGCAGTGAAAGCGTCGTGCAGAAATCCATGGACACCATGGACGCCATGTTCATCCATGGCAGCGGCGTGAGCGCTGATACATTGAAGGAAGCCGATATTCAGCACACGGATATCGTGATTGCCGCTACGATGAGCGACGAAGTCAACATGCTGTCCTGCCTGACCGCCAAGCGGCTGGGCGCCCAATACACCATCGCGCGCATCCGCGACCCAGAATACCTGAACACCCTGTCCTTCCTGCAAAAGGAACTGGCCATTGACTACGCCATCAACCCCGAGCGCGCCACCGCCCGGGAAATCAGCCGAATGCTGCGTTTCCCCTTTGCGGGCAGCATTGAAACCTTCGCCCGGGGTCGGGTGGAAATGGTGGACTTCCGCGCTGCCGAGGGCGACCCGGTGGTGGGCATTCCGATGAAGGAAATGTATAAAAAGAACAAACAGCTGCCTCAGGTGCTGTTCTGCGCCGTGGAGCGGGACGAGGACATCATCATCCCCAAGGGCGATTTCATTATCCGCGCGGGCGACCGGGTGCACGTGGTATCCGACGTGGAAACCATCACCCGTTTCTTCACCGCCCTGGGCAAAGGCATGTCCACCATCCGTTCCGTGATGGTTATGGGCGGCAGCCGCATCGCGTTTTATCTCGTGTCCATGCTGGTGCGGATGAAGATGAAGGTCTCCGTCATCGAAGTGAAAAAGGACAAGGCCCGCCGCCTGGCGGATTCTCTGCCCGGCGCGACCATCATTGAGGGTGACGGCACCGACCAGGAGCTGCTGGAAAGCGAAGGACTGGCGGATACCCACGCCTTCATCACGCTTTCCGACCGGGATGAGGAAAACCTGATGGCCGGGTTCTATGCCGCCCAGCGCGGGGTGAAAAAGGTGATCGTCAAATCCAGCCGCGACACCTATTCCGGTATCATGCATAATATGGGTCTGGACAGCATTATCAGCACCAAAACCGTTGCCTGCAACGATATTCTGCGGGTGGTTCGTTCCCGCTCCAGCCGCGCCAACGCCGCCGTACAGCGGATGTACCGCCTCATGAACGGCCAGGCCGAGGCGCTGGAATTCATCGCCCAGGCGGGAGACAAGTATATCCATGTTCCGCTGAAGGATCTGAAGGTCATCCCCGACGCCCTGATCGCCGTGATCGTGCGGGAAGGCTTGGTGAAGGTACCTTTCGGCAACGACACCATCGAGGTGGGCGATTACGTGGTGGTCATCAGCCGTAAGGCGGGCCTGAGCGCGCTGGGTCAGGTGTTCAGGTAACGGATTTTTTGAACGCTTTCATATACAGTTTAGTTCCAAGTTCTAAGTTCTAAGCGATATCGTCCGGACAGTCTGGTTTATGCAAGATGGCTGGACATCATCAGCTTAGAACTTGGAACTTAGAACTTGGAACTCTCAGCTGACTTAAAGTGTCCATTGTCTGATTTCCTCCGTTAAGCAGTTTGCAAAACCCCGATCGAAAGAAGGTTTGTTTTTCTTGAATTATAAGCTGGTGTTCCGGCTGCTGGGACGTCTGATGGTGATGGAAGCGGTGCTGATGATCCCTTCGCTGGCGGTTGCGCTGCTGTACGGAGGCGGGGACGCGCCCGCGTTTCTGCTGGCCATCGGCATCACGTCCTTTGCAGGAGCGCTGCTGAGTTTCCTGCTCAAGCCGGAACGCGAGGATCTCACCGCCCGGGACGGCATGGCGGTGGCGGGGCTGAGCTGGGTGATCCTGTCCTTTTTCGGAGCGCTGCCCTTTGTGCTGTCAGGAGCAATCCCCCATATGGTGGACGCTTACTTTGAAGCCGTCAGCGGCTTTACCACCACCGGCTCCACCATCCTGACGGAGATTGAGCATCTGCCGCGTGGCGTGCTGTTCTGGCGCTCCTTCACCCATTGGATCGGCGGCATGGGCGTGCTGGTATTCACGCTGGCGGTGCTGCCCCGGCTGTCAGGCCGCACGTCGCACCTGGCCCGGGCGGAAAGCCCCGGCCCCACCTTTTCCAAGCTGCTGCCCAAGATGGGAGACACGGCGAAAATCCTGTATCTGCTTTATTTCGTTCTCAGCATAACGGAAACCGTGTGTCTGCTGCTGGCCGGTATGAACCTGTACGATGCCCTCATTCACACCTTCGGCACCGCGGGAACAGGCGGCTTTTCCAACTATAACGCCAGCGTCGGCGCTTTTCACAGCCCGCTCATCGAGTGGATCATCGGCACATTCATGATGCTGTTCGGCGTCAACTTTGCCATTTATTTTCATCTGATGCGCCGGGAGAAGGAACCCATCCTGCAAAGCGAAGAGCTGTGGACATACCTTGGCATTGTGGCGGCCGCCACGCTGCTGGTCACGCTGGATATTCTGCCGCGGTACGGCGCGTTTTTTGAAGCGCTGCGGAATGCCTACTTCCAGGTCACTTCGATCGTGTCCACCACCGGCTTTGGCACCGCGGACTTTAACCTGTGGCCCCTGTTCTCCCGCACGCTGATCCTGCTGCTGATGTGCATGGGCGCCTGCGCGGGTTCGACGGCGGGCGGTTTCAAGACAAGCCGTATTCTGATTCTGGGCAAATCCGCTTACCGCGACCTGGAGCACACGCTCCAGCCCCGCAAGGTTGCCGTGGTTCGGCTGGAAGGTAAAGCCGTGTCGGAAGCCACGCTGGCCCAGGTGGGCGTTTACCTGTCGCTCTGGGTGGTGCTGGCGGTGGTCGGCACGCTGCTGATCTCGCTGGAAGCGGAAGATTTTGTCACAGCCTTCACCGCCGTGCTCACCACGCTTTCCAACGTCGGCCCCGGCCTGGGCGGCGTCGGCCCGACGGAAAACTTCGCCGCCTTCTCCCCCGCCGCCAAGCTGCTTTTGTCCTTCCTGATGCTGGCCGGACGATTGGAAATCTATCCGATTCTGCTGCTGTTCTCCCCTCACGTATGGCGGAAAAACTGATCATACAGCAAAGCGCCTCGCCGTTTTTGGCGAGGCGCTTTCTGTCATCTCATGATTTGGGACATCTCTGCCGGAAGAAGGCCAGTTCCCGTTCCATGGCCTGGACGCGGTATTCGCCCCGGAATCCATGGCCCTGCCCCGGCAATACCACCAATTCAGCCGACGGAAATACCTCCGCCGCCCGCTGGGAATAACGCAGAGGAACAAGGGCATCCTGGTCGCCGTGCTGGATGAGCACGTCGCCGGTGTAGCCGCTGATCACATCATAGATGTCGAAGGAAACGGCATCTGTGTTGTACTTTCTTCCGATCGTGGTGTTCATGCCGAGGAAAACCTCCGGGAAAGTACCGTCCGGATTGGCCCGCTTTTTCGCGTCGTCCTGGAGCACATAGGCGGGGAATTCAATGGCCAGCGCCCGTACATCCCGGGGGCGGTGCGCCGCCACGTAAGAGGAGATGAACCCACCCTGACTGGCGCCCCAGAGGAAAATGGTTGGGAAGCGCGGCAGGAAATAGTCGATCACCGCGTTCAGATCCTCCGCCTCCGTCAGCACGGACATGTCCAGCAGCGTCCCGTCGCTTTTGGAATTGTTTCCGCCGCCGCAGAAATCCAGGCAGAAGGTATTGAACCCGTGAGCGGAGAAGAAATCCGCAAAATCCTGATTGCCCAGGTGGCAGCCGTTGAAGCCGTGGGACAGGATGATCAGGGGCGCGGATTCGGAGGGGTTCTGAAAAATTCCGAACAGCTTCCCCATGGAAGCCGGAATATAGAGTTCTTCCATCGTTGCGTCGCTCCTTCTGTTCTGATTCACCGCAGGATCAACAAACCAGCAAAAGTAAAACAGCCCGCTTGCCATTCTTTTCAGCATGGGAAGCGGGCTGCTGACTTTCTTCACTTCCTGCTGAGGAAGCGAACGCTATCATTACTTCAGTTCGGCGAAGTACTTGATGGTGCGGACCATCTGAGAAGTATAGCTGTTCTCGTTGTCATACCAGGACACGACCTGCACCTGCGCGGTTTCGTCGTCGATCTTGGTGACCATGGTCTGGTTGGCATCGAACAGGGAGCCGTAGGTCATGCCGATGATATCGGAGGAGACCAGCTTTTCGGTGGTGTAGCCGAAGGATTCGCTGCTCTGGGCCTTCATGGCGGCGTTGATGGCGTCCACGGTGATGTCCTTACCCTTGACAACAGCAACCAGGATGGTGGTGGAGCCGGTGGGCACGGGCACGCGCTGAGCGGAACCGATCAGCTTGCCGTTCAGTTCGGGGATAACCAGGCCGATGGCCTTGGCAGCGCCAGTGGTGTTGGGCACGATGTTGGCCGCGCCGGCACGGGCACGCTGCAGGTCGCCCTTGCGATGGGGGCCGTCCAGGATCATCTGATCGCCGGTGTAGGCGTGCACGGTGGTCATGATGCCGCTCACGATGGGGAAGGCGTCGTTCAGAGCCTTGGTCATGGGAGCCAGGCAGTTGGTGGTGCAGCTGGCGGCGGAGATGATGGTGTCTTCCTTGGTCAGGGTGTTGTGGTTCACGTTGTACACGATGGTGGGCAGATCCTTGCCAGCGGGAGCGGAGATAACAACCTTCTTAGCGCCGGCGTTGATGTGCGCCTGGCTCTTTTCCTTGCTGGTGTAGAAGCCGGTGCATTCCAGAACCACGTCCACGTCCAGGGCCTTCCAGGGGCAGTTGTTGGCGTCTTTTTCAGCGTAGATGCGGATTTCCTTGCCATCCACGATGATGGAGTTTTCGGTGGCTTCGACGGTGTGCTTGTTTTCGCCGATCACGCCACAGTAGCCCTTCTGAGCGGTGTCATACTTGAGCAGATGAGCCAGCATCGCGGGGCTGGTCAGGTCGTTGATAGCAACCACGTCGTAGCCTTCAGCGCCGAACATCTGGCGGAAAGCAAGACGGCCAATGCGGCCAAAACCGTTAATAGCAACTTTCACCATGGGGATCTCCTCCTTAAAATTCAAATGGCGGGTGTTATGCCACACCTTATTATATTATACCCAATTCACGGCAGTTTGTCCAGTGTTTCAATGGGGCAAATTCTGCCCGCTGCGGCGGTTTCTGCCCGGAAGAACAGCGGGCTGTTTTACTGCTGCGTTCTGATTTTTCCCAATCGCGCATACAATGTCAAAGAGGCGCAAAAAAGCCGCGCTTTGGCACGCGGCTTTCAGGCGGTTACGCCTCTTTCTTCAACTGCTCCAGGCAGCTTTTGCAGATCAGCTTGTCCTTATAGCGGATTACTTCGCGGGCGTCATTGCAGAAAATGCAAGCGGGGTGATATTTTTTCAGAATGATTTTATCATCCTCCACAAAGATTTCCAGCGTATCCCGCAGACCGATGTCCATTGTGCGCCGAAGTTCAATGGGAATCACGATTCTTCCCAGATCATCCAACTTACGAACAACGCCTGTTGACTTCATTGTTTCCCCTCCCAAAGGCAAATTCTTCTTACGCCACACTTTATTGTACTATCAGTTGGTAATGTTGTCAAGCGAAAAACACATAAAAAATGTATATTTTGGGATAAAACAACATTTTTTACCGATTCGATCATTAACTTTCGTAAGAAACGCCTTTGAATCTTTCGTTATTTTTACCGGAAACAGCTGCGAAGACGGACAGCGCGGAAAGGAGCATGTATGCTGCAATGGATTTTCGGAGGAATGACGGCCTTTGCGCTCTTGTGGGGCCTGACAAGCGGCGTCGGCGAGCAGACAGCCGGTGCGATGCTGAAAGCCGCGGAGGAGGCTGTCCAAACGGCAATAGCGCTGGCAGGCGCTTACGCTTTTTTCTGCGGAATGATGAATATCGTGCGCAAAGCGGGTGCGGCGGAAGGGCTGGGAAAGATGCTGTCGCCGCTGCTCCTGCGGCTGTTTGGCCCTGACCTGCCCGCGGAAGCCCTGGAACCGGTGACCATGAACCTGACGGCCAACCTGCTGGGCCTTGGCAACGCCGCCACGCCGATGGGCATCGAAGCGGCCAGACGAATGGGGAAAGGAAACGGCGCGGCCAGCAACGCGCTGTGCTTATTCCTGGTGATCAATGCTTCTTCCGTGCAGCTCTTTCCCACCTCGGTGATCGCGCTGCGCGCGGCGGCGGGGTCGGCTGATCCGGCGCGTATCGTTTTGCCTGCCTTGATTGCCACGGGCGTATCCACCATCGTCGGCATCGCAAGCTGCAAATGCGCGGAGAGAATCTCATGAGCTGGATGCTGCCTGTGTTTTTGCTGCTGTGCTTGGGGTGTGGAACTATAAAACGCGTTCCGCTGTATGACGCGTTTCTGGAAGGGGCGAAGGAAGGCCTTGAAACCGCGCGGTACATCCTGCCCTCCCTGGTTGCCATGCTCTGCGCCATTCGGGCGTTTACGGCCTGCGGGCTGATGGAACGGCTGTGCCTGTTTTTGGAACCCGCCGCAGCATGGGTGAACCTCCCCCGTGAAACGCTGCCGCTGATGCTGTTCAAGCCCCTCAGCGGGTCAGCCTCGCTGGCAATGCTGCGGGAAATTCTGAATGAATACGGCCCCGACAGCCGGGCCGGATTGGCAGCCAGCGTGATGATGGGCAGCAGCGAAACGGTGTTTTATACCTGCGGTCTCTACCTCGCTGCCGCAAAGGTAAAAAAATCCCGCCATATCATTCCCTGCGCTTTGGCAGCGTGGCTGGCGGGGAGTTTCATGGCGGGAGCGCTTGTTTGATCCATGATGTCTTTATGTTTGGTCAGGATAATCCCAGAATTTTCCTTTATGGAAATTCTCATTGCCCAAAGGGGTGGCTGTCAGCCGGAAGATCACGCATCCATCCGGGCACACGATCGTCTTGGTGTATTTTCCGTCACCGCCAAGGTTCTCAAGATCGCCCCCGCTTCGCACGGCTTCCATCAACGGATACAGCATCATCATGGTCTTTGAGCAGATACCGTATCCATCCTGATTGATGGGGCATCCATAGGTACAGGTGTACTGATCGCCGATTTCTTCTCCGTTGCGGCAATACCGCTCCGTATGGTCCCCATGCAGGAAGCCTGTCACTTCGACCCGGAACGCATATTCTTCATCATACCATTTTTTCATACGCTGCCTCCCGTTTCCGTTTCGTCATCGCGCGGATGTCTACTTCCCCGTGACTTTGTTTGCCGGGTCCACTCTGGCGTAAACGGTGCCGGGCTGGGCGCCGTCCTTATGGAAGGAGAGCAGCTCGGACACGGTAACGAGTTGATACCCCTTGTTCACCAGGTCGGGAATAGCCCGCTCCATGGCGTCGGCGGTGGTTTTGTACAGGTCGTGGCACAGGATGATGACGCCGTCCCGCGCTCCCTTCATGATGTTGTTGTAGGTCTTGTTGGCGTTGCGGTTGTTCCAGTCCAGGGTGTCGATTTCCCATTCGGCGATCACCAGGCCCATATCCGCGCAGACGGAGCGCAGCGTCTTGTTGAAGCTGCCATAGGGCGGGCGCAGCACCTTGATCTGATAACCGCCCGTCACCTGGGCCACGATCTCGTTGGTGCGCTCCAGCTGGCTGCGGATGCCCGCGGCGGACAGGGTGGTCAGCTTTTTATGGTTCCAGGTATGGCTGGCGATTTCGTTGCCGCCGGCGATGGTGCGCTTTATTACCCCGGTATAGCTTTCCACCTTGTTGCCGAGCACGCAGAAGGTGGCGCGCGAATCATACGCCGCCAGCACATTCAGGATGCGGTCGGTCTCATCGGAGGGACCGTCGTCAAAGGTCAGGGCGATCATGGGCTTGCTGGGGTCGATCGTGCGGATGTTGCTGCGGATGGATTCGGAAGCCAGCCCCATGCATTCGCCAATCAGGCTGTACCGCATCAGAATCTGCCGTGTGCCCATTCCCAGGGGCAGATACTGCCCGGCAGGCAAAAACAGCTGCACGCCGTCGCGGCCCAGCACGGCATATTTCAGCCAGCCGGTGTCGGGCACGGCGGCATAGCCGTCGGTGGGCTGGCTCATCAGCTTCTCGGCCAATCCATCCAGACAGAACATCGCCCGCATAGGGTCAGCGGAAAACAGGTTTTCCCCCGGGATAATCTGCCCGCTGGCAGCGTCCAGGTTCAGGGCCAGCAGCGTTTCGCAGGTCCAGTCCTTTACCCGGTATTCCCCGAACAGCAGCACGCTCTTGTATCGGCTGTCGATGCTGATGGACTGGTATTCCACCGTATAGCTGGCGCCTGGCGTGCCCTGGTGAAACTCGTTATAGTCGGTCTCAAAGGTTTTCAGCGTTTCCTGGGTCCAGGCGCTGATGCGCTCATCCGCCGCGCTGATGCCGGTGGTGGGATAGGAAATGGAATAGGTAAAATCGCCTTCGTTGCGGGATACCGTGGCAGCGCTTCCATAGCTGCGCGTGGCGGCTTTCATGCGGGCGGCGGTGATTTCCTCGGTATGATCGTCGGTGGTGTAGCCGGGGGAATACTCATCGGTCAGCGGCGTCACCAGGCGCTTTTCCACCCAGCCGAACTTGTCCTCCAGCCGAACGCGGTACCACGCGCCTTGCTCCTGAATCAGCTCCAGCGC
This sequence comes from uncultured Eubacteriales bacterium, assembly GCA_902801765.1. Taxonomy (GTDB): domain Bacteria; phylum Bacillota; class Clostridia; order Christensenellales; family Aristaeellaceae; genus RUG563. The sequence goes on from CADCJO010000014.1 coordinate 21,173, forward strand.
CGCGCCGCTCATGGTCTTATACACCACCGACGCGCCCGATCCGGCCCCGGAACGGAGGTTCAGCACCGTGCCGTCGGCAACGGTCCTGCCCCAGCCCAGATGTTCATAGTTCGGTTTAATGTCCAGGTATTTGGTCATCATGTAGCCGGTGGTCTTTGTTCCAATCTGCACCAGGCACCAGGTGCCGTCGTTTTCCAGGATGGTCACCTCTTTGCCCCTGGCATAGGTGTTCAGCACCTTGGCCGAGGCGTTGGGCTCCTTGCGCAAGTGCAGGCTTTTGGTGTTAACCACGCCCGTATAGGTGATTTCCTCCGCCTGGCCGACGGCGGGCAGCAATAAACAGAATAACATCGTCGCCAGAAGCCAGGCTCCTAATTGCTTCATCCGTGTTTCCTCCAACTAAAAAGCGTACCGTACCCAAACAGTATACAATGTTTTCCCTATGTTTCGCAAGCATTTTCCGTAATTTTACAAGCTATATATTTTCAACAAAAAACGTCCCCGAAGGGGCATGGACTATTTTATTCTATTAACAGTCATGTCATAAAAGGTAACGACGAGGCGAGGGCCTGTGCGGCCCTCGTGCACCTGCACCAGGGGACTTCGCCCCCTGGACCTATTTAGCGGATGAAGCTTGACTGATCGAATCAAGTCGGTTCCCGCTGTTGCATGGAGGAACGCGGAAGTCCGGCTTCGTGCCGTTGTGCTTCTGGCCCGGCGGCGAAGCCGCCAACCCGGATGCTTTGCATCCGGGGAAAGCCAGGGAATAAACCCGAGGGGGAAAATCTACTTTCCCCCTCGGGTTTTTCCGGGCTTTCTTGGGCCAGAAGCCCTCACACTTTCCGTAATCCCAGCGCGGCAGGCGGAGCTTGTCTGCTTTATCCAACTACGTTATTTCGCCAGTTGCGGGTCCAGGGTACTCAGTACCCTGGTTGGGGTCTGGGGCGAACAGCCCCAGCGTATCTTCCACGTTGGTCTTGAAACTTGTCCTTGAGAACAAGACTGTTATCAGATTAAAAACAAACAGCAGGAGACACACGCAATACCATATTATCCCGATATTACCAGCACCGCACGGCGTCGGCATAGAACTGGTTCATTTCTTCCTCGGTGGGGAAAGCGGCCACGTACATCTGGTTGCCCATAGCGCCGGACAGGGCGTCGGGGATGCGCTCCATCATGCGCATCTGCTTGGCATACTTGGCGGCGAATTCCTCATGGCTCAGCTGGAAGGGCTTGCCGTCCCGGCGTCCGGCGAAGGCGCAGAAGAAGTGCTCGCCCTGGGGCTTGGTGGAACAGTTGAAGGCGATCATGTCCGCCCAGATCTTGTATACGTCGGTGCTGTTGGCAAAGTTCATCATGTCAGGAGAGAAGCCGCCGCAGGGGCGCATGTTCACTTCCAGGGCCACCACGTCGCCCTGCTTGCCCATGGGCTGGTCCTTGGTCAGGCGGAAGAACTCAAAGTGCACGAAGCGGCTCTTCACCCCAAAGCTCTTCACCGCCGCCCGGCCCGCGGCGCGCACGTCCTCGGCCAGGTCTTTCACGATGTAATAGATGGAATTGTCGTTGTTGTTCACAATATCCATGATCGAGATGGGGCTCACATTGCCGGTTTCAAAGAGCGGGTTGCCGTTGCTGTCGATGATGGCGTCGTAGCTGTTGACCTCGGCGGTGACGAATTCTTCCATGATGTAGCGGACATTGGGGTTCTTTTCATTCAGGAACGACCACAGCTCGCCGTCGTTGTCCAGCTTGTAGGTATCGTTCGCGCCCACGCCGTTGTCGGGCTTCACGATGACGGGATAGCCCACTTCGGAAATGAACGCTTTGCAGCTGTCAAAGTTGTCCACGATGTGATACCGGGCGGTACGAATGCCCGCCTTCTGGTAGTATTCCTTCATGCCGCTCTTGTACTTGATGCGGGCCAAATCCTCCACGTGAAAGCCGGAGGGCACGTTGAAGTCCGTGCGCAGCATGGCGTCCCGCTCCAGCCAGTATTCGTTGTTGCTTTCGATCCAGTCCACGCGGCCGAACTTGTGGATGAACCACGCCACAGCGCGGTAGACCTCGTCATAGTTTTCCAGGCTGGACACTTTGTAGTATTCGTTCAGGCTGTCCTTCAGCTCCTGGGTCATTTCTTCCCAGGGCTGGTCGCCAATGCCCATCACGCGAATGCCGTTGTTTTTCAGTTCGCGGCAGAATTTCCAGTAGTTGGTGGGGAAGTTGGGGGAGATGAAAATGAAGTTTTGCATGGTATTTGATCCTTTCTTGCGTGTCGGTTTCTTGTAGGGGCGGATATCATCCGCCCGTTTTCCATGTATTACAAAACGGTGGACAATTGGCGGCCGCAACGATTGACGCAGCGGGCGGATAATATCCGCCCCTACGAAACCTCATTCCTCCAGCAAATGCGGCACATGATATCTTACCTGCTCATACCACCAATCCCAATCGTGTTTTACGTCGTAGCCCCAGATATCGAACCAGACGCCGATGCCCTTGGATTCGCAGATGGATTTGAGCTGGAACGTGGTCTCCGGCACCTCCCAGGGCCCCTGACCCACCACGATGATGCCGCGGTTGTTGTTGTATCGCTCGATGAAGGGATGGTCGGCGGGCATACCGCCCAGGTAATCCACCGGGCTGTTCAGGTATACCCGCTCGTCCATGTACGTGCCCCAGCCGTAGGAAGCGGTGTAAATGCCGCTCAGGGCCAGCAGGCCGTCGAACAAATCGGGACGGCGGAAGAACAGGTTGGCGGCGTGGGTCGCGCCCAGGGAGCAGCCGAAGGCAATGATGCCGGGGCTGCCGTCCCAGCCGTTGCGCTGACGGGCCATGTCCTGAATAAAGGGCGCGATCTCGTCAAAGATAAAGCTCATCCAGCGCTCGTGCATCCAGGAACGATGCCCGGCGTCGCCCCAGGTGTCGCTCCAGGTTTCCTGGTCGATGGTGTCGATGGCGAACACCATCACCTGCCCCGCGTCGATCCAGGGCCGCCAGACCTCGGCCATCCCCATGTTCTCAAAATCGAAAAACCGTCCATTCTGGCAGGGGATAAACAGCACGGGCCGCCCCGCGTGGCCCCACACCTTGAGCTCCATATCCCGGTCCAATGCGGGGCTGTACTCCTTGAAATACTGGGTCTCCATCGATTTTCATCACTCCCTGTCATAAAACAATACGGGCATAAACAGTGGAATCTGCTCCTCCCAGCAGGCTTCGCAGTGGTCGCCGTTGGGCACAATGCGGCTGGTGACATACACGCCCTGCTCCATCAGCGCGTCGGCGGTGCGCATGAAGTTGCGCAGTACGCCGCTTTGGTCCTCCATTTCCCGGGAGCCGTAGTCCATATACACCACGGTGCCGGGGGCGAACTCCGCTTCCCTGATGAGCGGCACCAGCTTGCCCTTCACCAGATCCACCGACGGCGACAGCGCCGCCGCGCGGCTGAACACGTGGTTGTAGCAGGTTACGGCGTACAGGCTCATGAGCCCGCCCATGGAGCTGCCGCAGATCCAGGTGTATTCCCATTCCGGCAGCGTGGGATAGCGGCGGTCGATGCGGGGCTTGAGCGTTTGCGTCAGCCAGTCCATGAACAGCTTGCCTCTTCCCGTCACATGGCCGAACTCGGGGTCGTGGAAGGTGAAGGGCGAATACTCGGAAAGCCGGCCGTTGGGCGGGCGGTGGTCGCATTCCACACCGACCACGATCAGGGGCGTTTCCGTCGCATCCAGATAGTCTCCCATGCCCCAGCTCTTTCCATACGTGGCATCGTCATCAAAAAACACGTTATGGCCGTCGAACATGTACAGCACCGGGAACCGGGCTTTGGGGTTTTCCTTCGCCGCTTGGGGCAGATAAACGTATACATTCCGGAGTTTTCTCTTCCCGGTGATCGGCGTGACGGGGATGCCCCACTTTTCAATCATCCACACAAGTCCTTCCTGCGCAGCAAAAACCGGCTGACGCCACATGTCAGTTTATCACACCTGCCTGTTGGAAACAAGGGAGCCACGCGCCTTCCGCTGCACTTTTTTGGATTTTTTATTGTTCCCTGCCTACATGAAAGCTGATGAAAGCCTGCTGCCTGCTTTTCCTGACTGCTCACGGATTTTATTGTGCCTTTACAGCATCATTTAATTGAAAAACAACAGAATCAGTGGCCAATTGCCGCAGAATGCACTTGACGAAATTATCCAAATAAGCTATGATATACATGATCATACAAGTGTTTCCATGGTCAATAATATCGCAGAGGAGATTGTCAAGATGAAAAAGATCGTTGCCCTGATTCTTGCCGCCATACTTCTGTGCTCCTGCACCCTCGCCCTGGCTGAGATTCCCCCCATACCTCAGCGCGACAGCTTCGCTTCCATGACCACCAAGACCAAGAACGGCATTACTTCCATTACCCTGAGCAAGCCCGTCGATAAGCTGTATGTCTGCTGGCCCTACGAGCTGAAAGTGGAGGAACTGGCTGTGACCGAAAGCCTGACCGCTTCCGCCTATCTCTTCGGCCACATCTACCAGCCTGGCGTTGCGAAAGTGGTTTACATCTATGTTAATGGCGAACGGGTTGAATACCCGGTTGCCACCCGCGAAGACCGCGCGTTCATCACCGTTCAGGGTGATTGGATCGTGTGCTACAACCGCAAGGGCGAACTGGTGGGCGTTGCTTACGCTCACCCCGCTGACATCCAGGCTGTGCGCGACATTGGCTTCCAGCAGTTTGGCGAACTCAGCACCGGCCGTCTCGTGTACAACAGCGTTCTGTAACACCCTTTGTATCTTCCGCCCCCGTCCATGACGGGGGTTTCATTATTAGCAAAAAAAGCCGTAAACGGACAGATTGTGCTCCGTTTACGGTTTTGTTTTTATGGGATGTACCGGATTTCACAGGGCTGCGTTCCATCGGCGGACGCTCCTTCCGCAGCGACGCAGCGCAGGATGACCGGGCTGTTGACGGAGAAACTGGCCTGGGTGCCAGTGCTTTTCGTCAAAGTCACCCGCAGCTGAACATTTTCCGCGGCGGTCAGATTTTCCAGAAAGGCAGAGGGTGTGGAAAGCGTGTCCACCCGGAAATAGTCCCCTACGCCCACCGGCGCGTTCGGGCTGCTTTGATAGATCAGCAGGGGCGATTGACCGCTTCGTATCAGGTGCACCTGCACATCCGTCCAGGTGCAGGCAGCGGAAGCGTTATAAATACTGAACTTGACCCCGTAGCGGCAGGTTTGCCCTTCCAAAGCGGAAGGACGGCCGCGTGCAAGGGTCAGCGTCTGCTGCGGCTGTGTTCCGTTCATCGGCAGTTCAGCAGACGGAAGGAAGGTGTAATCAGCCATGTTGGCGGTCCGGGGCTGCACCCAAAGGATACCATGCCCTTCCGGTTTTGCCGCCGAGACCACCACCTGGCTGTTCGCCAGCGCTTCTCCGCCGGAGAGAAAATCCCCGCTGCCCGTATGAATGCTGTCGGCGTAGATGGTTTTGACCCGCAGCGTACCGCCGTTGCCCAGGGAAGCGTTGGGATTTCCCTCTGTGCCGCCGAATTTGAGGCAGCTGTTTTCGTCTGCCGCAAACACCTCGAACAGCCCGCCGCTTCTGGCCCGGAAAGCGCTGCCCGCACGGATGTTGATTTCGCCGCCGGACATGTCGATCCCATTGGCGTTGATCGTCAGCGCGGAGTTATTGACCTTTTCCACGCCGTCCTCAGCCATGCGGCGCACCTCGAGGGCGATTTCCTCCGCCGTCTGGCGATAGCTGCTTACATTTCGCCGCAAGTCCTTTACCGATTTCCGCACGGAACGCATATCTTCCTTCACCGCGGGGCTGAGCTGTTCCTCGCCGACTGCGCTGGGTTGGATGTTTTCGGGGCCAATGTGTGCGATCACATACCGCAGCTGATCCTCCATCTGCCGCAAATAATCCATCACCTGCTTTACATCCTTCACCTGCGCGGGATACTGGATATCAGCCAGATATGCCATTGAATCATCTCCCTGATTGCTTTTTTCTCTCCATGATCTGCTGCCGCAAAAGCGCAGCATCCTCCTCCATCATGGGGATATTCTGAATGCCCGCGGACGCGAGCAGCGCATCCCGGTATTTCTGCGCCTGCAGGTCAAATTTCCGCTGTTCCAGGGCCAGTTTGGCGTCAAACTGCCAATCGTTCACAGCGTCCCGATACCAGCCGTATTCCCTGTTATCCAGGTTCAGCGTCAGGTTCGCTTTGTCCGTGAGTGCTTTTCCTTCAGCGTCATACGCATCCCGTGCCTGTTTTTGCAGCTCGGGCAGTTTATCGGTCAGCGCTTTCAGGTATTCCCCATAAGCTTGGGAACCCGCCGTGGCGGCCCAGCTGTTGCCATACCCGCCGGTCAGCGCGGCCGACGCGCCGATGCTGTCCTGCATGGCGCGCTGTCCATCCCGGATATACTGGTTCCGGTACTGCTGGAACAAGGGATCGCGGCTGGCGTCATAGGAAAAAGCGGGCCGGTTCATGATCTGGTCATACAAACTTGAAATCTGCGTTTCATAACGGCTTTGATACGGGGACGGCTTTTTTTCCATCGCAGATTGCAGGTATCTTTGCGCCGACCGAACCATTGGACTGAGAAAACGAAATCTGCTGCCGTTAAGCAATTCATACGCAATGCCGCCCTCGCTTTGTTCCTCCCTTTGAGATTTAAGAAGCATCTGTTTTTCCTCCTTTGCTCATACGCTGATTCAGCCGTCGCTTCCTTCGGACACCACCCGGGCTATGCCGAACAGCTGCATCCCGCCGCTGCCCTCCAGCCGGATCTTCATATGCTGACACCGCCGCGGCACGATGGGAATCAGGCGCAGACCCGTCTTGCCGTTTCCGCTCAGGGTGCCGCGCTCCAGCCAGATACCATCGGAGTCATACTGCACCAGAAATCGGCATTCCGCATCGCCTTCCAGCTTCATCCGCAGCAGGAATCGGCTCAAATAATGGTGTTCTGGAGCATCATACCCCATTTCCGCCGTTTCCGCGTACCAGGTGACCGCGTCCGGCTCAGGAGCGCCCGCCATGCCGTTCAAAGCATAGAGCGTACCGTTCCGGCAAAGCATATACATTTCTCCGTTCAGCGGCGCGAAAGCCAAAGCCCGGGCATCGTCCTGCCGGTGCCAGACGCCTTTGTCGGTGTCCAGTACATAAAGGCTCCATCCGCCCTCCGCTTCCCGGGCAGAAAGATAATACTTCCCGTTCATCGCGCCTGCCGCGCCGAAGCTCAGCTTATCCGGGCCCAGCGCTTTGCTGACGCACTCCGGCAAGCCGTCGAACCGCTGGACGCCGTGAGCGCTGAGATAATACATCATGCCATTGGCGGAAACGAGGGTGCTGCCGCTGCCGAGGTTCACGCCGTCGCACTGGGTAGTCTGCAGCTGAAAGTTCGCGGGGATTTCACCATACACCCGATGCAGGCAGTTTTCCTTGAAAAAGCAGGGCGTGCCCCGGTGCGTCACCGCGCCTGTGAACGGGCCGTCAGAGCCCAGATGCGCAAAATAACTGTCCTGGCTGGTGCCCGCGAACTTCTGCCAGTTGGTAAAGTCCCCCAGAGCGCAGGCGTAAATCATGTTTACGGTTTCCCCGTCCTGCTCTCCATAGCGGCAGCCCCACAAACGGTTGTTGCATTCGATCACAAAATCCATCGCCGGGGCTTTGCGGTCAGCGCGAACGCATCCGGCGGTCTGGGTGTAGTTCTGGTCGATCACGCCGGAAATCACAATCCAGTCCTCCCCCACCGCCTGCACGATCTGCGCGTTGTTCAGGAAATCAAACTGCGCTTTCAGCGCTTCATCACTTCCGGCATACTGAATGCCGCTCAGGGTCACGCCGTCCTGAGCCTTGAGGCCTCTTCCGATCCCCGGCGCGGCAATACGGACATACACGCTGGAAACCGCGATCCATTCGCCATTCCAGGTATACAGCACATGCGTTTTTTCATTTGTGTCCAGCCAGTAATCGCCCGTTTCCGGCTCCTGCGGTTCGGCGGCGCTTACGGTCATCTTGCCGCGGGGATAATCCTGACCTTCAAGCGTGCACAGGGAAAAGGTCACCGGCTGACCGTCAGACGAAGCATAGAACCGATTGATGGAGCCATGCTCGGTCATGTCAACCGTGTTGCAGTACACCCCATCCGGAAACACCAGCAGGTACGCCCCCATGGATACCATCTGTTTGGGCAGCATATCCGCATCCAGCGAAAGACCCGTGATCGGGGTCGGTTCACCGCCATAATACAGGGTGCTGCCGTCGATCCAAGCCAGCTTTTCCATCGCCATCAGCCCCAGCGGCTGTTCCAGTTCAGCCACGATACCGCGTTTTTTTCGGCTGCACAGCAAGGGCCAGCTTTCGCCGGTCATATTGCCCATGGCGTCAAAAGCGCCGTCATAGACGCGGGGGCGGCGGTCAAGGCCCGTGAACTGCTCTGTCCACATTGTACGGGTGGGGAGCGCTTTCAGTTTTGGGTAGTGCATGCCCGTTCCTCCCTCAGAATTTCAGCGAATTCGCTTCTTGCCTGAAGCGGTGGCCGCGGTGATACGCCCTGGCAAACTGGCCCCAGGCATTGCTGAACAGCAGCAGACTGTTGTTGTACTTGTCATATTCCAGGTTTGCCAGGTCGATATGCATATGCAGAAAAAACGGATAGAGGTCGTCATACGGCGCTCTTGCCAGCAATTCGGTATCGGGCGGCGTATCCTGCGTGTACCCGGCAAATTCCTTCGGCGTGTCCGCATCCGGCTCATGGGTGGAAATAACTTCCTTGAAAATCCGTCTGTCCAATTGGCTCAGCCAGGCGATCTTCTGCGCTTTCGCCACCTGGTTCGGCTTCAGCTCGTCTGCCTGGAAAACGGCCTGTTCAATGGTCATGGTATCAGCTCCTTTCAGGGGCACTTTAATTCACAACGGGACGAGGGCCTGTGCGGCCCTCGTGCACCTGCACCAGGAGATTTCATCTCCTGGACCTCAATAGCGGATATCGCTTGAACTGGTGAATTCGCTTTGTTCCCGCTGAAACGGGAAGGGAACGCGGAAGTTTGGCTTGGTGCCGTTGTGCTTCTGGCCCGGCGGCGAAGCCGCCAATCCGGATGCTTTGCATCCGGGGAAAGCCGGGGAATCATCCGAGGGGAAAGTTTACTTTCCCCTCGGATTTTCCCAGGCTTTCTTGGGCCAGAAGCCTTCAAACCTTCCGTAACCCCAGCGCGGCAGGCGGAGGCCGTTGATATTCCCAACAACGTTATTTCGCCAGTTGTGGGTCCAGGGACGAAGCACGAACAGCCGCCTGTGGCGGATGTTCTGTCCGTGCTGAGATCAGCCGAAACGAGCAATCTCGCCATGATGGCGAGTTGCGACGATTGAGGCTGCGGATACTCAG
>CADCJO010000015.1 GCA_902801765.1 uncultured Eubacteriales bacterium
CGCTTCTGAATGGAAGAGCGACGAAGCTTTCACCATGGAAGCGGGCACCGAATTCAAGGTGCGCCAGGGCCTGAGCTGGGACAACAACTTCCCCGCCGACAACTTCAAGGTGGAAGAAGCGGGCACCTACTTCGTGCTGTTCAATGAATCCACCGGCGAAGTTTCCCTGTCCGCTGAATAATCCAATCCCGTTGACTGATTCATCTGATCAGCAATCGGTAAACCGGACGGCCGGGGCCAATTCCGATTGGCTCTGGCCGTCTTTTTTAGAAGGAGTGTATCGAGGGCATGAAAACGTATTCAGACCTTGAATTTCTGAAGCTCTCGAAGGGCGAGAAATTCAAGTATAAATTCCTGAGCTTCTTTGCCGGGATTCCCAGGGCCCTGCTGAACCTGCTGCTGGCTCTGTGGAACCTGATCAAAGGCGCGGGCGTCACCATCGGAAAGGAGATCGCGGACATCTGCTCCACCTTCATCCATGGCGACTGGAAAACCAAGCTGTCCTTTATCTTCATGGGCTTTGGCTGCCTGGCCCGGGGCCAGATCCTGCGCGGCATCCTGTTCCTGCTGTTTGAAGTGGTCTTCATCGGCTACATGGTGCTGGCGGGCGGCTACTGGCTGGGGATGCTGACCAGCCTGGGCATCCAGGGGCCGACCAAGGAATACGACGAAATTTTGGACGTGGAGGTTACTGCTTTCCACGACAACTCCTTCAAGATCCTGCTCTACGGCGTGCTGACCCTGTTCTTCATCGTGGCCTTCATCTACACCTGGCGGCAGAACGTGAAGCAGAACCAGCTGGCGGAAAAGATTCTGGCCTCCGGCAAGAAGCTGCGCTCCGGCAAGGACGACCTGCGCTCCCTGGTGGACGACCAGTTCCACAAGACCCTGCTGGCCTTGCCGCTGACGGGCATCCTGCTGTTCACGGTCATGCCCATCGTGTTCATGATCCTGGTGGCCTTCACCAACTACGACGGCACCCACAACGGCTACACCAATAACCTGTTCACCTGGGTGGGCATGGACAACTTCAACACCATGCTTTCCTGGACGGCGGGCAAGGGCGGCAACACCCAGTCCTATTCCGCCACTTTTGGCGAGGTGCTGGTGTGGACGCTGATCTGGGCCTTCTTCGCCACCTTCACCAACTACTTCCTGGGTATGTTCGTGGCCATGGCGATCAACAAGAAAGGCATCAAGCTCAAGAAGGTATGGAGAACCATTCTGGTGCTGACCATCGCCATCCCCCAGTTCATCTCCCTCCTGTACGTTTCCAAGATGTTCGCCAAGAACGGCATTGTGAACGGCTTCCTCATGAGTATGGGATGGATACAGCAAGCCTTGCCATTTTGGGATGACCCCACCTGGGCGAGGGTGACGGTGGTGCTGATCAATATCTGGATCGGCATTCCCTATCTGATGCTGATTGCCACCGGTATTCTGATGAACATTCCCGCCGACCTCTATGAATCCGCCCGCATCGACGGCGCAAACCCCTGGCAGCAGTATACGAAGATCACCCTGCCCTACATGCTGTTCGTGACCGGGCCTTACCTGCTTACCAGCTTTACCGGCAACATGAACAACTTCAACGTCATTTACCTGCTCACCGGCGGCGCGCCTACCAATCCGGCGGCATCTTCGGCAGCGGGCAGCGTGGGCTATACCGACCTGCTGATCACCTGGCTGTTCAAGATCACCACCGGCGCGGAAAGCCAGTACTACCTGGCGTCCGTGGTCGGCATCCTGGTATTCGTGGTGGTGGCGCTGATTTCGCTGGTGGTCTACAATGTGCTGCCGTCCATCAAGAATGAGGAGGATTTCCAGTGATGAGCGAACAAAAAGCGATTGCGCCCACTGGCCCGGTGAAGCGCCACATGGGTTTGAAAGCCTCCCGCGCCTTGGGCAACACGGGCATTTACGTTTTGCTGATCGTGATCAGCGCCATCTGGCTGATTCCCTTTATCTGCATCCTGCTGCAGTCCTTCCGCGTGGAAAGCACCTGGCAGGTGGGTTACGTCATTCCCCAGCAGTGGGGCCTGGACAACTACAAAAACCTGTTTGAAACAGACTTTCCTCGCTGGTATCTGAACACCTTCATCGCGGCACTGTGCACCGCCGCGCTGCAAACCATCATCGTGCTGTGCATGAGCTATACGCTCTCCCGCTTCCGGTTCAAGATGCGCAACGGCCTGATGCGGTTCATGCTGATTCTGGGCATGTTCCCCGGAATGCTGACCATGATCATCCTGTACCGCGTCCTCAAGGATCTGGGCATGACCCAGGCCAACGCCCTGCCCGGCCTGATTCTGGTGTATGTGGCTTCCTCCGGCATGGGCTATTACGTGTCCAAGGGCTTCTTTGACACCATTCCCAAATCCCTGGACGAGGCGGCGAGGGTGGACGGGGCGACCCGTTTCCAGATCCTGAAAAAGATCATCCTGCCCCTGTCCAAGCCGATTGTGATTTACACCGTACTGACCGCCTTCATGGGGCCCTGGGGCGACTTCGTGTTCGCCCGCTATATTGCCTTCGGCTCCTCCGCGGGCAGCAACGTGGCCGTGGGCCTGTACAACTGGCTGAGCAAGGACCAGATCAACACCCGCTACACCATGTTCTGCGCGGGCGGCGTGCTCGTGGCCGTGCCGGTCACGATCCTGTTTATGTGCCTGCAAAAGTATTATGTGGAAGGCGTCACCGGCGGCGCAGTGAAAGGATAATTTGAAACTGTTCATATTCGATCAAGAGTTCAAAGTTCTTCGTTCTAAGTTCTAAGCTGATAGTGAGTCATACACGATGGACTTATAGAATAGGAAAACAAGAATCAAGCTTGGAACTTTGAATTTAGAACTGATCAAATGCAATTGATCTACTCCAATATATCTGGAAGGAGAGAATCAGGCTATGGCAAGCGTAAAGCTGACCGATGTGAAAAAGGTCTATGACAATAAAGTTACGGCGGTGCACGACTTTAACCTGGATATCAAGGATAAGGAATTCGTGGTGTTCGTCGGGCCCTCCGGCTGCGGCAAATCCACCACCATGCGCATGATCGCCGGCCTGGAGGATATTTCCGGCGGCACGGTGGAAATCGACGGCGTGGTGGTGAACGACCTGCAGCCCAAGGACCGTGACATCGCCATGGTATTCCAGAACTACGCCCTGTATCCCCATATGACGGTGTACGACAACATTGCTTTCTCCCTCAGGCTCAAAAAGATGCCGGAGGATCAGGTGTACGAGAAGGTCACCAACGCCGCCGAGGTGCTGGGCATCACCGATTTCCTCACCCGCAAGCCCCGCGCGCTCTCCGGCGGCCAGCGCCAGCGCGTGGCCATCGGCCGCGCCATGGTGCGGGACGCCAAAGTGTTCCTGATGGACGAGCCGCTGTCCAACCTGGACGCCAAGCTGCGCAATCAGATGCGCGCCGAAATCATCCTGCTGCGGCAGAAGCTGAACACCACCTTCATCTACGTCACCCACGACCAGACCGAGGCCATGACCCTGGGCGACCGCATCGTGATCATGCACGACGGCTTCATCGAGCAGGTGGGCACCCCCATGGAAGTGTTCGAGATGCCCCGGAACGTGTTCGTGGCTGAGTTCATCGGCGCGCCGAAGATGAACCTGATGGAAACCGAGTTGGTGAGGGAGGGCAATCAGTACTTCGTGACGCCCTTCGGCGCGAAAATCGAAGTGACCGGCGACAAGGCTGACGGTCTGCGCAATAAGGGCATCGGCAGCCGCAAGGTGTTGCTGGGCGTGCGGCCCGAGCACATCGTGCTGGCCGATCAGCCCGGTATGGACGCCATCCCCTGCAAGCTGGAGGTCAATGAAATGATGGGCAGCGAGCTGCACCTCCACGTTTACACCCCCGACGAAACCCGTCTCATCGTGCGCGTGCCCACCATCAACCTGAGCCTGGAGCAGCGCAGGGAGCTCAAGTATGGCAAGCAGCTCTATATCACCTTCGAAGGCAAGGTCATGCACTTCTTTGACCCCGAATCCACCAAGAACCTGATTTACGATTGATTCGTTATCAGCAAAAGGCCCTCTCCGTTTTCACGCGGAAAGGGCTTTTTGTTTATCATGGTATCGTATTCATAACAGCATGTTGTGAAGGATGACGAGGCGAGGGCCTGTGCGGCCCTCGTGCACCTGCACCAGGGGACTTCGTCCCCTGGTCCCATTTAGCGGGTGTAGCTTGACTGATCGAATCAAGTCGGTCCCCGTTGATGCTGTGTGGGACGCGGAAGTCTGACTTGGTGCCGTTGTGCTTCTGGCCCGGCGACGAAGCCGCCAACCCGGATGCTTTGCATCCGGGGAAAGCCAGGGAATAATCCGTAGGGGAAAATGAATTTTCCCCTACGGATTATCGCAGGCTTTCTTGGGCCAGAAGCCCTCATACTTTTCATAACCCCTACGCACCAGGCGGAGCTTGTCTGCTTATCCCAACAACGTAATTTCGCCAGTTGCGGGTCCAGGGGGATCATCCCCCTGGTGGGGTCTGGGGTGAAACCCCAGCGTTTCTTCCTTATTGAAATAATAATTCATCCTTGAGAACAACACTGTTAACACTTAAAACTGAAACACAATTCCGACCACAGCGGCAATGGCGATAAAGATGACGGGGCTCCATTTGAGTTTCCGCTGACCGATGAAAATCGCGACACCCAGCATGATGGCTTTCCAGAGGAAGAATTCGCCGTAATTGCCCGCGGCCAGGGCGTCCATGTTCACCAGCGCCACCCGCGCCACGTTCAGTCCGGCGACGGTGATCATGGCGATGGAGGCGGGACGCAGCCCGTAGAACGCGCCTTCCACAAAGCGGTTGTTCCGGAACTTCTCCAGGAATTTGGCGATGATCAGGATAATGATGACGGAGGGCACGGCAAGACCGATCGACGCGACCACGCCGCCCAGCACCCCGGCGGTGGTGAAGCCCGCGTAGGTGGACATGTTGATGCCGATGGGCCCGGGGGTGGACTCGGAAACGGCGATCATGTCAGCGATGTCAGCGGTGGTGAACCAGCCGGTCTTGGTGCTCATTTCATAGAGGAAGGGCAGCGTCGCCAGCCCGCCGCCGACGGAGAACAGGCCGGTCTTGAAAAACTCATAAAACAAACGCAGATAAATCATGGCTTATTTCCCCTCCTTCGCGGCTTTGCTCCGGTGCAGGGAAATGATCATACCTGTGCAGCCTGCCAGAATTACCAGCACGGCGGCGGGAATCTTCACCGGCAGGAGAGGCGAAAAAGCGTTCAGCGCGAACACCGCTAGGAAAATTGCCAGCGCCGCGGCGTCCACCACCGACTTTTTCCACAACCGCAGTACCGCCTGCAAAATCAGCACGCACACGCACACGCGGATGCCCGCGAACGCGTGCTGCACCACGGGATACTGGGCGAAGTTCTGCAAAAACGCGGCAATCAGCGTGATGATGACGAGCGGACCGGTCAGAAAGCCCAGCCCCGCCGCGATCGCCCCTTTCACGCCGTCCTTCTTCTGGCCGATAAACGTGCTCACGTTCATGGCGATCACACCCGGCGTGCACTGGCCGATGGAAAAATAGTCCCGCAGGTCGTCCATCGTCGTCCAGTGGCGCTTGTCCACCAGCTCGCGTTCCAATATCGGCAGCATCGCGTAGCCTCCGCCAAAGGTGACGCAGCCGATCTGTACGAAGGTGATATACAACTCCCAAAGCTCTTTCATGCCTGCTCCTTTCTTCTTAACCATGCAAAAATAAATATACCTGTATTTATTCGACACATTCATTCGCTTTTCCTGTTTGTTACGATTCGCGTTTTATAATCTTAACAAGTATGCTTTCAAGGATGAATTCCATATCCAAAGAGTAGGATACGCTGGGGCTGTTCGCCCCAGACCCCAACCAGGGCGGTGACCGCCCTGGACCCGCACCTGGCGAAATAACATAGCTAGGAAAAGCAGATAAGCTCCGCCTGGTGCGTTGGGGTTACGAAAAGTTAGAGGGCTTCTGGCCCAAGAAAGCCTGAGAAAATCCGAGGGGGAAAATACATTTTCCCCCTCGGATTATTCCCTGGCTTTCCCCGGATGTTTCGCATCCGGGTTGGCGGCTTCGCCGCCGGGCCAGAAGCACCATGACGCCAAGCCAAACTTCCGCGTTTCTCTCCGCTTCTGCGGGAACCATGCCGATTTATTCAGTCAAGCAAGATCCGCTAATGAGGTCCAGGAGATGAAATCTCCTGGTGCAGGTGCACGAGGGCCGCACAGGCCCTCGCCTCGTCACCCTTCACAATAAGACTGTTAAGAATTAAGAAAAGAAACAATACCTATCCACCTTTTGATCAGCTTTCATTTTTTCCGGTTTTGTGGTAAGATGGACGGGAAACCAATGATATGCGAGGATTTGACATGATCGTAGTTGTCGCGGAAAAGCCCAGCGTAGGGCGGGACATTGCCCGGGTGCTGGGGTGCAGGGAGCGGGGCGAAGGGTTCCTGAAAGGGGAAAACTACCTGGTCACCTGGGCGGTGGGCCATCTGGTGACGCTCTGCGAGCCCGACGAAATCGACGAAAAATATAAAAAATGGCGGATGGAGGAATTGCCCATCCTGCCGGAATATATTCCCACGAAGGTGATTTCCAAAACCAAGTCTCAGTTCAGCGTGGTCAAAAAGCTGATGAACGATAAGGACACGGAAAAGCTCATCTGCGCCACCGATGCCGGGCGGGAGGGAGAACTGATCTTCCGGCTGATCTACAACCAGGCCAAGTGCAAAAAGCCCGTGGACAGGCTGTGGATTTCCTCCATGACGGACGAAGCCATCAGGGAGGGCTTCGCCACGCTCAAGCCCGCCCGGGAATACGACGGCCTGTACCGCAGCGCCACCTGCCGCTCGGAGGCGGACTGGCTGGTGGGCATGAACGCCAGCCGGGCGTTTACCCTGCGGTTTGACGCGCTGCTGTCCATCGGCCGGGTGCAGACGCCGACGCTGGCGATTTTAGTCAAGCGCTATCACGAAATCGCCAACTTCAAGCCCGAGGATTATTTCACCGTTACCGCAGACTTTGGGGACTATTCCGGCCAGTGGTTCGACCCAAAGGTGGAGGACGAAAAAAAGGCCAGCCGCATCCCCACCAAGGAAAAGGCCGACGAAATCGTCCAGGCGGTGAAAGGAAAGGCCGCACGGGTAAAGAGCGTGACGGCGGAAGCCAAGAAGGAACTGCCGCCGCAGTTGTACGATTTAACGTCCTTGCAGCGGGAGGCTAATCGTAAGCTGGGCTTCACCGCCGACAAGACACTGAAAATCGCCCAGGAATTATATGAAAAATGGAAGGCCATCACTTATCCCCGCACCGACAGCCGGTATCTGCCCATGGACATGATCGGCAGGACGGTGCAGACCCTGCATAAGCTGCCGGGCCAATATCATGATAACGTGGAAAACATCCCCTGGCGGGAAGGCGGCAAGCTGCCCATTTCCAAACGCATCTTCGATAATGAAAAGATTTCCGACCACCACGCCATCATCCCCACGCCCCAGACCGCGCCGATGGACAAGCTGCCCGCCGATGCCCAGAAGCTGTTTGATATGATCGCCCGGCGGCTGATCGCGGTGTTTTATCCAGCCCACGAGTATGACGCCATCAAAGTCATCACCGAAAGCCAGGGGCACCTGTTCAAGTCCACGGGCAAGGTGGTGCGGGTGAACGGCTGGAAGGACGTGTACCCCGCCGACAAAGCGGAGGAGGACGCCCTGCCCGCTCTGAACGAGGGCGACGGCCGCACGGTCAGCAAGGCGACGGTCAAGAAGGAAGCCACCAAGCCCCCGGCGCCCCATACTGACGCTTCGCTCCTATCCGCCATGGAAAACGCGGGCCGGGAACTGGAGGACGAAAAGCTGCGGGAGCAGATGAAGGGCAGCGGCTTGGGCACGCCCGCCACCCGCGCCGCCATCATCGAGCGGCTCATTCAGGTGGGGTACGCCGTCCGGCGCGGCCGGGCCATCAGCGCCACGGAAAAGGGCGTGTGCCTGATCGGGATCGCGCCGCCCGAAATCGCGTCCCCGGAAACCACTGGGAAATGGGAGCTGGCCCTGGATGAAATCGCCCATAACCAACGGGACACCCAGCGATTCATGGAGGGCATTCGCCGCCTGTCCACCTTCCTGGTGGAGTACGCCCGGGATACCAAGACCGAAGCCACTTTCCCGGAGGAAATGCGCCGGGGCAAGAAAGGCGCGGCCAAGCGGAAAACCTCCGGCGCGAAAGCCATCGAGGGCATTCAATGCCCCCTCTGCGGCAAGCCCGTCCAGGAAAACGCGAAGGCCTTCGGCTGCTCCGGCTGGCGGGACGGGTGCCATTTCACCCTGTGGAAGGACGGCCTCAAGCGCGGCGGCGGGCCGATGCTGAATGAAAAGCTGGTGACGCTGCTGCTCCAGCAGCACGAGGTCAAGGGCTCCACCGGCGTCATCGCTCTGCGGGACGGGCAATTGACCTTCACCCCCAAGGGACAGGATGCGCCGCAGGTGAGCCTCAGCATCGTATACGAAAAGAAATAGCAGCGGCGCTGCATGGCAACGCCATACGCAGAAGCGGGAACAAGGAACACAAAGCTGCGCCCGGGCTTTTCGTAAGCGGCAGTCTTGGCTTGATGATTTTTCCCGGTTGACAGGTCAGGAAAAATCAGGTATGATAGAGGGTGGAAATTATCCAAATACAACATGCTTAATGGCATCGAAATCAAAGCGAGGAAAGATCATGGATCAGCAATTGGCGCGCAAACTGCAGCAGGTAGGCGAAGGGTTCCATCTTCGGGGGCCGTTCTTTTCTTATGAAGAAGTCAGCCAGGGCAACGTGAACCGCACTTACAAGGCCAACTATATCCGCGACGACGGCACGGGCATGGCGGTGATCAAAAGCTACCTGGTGCAGCGGGTGAACACCTACGCGTTCCGCAATCCCGTTCAGCTGATGGAAAACATCGATCAGGTTACGGAATACATCCGGGAAAAGCAGCCCGGCAAGGTCAGCCTGCACTACCATCACACAGGGGACGAGGACGGCCGGAAAACCTATCTGATGGACGACGACGGCAGTTTCTGGCGCGTGTGCAATTATGTAACCTCTGTCACGTTCGATTCCTGCGACGACCTGCGCGTGGTGCGCAACGCGGGAGAGGCGTTCGGCGAATTCCAGATGGTGCTGAGCGATTTTGACGCCAGCAAGCTTTATTACACGATTCCTGATTTCCACAACACCCGCAAACGTTATGAGACGCTGATTCAGGACGCAAAGGCCGATCCCTGCGGGCGCGTTGCGGAAGTGAAGGAAGAATTGGACTGGCTCCTGTCCATGCAGGATCAGGCGTGCAAACTGACCGACATGTATAACGCGGGTGAACTGCCCCTTCGCGTGACCCACAATGATACCAAGATCAACAACGTCCTCTTTGACATAGACACCCACGAAGCCCTGGTGGTGGTCGACCTGGACACGGTCATGCCCGGCCTGGTGGGGCACGACTTCGGCGACGCCATCCGCTTTGCCGCCAACTTTGTGGAGGAGGACGCGGAAAACTACGCCAAGGCGGGCATCAACCTGAATGTTTTCTGGGCCTTTGCCGAAGGTTTCCTGAAATACACCGCCAAGACCCTGACCGAAAATGAGATCAGCACCCTGGGCCTGTCCTGCTTCGTGCTGGCCTGCGAGCTGGCTACCCGCTTCCTGGACGACTACATCAACGGCGACAAGTATTTCAACGTCAAAAAGGAAAAGCACAATCTGGTGCGCACCCGCTGCCAGATCGCCCTGGCCAAGGACATGCTGGAAAAGATGGACGCCATGCAGGCCATCGTGAACGAATGCGCGCGGAAGTACCGGCAATGAGTTTCCGCTTTGCCTTCCCAAACGGGAAGGCTTTTTTCTTGCCTGAATTTGCGCTTGTATCGGCTGTTTTTCCGTGTTATAATCTAAATTGGGGTTTTCCCCATGAAAAGGAGAATCGTATGTTTCTTGCCAACGGATGGAAGGATTTTGAAGTGCTGGACACCGGCGAGGGAGAAAAGCTGGAGCGCTGGGGGGACATCCTGCTGGCCCGGCCCGACCCGCAGGTGATCTGGCCCCGGGAAAACGACCGGCTCTGGCAGAAGGCCCAGGCGCATTACACCCGCAGCGAACGAGGGGGCGGGGCTTGGGATTTTCGGGAAAAGCTGCCGGATAAATGGGTGATTGCCTACCGGGATTTGAAGTTTTACGTGCGGCCCACGGGCTTTAAGCACACCGGACTGTTTCCCGAGCAGGCGGCCAACTGGGACGCCATGGCCGGGATGCTGGCCAAGCGGCCCGGCGCGAAGGTGCTGAACCTGTTTGCCTACACCGGCGGCGCGTCCCTGGCCTGCGCGGCGGCGGGCGCCCACGTGACCCACGTGGACGCGGCGAAGGGCATGGTGCTGTGGGCCAAGGAAAACCGGGAATTGTCCGGCCTGCCCGAAACCAGCTTCCGCTTCATCGTGGAGGACGCGCTGGCTTTTGTGAAGCGGGAGATCCGCCGGGGCAGCAAATACGACGGCGTGGTGATGGACCCGCCCAGCTATGGCCGCGGGCCCACGGGCGAAGTGTGGAAGCTGGAAAACGAGCTGTTCAATCTGGTGGATACCTGCGCCGGGGTGCTTTCTGACGACCCGCTGTTCTTCTTCATCAACAGCTACACCACCGGCTTCCAGCCCGCCGTACTGCAAAACATCCTGCAAAAAACCGTCGCCCGGAAATACGGCGGCGAAATCGACTCCCAGGAGCTTTGCCTCCCCGTCCGTTCCGGCGGCGTGCTGCCCTGCGGCGCAACGGGACGATGGATCGCCAGGTAAGAACGGAGGAAATGCTGGGGGAAACCGCTCTTTGGAGGCCAAAGAGCGGTTTCCCCCAGACCCCCTTCCGAGAAAGCCATAAAGGGTATGGCGTTATTTATGAATCCGGGATTGTTGCTCCTAAACAGATTTCTTTTAATACCATCTCGATGAAAGAGGGATAGCATGAATACTCCGACTATTTTGTACGAGGATAATCACGTGATCGTGGCGGTGAAGCCCCAGAACCTGCTGACCCAGGGCGATGAAACGGGGAATGAAAACCTGCTGGATCAGATCAAGGAATACGTGAAGGAAACCTACAACAAGCCCGGCGAAGCCTACATCGGCCTGGTGCACCGGATGGACCGGCCCGTGGGCGGGCTGCTGGTGTTTGCCCGCACCAGCAAAGCGGCGGCGCGGCTTTCCGAGCAGGTAAAGGTGCATGAGCTGAACCGTCAGTACGTGGCCATCGTGGAGGGCGAAACCCCTGACCGCTTCACGTACGTGGACTATCTGGCCAAGGACCCGGAAAAAAACATGGTCACCGTGCTGCCATCCTACCTCAAATTGCAGGGCAAGGAAGCCATCCTTCATGGCCGCACCGTGGCCCACCGGGACGGGCTGAGCCTGGTGGCGATCCAGCTGGAAACGGGCCGGGCCCATCAGATTCGCGTGCAGATGCAGCACGCCGGCTTCCCCCTTTGGGGCGACCACCGCTACGGCAACGGCAAGGGCAAGGAGCAGATCGCCCTGTGGGGGATGCGGCTCAGCTTCGCCCACCCCATCACCAAGGATCAAATGCTCTTCATCGCGCCGACGCCCGAAGAAAAGCCCTGGCTGTTCTTTGAGCGCGAGCTCAAGGGCCTGGAAACCATCTGGCCCCAGATCAAACCGGCGATGCAGGGAGAATAAGGCATTAGGCAATAGGCAGTAGGCAGTAGTTTATACTGTCCATTCACTTGCTTTCGTCCCTATCCTCCTACTGCCTATTGCCTACTGCCTATTGCCTTTTCCAACCACCAATCATAACAACGGAGTATAAACCGCCATGAGCAATCCCGTCACCTTTGAACTCCTCCACACCTGCAAGCAGTCCGGGGCGCGTTTGGGCGTGCTGCACACGCCCCACGGCGATATTCCCACGCCCATTTATATGCCCGTGGGCACCCAGGCCACAGTCAAGGCCATGACCCCCCGGGAGATGGAGGAGATCAACGCCAAGATCATTCTTTCCAACACCTACCATCTCCACCTGCGCCCCGGCGAGGACATCATCCGCGAGGCGGGCGGGCTGCACCAGTTCATGGACTGGCATCATCCGATCCTCACCGACAGCGGTGGGTTCCAGGTGTTTTCCCTGAGTGAGCTGCGCAAGATCACCGAGGAGGGCGCGGCGTTCCGCAGCCACCTGGACGGCAGCAAGCAGTTCATCAGCCCCGAGATTTCCATGGACATTCAGGAAGCCCTGGGCTCGGACATCGCCATGGCCTTCGACGTTTGCTCCGCCTACCCCTGCGACCACAAAACCGCCGAGGAAGCCATGCACCGCACCCATCGTTGGGCGGCCCGCTGCAAGAAGCATCACACCCGCTCCGATCAGGCGCTGTTCGGCATCGTGCAGGGCGCGTTCTTTGAGGACCTGCGCATCGAATCCGCCAAGACCCTGGCCGACATGGACTTCCCCGGCTATGGCATCGGCGGCCTGTCCGTGGGCGAACCCAAGCCCGTCATGTACGAAATGCTGGAGAAAATCGAGCCGTACATGCCGAAAAACAAGCCTCGGTATCTCATGGGCGTGGGCACGCCGGACTGCTTCCTGGAAGGCGTGCTGCGCGGCGTGGACATGTTTGACTGCGTGCTGGCCACCCGCATCGCCCGAAACGGCACCTGTTTTACCCGCAACGGCCGCCTGGTCGTGCGCAACGCCACCTACGCCCGGGACTTTACCCCCATCGAGGAGGGCTGCGACTGCTACGCCTGCCAGCATTTCACCCGTGCCTACGTGCGCCATCTGCTCAAGGCCGATGAGATCACCGGCGGACGGCTGGCCTCCATCCACAACCTGCGGTTCCTCATCCGTATGATGGAGGAGATCCGCCAGGCCATCCTGGAGGACCGCTTCCTGGATTACCGCCGGGAATTCTATGAGCGCTACGATATGAGCAGAAACTTCTGAGCCTGCAAACGGATGTGTGACAAAGGAGTCACTTATGCTGTATCTGATAAACCTTGTGCTGCTGTTTTTCTTTTATTCGTTCCTGGGCTGGTGTATGGAGGTGACGCTGAAATACATCCAGTATCACCGCTTCATCAACCGCGGCTTTTTCACCGGCCCCATCTGCCCGATTTACGGCTCCGGCGCGGCGCTGATCACGCTGGCGATCGAGGGCTTGCGCACAGTGGAAAAGGGCTATGGCACCACGTTCCTGGTCTCGTTCCTGCTGTGCGGAGCGGTGGAATACTTCACCAGCTATTTTATGGAAAAGCGCTTCCACGCCCGATGGTGGGATTACAGCCAGAAGCCCATGAACCTGCACGGGCGTATTTGGATCGGCAACCTGATTCTGTTCGGCCTGGGCGGCGTGGCGATCATTCATATCATCAATCCGCCGCTGTACCGGCTTTTTGAACGGCTTCCCCTCCAAACCCGCGGGATCATCGCCGCCGCGCTCCTGTGCGTTTTCGCCGCCGACTATGTGGTGACCCACTTCGTGCTGAAGCTGGTAAAGTCGGGCATCGAGCACAGCGAGGCCGACAACACCGAGGAAATCAACCGCGAGATCCGCGTGCTGCTCAGCGACCGGAACATCTTCTACCGCCGTTTCGCGGACGCATACCCGGAGGTTGTGTACCGCACGGAGCGCATTAACGCCCGTCTGGCAGCGATCAAGGCCGAAACGGAAAGAATCCGCCGGGAGGCGGAGGAACGCATCACCGCGCGCATGGAGCCCACAGCCATGATCAAGAATACCATCATCGAAAAGCAGGACGCGCTGATCGGTATGCTGTACGACGAAACGATGGCGACCGAGGAAATGAAGCGGGTCAAGCGTGAAATTGAAGGAGAACAGAAACGCCTGCAGAGCAGGCCGCTGGCCAGACTGCGGAAATAATTTTTTGCCGGCGAATGAACATGGCGCATAACGGGTTTTAAGTTCCAAGCTCTAAGGCTGAGCTTGTCCGCCATCAGTATGATTCAGTCTGAATATCTTCTCAGGAGGAGAAACGTATGGAATACCGTTCCATTCCGCAGGTTCGGCTGCCGGTGTCCAGGATCATTCTGGGCTGTGCGTCGGACGGGTTCAACGGCGGCAAGGACATGAGCGCCGTGCTGGACGCGGCGCTGGCCGCGGGCATCAACACGCTGGATACGGCCCGGGTATACGCCCAGTCCGAGCATGTGATCGGGCAATGGCTGGGCTGGCATCGGGACGAAGTCGTGATTATTTCCAAGTGTGCCCATCCATCTCTTTTGCATCCCATGCGGCTGACGGAAAAGGATATTCGCAAGGATTTGGAAACCTCCCTGCGGGAGCTGGGCACGGACAGGATCGACATTTATCTGTTCCACCGCGACCATCCGTCGGTGGAGCCGGGGGCCATGATCGAAATTATGAACGCGCTGAAATCCGAGGGCAAGATCGACGCCTTCGGCGCGTCCAACTGGACGTACGAGCGGTTCCGCCAGGCGCAGGAATATGCGGAGAAGCACGGCCTTGTGCCCTTCTCTGTTTCCAGCCCGCATTTCAGCCTGGCCCGCCAGCAGGCCGATCCTTACGGCGGGGGCTGCGTTTCCCTGACCGGGGAAGAAAACGCCGCCGCGCGGCGCTGGTATACGGAGACGCAGACGCCGGTATTCGCTTATTCCAGCCTGGGACGGGGACTGCTGTCCGGTAAGCTGAAAAGCAGCGACGCAAAACATGCCGCCAAGGTGCTGGACGTGTTTGCCATGAAGGGCTACGGCTGCGAGGACAACTATCAGCGCCTGGCCCGGTGCGAGGAATTGGCGGAACGGAAGAATTGCACTGTGGCGCAGATTGCCATGGCGTGGGTGTACAGCCAGCCGATGAATACCTTCGCCATCGTCAGCATGTCCTCCCCCGCCCGGATTCCGGAGAATATCGCCGCCCTGTCCCTGAAGCTCACCGACGACGAATGCCGGTATTTGAACCTGGAAACAGAAGGCTGAGCGCTGGAGCGAATTGTAAAATTATTCAAAGAACGGAGGACGGGATTTGCAATCCGTGGACGGTTATGGTATGATAGGGCCGTGTTTATAGCACCCAAGGAGGAATGTATGCGGAAAATCCTGTTTTCGCTTTTGACTGTGTTTTTGATCTTTTTTGTTTCCGCCACGTCGGCGGAGGAAGTCATCACCCCCGCTTACCGTAGCACGTACCGGCCCGGGCATGAAGCCTGCTACTGGTGCACGCCGATGGACATTCACGACGAGGAAGCGGTGTGGGCCATGCTGACGGCTCCAATCACCGTGGTGGACGCGGGCCAGAGGGAACAGGTGATTCTGTACGCCGAACCCAACAAGAACAGCGAACAGCTGGGCGTCATCACCGGGGCCAGCCAGGCGGTGCACGTGCTGGAAAGAAACAATGATGGCTGGGCGTTGGTGGAGACCTATTCCAGCTCTTTCCACGACAGCAAGGTAAAAAACTGGAACCAATTTGTAACCGGTTATGTGCAGTCCAGCAAACTGAAAGAAAAAAAGGTCAACCAGGATTACGGCATCGTGATCGACAAGCTGACTCAAACGCTGTATCTTTTCCATGACGGCCATCTGATGAGCACCCTGGCCGTCTCCACCGGCCTGTATAACGACAAGCAGCCCTACAACGAAACCCGCTCCGGCGAATTCATCATCGTGTCCCGGGTGGGCGATTTCAAAAGCGACAGCCTGATCTGCGCCATGGGCCTGCGCTTCAACAGCGGCGATCTGCTGCATGAAGTGCCACATACCAAAAACGGCGACGGCTCCAAGAATTATAAGTATAACGAGCCCAAGCTGGGCACCCGCGCCAGCCACGGCTGCATCCGGGTGCAGCGGCTGAAAAACCAGGACGGCATCAACATGAAGTGGATCTGGGACAACATCAAAAACGGCACCAAGCTGGTGGTTTGGGAAGATTACCAGGGCCGCCAGGTCGAGATCCCGTCGGACGACACCCTGCTGTACTACAATCCCAACGGCGGCAGCAATTACCACACCGAGCACGACTGCCGGGGCATCAAGGAAAAGTATTGGCCGCAGATGGAATCCTTTACCTACGGTCAATTGGAGGAGGGCACGTTTGCTTCTCTTACGCCCTGCCCCTACTGCCAGCCGCCGCGCCGTCTGGCGGACCTGGAGGAAATCAACCGGATTCATCTGGAAATGTCTCCGGGTGAGGTCATGTCTTATTGGGAAAAGGAAAACAAATAAAAAGAGGGCAGAGCAGTTCTGCCCTCTTACTTTTCCCGGCTTCTGTCCGCCAGAAATTCCCGCAGGGAGGGAATGGCTGTTCCATCCAGCGCGTGATCCGGGGAAGCGTGCCAGAGGGATTGCAGAATGGCTTCCTCGGCGCATTCCCCGATGGCGCGGAAAGGCAGGTTCATCAGGTCTTCCCGCAGGATGGTCTGTGTCTGGAAACTGCCATGGGTTTCCATTTGGGCGGTGGTAAAGCCCACGGCGATTTCCCCGCTGCCGTGGCCGATGTACGACCCCAACCGCGCCATGCCCACGGAGGCGCGGCGAAGAACCCGCTTTAATTGGCGGCTGGACAGCGGCAGGTCGGTGGCGGCGATGAGAATGATACTGCCCTGATCGCATTCCGCCAGTTCATCCGGCAGGCAGGCCGCGCGGAAGTCCGCCGACGCGCCGTAATTGCTCTGCACCAGCACGCCCAGGGTATACATTTTTCCGTCGATCTCCATCAGTCGGGAGGACGAGCCGACGCCGCCCTTCATCCCGTAGCAGACGGTGCCGCGTCCCGCGCCGACCGCGCCTTGGGCAAAAACGTCAGACGCCGATGCGATCGCGGCGAACACCTCTTGTTCCCCGATGGGCCGCTGAACAATGTCGCTGATGCGGCTGTCGTTGCATTCGCAGACGACGGGATTCACGGAAGTCAGATGGATTCCATCCCGCTGGCAGAGGCCGATCATATAGCTCACCAGCGCGTCGTGGACCTTGCCCACGTTCAGGGTATTGGTCAGGGCAATGGGCGTTTCCAGCTGGCCCAGCTCCTCCACCTGCACCAGGCCCAGGGTTTTCCCGAAGCCGTTGAACACGCAGCAGGCCGCCGTCAATTTATCCGTAAACGGGTTTTCGCGGGGCGGCAGGACCACGGTGACCCCTGTGTGGCAGTTTCCTTCGTCTATTGTCGCGTGGCCCACGCGCACGCCCGGCACGTCGGTAATCAGGTTGCGGTTGCCGTGGGGCAGCCTGCCGATAGAGAGGTTCATGTCTTTCGCCTCCTTTGCTTTCTATTCTATCACAAAGCCGGACAGATTTCTACAAAGGCTTCTTGCACGAAAGGATGTTTGATCGTGAAATACCGCCATTTCTTCTGGGACTTTGACGGCACGCTGTACGACACTTACGGCCGCATCACCCGCGCGGCCGCGAATGCCCTGGGGGATATGGGGGTGAAGCTGACGGCGGAGGAAGTGTTTCCCGTGGCAAAGCGCAGCCTGTTCGCGGTATGCGCGAAATGGGCGGAGCCGCTGGGATACACTTATGACCAATTTCTGGAGATTTACCACCGCCACAGCGAACAGGAAGGCGCGGAGTCCATCCGGCCTTTCCCCGGCGCGCTGGAAACACTGCGGGAAGTGGTGGAACGCGGCGGGAAAAACTATCTCTACACCCACCGCAGCGGCAGCGTGTTCCGCTGGCTGGAGCATGACGGCATTACCGACCTTTTCGCCGACAAAATCACCACTTTGGACGGGTTTCCCTCCAAGCCCGCGCCGGACGCGCTGAACTATCTGGTCTGCAAGCACGGGCTGAATCTTTCTGACTGCGTGATGGTCGGCGATCGGGACATTGACCTGGACGCGGCGAAGAATGCGCACATGTCCTGCGCGCTGTTTGACCCTGACAATTTCTATCCTGATTACGATACGCCCTGGCGGTTCCGCACGATGGACGAGCTGAGAAAGACCCTCCTGGAATAAAGATCAATCCGCGCATTTTCCCTGACTTTTTTGCTGTTTTTTCGGGCGCCTTGCTTGATTTGCTGCGCTGCGCGTGCTATAATAAAAGCAAGAAATCAATCGCAAAAGGGAGGAGATATGCATGTTTAAGAAGCTGCTCAAGGAGTTCAAGGAGTTTGCCCTCAGAGGAAACGTGATCGACATGGCTGTCGGTGTTATCATCGGTGCCGCGTTCGGCAAGGTGGTCACCGCCGTGATCGACATTTTCCTCAATCCCATCATCGAAAACATCACTGCGGCTGCTGCGGTCAACGGCAATCAGCCCGGCTTTGCCGGCAGCATCATGAGCTTCCTGGGCGTGGTGATTGAATTCCTGCTCACAGCGCTGGTGCTGTTCGCCATTATCAAAGCCATGAACGCCGCCAAGAACCTGACCAAGAAGCCCGAACCGCCCAAGGAAGAGCCCCGGAAGTGCCCCTTCTGCTGCTCCGAAATCGCCAAGGAAGCCACCCGCTGCCCCCACTGCACCAGCGAGCTGCCCAAGTACAAAGCCGCGTAATCGGCTGTTTACCGACTCGTACCACATAGCGACGGATGAAAAAATCCGCCGCTTTTTCATTTTCTTATATTTTATGGCATAACCGGTCAAAAAAAATCATTTTTATCCATTTCAGAAAGACATTATATAAGAAGAAACTCTTCCATTTTTCCCGATTTTGTGGTATACTTAATCAGTAAAATATTATTGTTTGAGCAACCAGCCGTAAGGAGATTTGGGAGGGAATTATGGCTCAGGATATGGAAAACAACGTAAACGAAAATGGTGAGGAGCTGCACGCTTCCACGCATTATGACGAAACGCAGATTCAGGTGCTGGAGGGGCTGGAGGCCGTGCGCAAGCGCCCCGGCATGTACATCGGCTCCACCGACGCGAGGGGCCTGCATCACTGCGTCTATGAAATTGTGGACAACGCCATCGACGAAGCGCTGGCGGGCTTCTGCACCGAAATCCATGTGACCCTGGAAAAGGATGGCTCCGTGTCCGTCAAGGACAACGGCCGCGGCTTCCCCGTGGGCATCCATCCCAAGATGGGCCGCCCCGCCGTGGAAGTGTGCCTGACCATCCTGCACGCGGGCGGCAAGTTCGGCGGCGAGGGCTACAAGGTGTCCGGCGGTCTGCACGGCGTGGGCGCGTCGGTCGTGAACGCCCTGTCTCGCCACATGCGCGTGGAAGTGCGGCAGGACGGCAAAATCTACGAGCAGGAATATAACATCGGCAAGATCGAATACGACCTGCGGGTAATCGGCGAAACCACCGAAACCGGCACTACCGTTCAGTTCTGGCCGGACATCCGCTCCGCCGAAAATCCCGAGGGCGTGTTTGACCCCGGCATTGATTTTTCCTTCGACGTGCTCAAAGCCCGCATCCGGGAAATGGCGTTCCTGAACAAGGGCATCAAGATCGTCCTCAGGGACGAGCGGCCCGAGGAGCCCCTGGAGCGCACCTTCCACTACGAGGGCGGCATCCGGGAATTCGTCAAGTACCTGAACAAAAATAAGGAAGTGCTCTTCCCCGAGCCCATTTACGTGGAAGGCCTAAAAAACGGCGTGTCGGTGGAAGTGGCCATGCAGTACAACGACAGCTACACCGAAAACATATATACCTTCGCCAACAACATCCACACCCCCGAGGGCGGTACCCACCTGATGGGCTTCCAGACCGCCCTGACCCGCGCCATTAACGATTACGGGCGGCGGTATAAGATCCTCAAGGATGCCGACGCCAACCTGAAAGGCGAGGATACCCGCGAATCCCTGGCGGCGGTCATCTCCGTCAAGATGCACGAGCCCCAGTTCGAGGGCCAGACCAAATCCAAGCTGGGCAACAGCGAAGTGCGCCCCATCGTGGACAGCCTGGTGAGCGAAGGGCTGAACACCTTCCTGGAGGAGCATCCCACCGAAGCAAAGATCATCCTGGAGCGCTGCCTCGGCGCGGCCCGCGCCCGCGAAGCAGCCCGGAAAGCCCGCGACCTGACCCGCCGCAAGACCGTACTGGAATCCGCTTCCCTGCCCGGCAAGCTGGCCGACTGCACGGAGCGCGACCCGGCCAAGTGCGAAATCTTCATCGTGGAGGGTGACTCCGCCGGCGGCAGCGCCAAGACGGGCCGCGACCGGCATTACCAGGCCATTCTGCCCCTGCGCGGCAAGATCCTGAACGTGGAAAAGGCGCGGCTGGACAAGATTCTGGTCAATGCCGAAATCAAGAACATGATCACCGCCTTCGGCTGCGGCGTGGGCAACGAGTTCAACATGGACAAGCTGCGCTATCACCGCATCGTCTGCATGACCGATGCCGACGTGGACGGCGCCCACATCCGCATTCTGATGCTCACCTTCTTCTACCGCTACATGCGGCCCCTCATCGAAAACGGCTTTGTGTACATCGCCATGCCTCCGCTGTATAAGGTGACCAAGGGCAAGCAGGAGCATTATGTGTACGACGACAAGGAGCTGCAGCAGCTGCTGGATCAGCTGGGCCGCGACACCAAGGCCGAGATTCAGCGCTACAAAGGCTTGGGCGAAATGAGTTCCGAACAGCTCTGGCTGACCACCATGAACCCCGAGACCCGCACCATGATGCGCGTCACCATGGAGGACGCCATGGCCGCCGACGAGATCATTTCCCTGCTCATGGGGGATAAGGTGGAGCCTCGCCGGGAGTTTATCGAGCAGAACAGCGAACTGGCCGTGCTGGATTTCTAAGGGACGGAACTGGGGGAAACCATTCTTTGGAGGCCAAAGAATGGTTTCCCCCAGACTCCCTTCCAAGAAAGCCGTATAGGAGGAGTATCTTTTGAAAAAGCTTCTGTGTTTCTTTGTTTGTTTTCTTCTGATTGTCCCCTCCGCCCTGGCGGACACCCCGCCGGTCAGGCTGTCGGAGGACGACCCGCTTTATACCTCCCTGCTCGAGCGGAGCATGGAACTGGCTGGGCTGTTCAACGAAGGGCTGCACAGCGAAAGCTATCTTTCCCGGCTGCAAATTCCCGATGACCTGAAAGAGGAATTGGCCCTGGTGCAGATGCAGGACTTCACCCAGCCTCTGGATGTGACCATCGTCCGCGCCGAGGACGCGTTCGCCATGTATCAGGGGAACGATCCCTGGATCATGCTGTTTTCGGCGGACGTTTCCCCCGCGCTGAAAGCGATCACCTGGCAAAAGCTGTACAACGGCGTCGGCGCGACCCTGGCAAGTCAAAACGGCGTTTCCACCCTGGCGCTGTCCTCCCTGCTGTCTTTTTCCGACGCTTACATGCTGCCCGAAGGGATGGGCATGCCCTGCTTCGTCGTGATGCAGTACGGCGGGCTGTACGCATACCTGGTTACTTTCTATCCCACAGCGAACGGAACCGTGATCGCCAACGCCCAGTTCATTCTTTCCCGCGCGGCGGATGAACTGAACCTGCCCACCGAATAAAACAATTCACGCCTGAAAGGAAGTACCTTCCATGAGCGACATTCAAGACAGACTGATTCCCACCGACCTGGAACACGAGATGCGGCAGAGCTTCATCAGCTATGCCATGAGCGTTATCGTGGACCGGGCGCTGCCCGACGTGCGGGACGGCTTAAAGCCCGTGCACCGGCGCATCCTGTACGACATGAACGAGCTGGGCATGACCCCGGACAAGCCCTACCGCAAGAGCGCCCGCCTGGTGGGCGACGTGCTGGGCAAGTTCCATCCCCACGGGGACAGCAGCGTGTACGACGCCATGGTGCGTCTGGCTCAGGACTTCAACCTGCGCTACATGCTGGTGGACGGCCAGGGCAACTTCGGCTCCATCGACGGCGACGGCGCGGCCGCCATGCGTTACACGGAAGCCCGCATGAGCAAAATCTGTACCGCCATGCTCCAGGACATCGACAAGGACACGGTGGATTTCTACCCCAACTTCGACGAAACCCTCATGCAGCCCGCCGTGCTGCCCGCCCGGTTCCCCAACCTGCTGGTCAACGGCACCAGCGGTATCGCCGTGGGCATGGCGACGAACATCCCGCCCCATAACCTGGGCGAGGTGATCGACGGCTGCGTGTGCCTGATCGACAATCCAGAAGCCACGTTGGACGACCTCATGGAGCACATCAAGGGCCCGGACTTCCCCACCGGCGGCATCATCCTGGGCCGCAGCGGCATCCGGGAAGCCTACCACACGGGACGCGGCCGTATCATCACCCGGGCGAAAACCGAGATCGAATCCATGTCCTCTGGGCGCGACCGCATCATCGTGACGGAAATTCCTTACGCTGTCAACAAGGCCCGGCTGGTGGAAAAGATCGCCGAGCTGGTGCACGAAAAGCGCTTGGACGGCATCAGCGATATCCGCGACGAATCCGACCGCAACGGCATGCGCATCGTGATCGAGCTCAAGCGCGACGTGCAAGCCCAGGTGGTGCTGAACTATCTGTACAAGCATACCCAATTGCAGGACACCTTCGGGGTCATCATGCTGGCCCTGGTGAACGGGGAGCCCAAGGTGCTGTCCCTGCGGGATGCGCTGTATTACTATATCCTCCACCAGGAGGACGTGGTGACCCGCCGCACCAAGTACGACCTGGACAAGAGCCTGGCCCGCGCCCACATTTTGGAGGGTCTGCTCAAAGCGCTCGACCACATCGACGAGATCGTGCGCATCATCCGCAGCAGCCCCGACACGCCCACAGCCAAGCAGACCTTGATGGACACCTTCGATTTCTCCGACAAGCAGGCCCAGGCCATCCTGGACATGCGCCTGGCCCGTCTGACCGGTTTGGAACGGGACAAGCTGCTGGAGGAATACAAGGAACTGGAAAAGACCATCGAATATCTGCAGTCCCTGCTGGCCGACAAGCAGAAGCTGCTGGGCGTGGTGAAGGACGAGCTGCTGGAAATCAAAAACAAATTCGCCGATCCCCGCCGCACGGAAATCTCCGCCATCGAAGGGGAAATCGACATTGCCGACCTGATCGCCGTGGACGATATGGTGGTCACGCTCACCCACTTCGGTTATGTGAAGCGCTTAAGCAAATCCACCTACCGGGCCCAGGGCCGCGGCGGCAAGGGCGTGAGCGCCATGACCACGAGGGAAGACGACTATGCCGAAAATATCCGCATCGTCAATTCCCATGAGCCCATCCTGTTCTTTACCAACAAGGGCCGGGTCTACACCCTGACCTGCTATCAGATTCCCGAAGCCAGCCGCACGGCCCGGGGCACCGCCATCGTGAACCTGCTGCAGCTCTCCGGCGGGGAAAAGGTGACGAACATGATCCCCATGCCCGAAATGGCGGAGGGGCGGTATCTGATCATGGCGACCCGGGAGGGCCTGATCAAAAAGACCGCGCTTTCTGAATTCCAGAACCTGCGCAAGGCGGGCCTCATCTCCATCGTGCTCAACGAGGGCGACGAGCTGATCGGCGTCGAAATGTGCCATGACGGAGAAGAACTGCTGCTGGGCACCAAAAAGGGCAAGGCGATTCGCTTCGCGGAGCGCCACGTGCGCTCCATGGGCCGCGTAAGCCACGGCGTCAAGAGCATGAACCTTGAGGCGGGCGACGAGGTCACCGACCTGTGTGTGATCGAGGACGACTGTCATGTGCTGTCCATCACCGAGAACGGCTACGGCAAGCGCACCGAGCCTGATCAGTACCGCGAAACCAACCGCGGCGGCAAGGGCATCATCGCCATGAACCTGACCGAAAAGACCGGCTGGCTTGTAGCGCAGCTGATGGTGCACCCGGATGAAGATATCCTGCTCATCACCGACGACGGCACCGTCATCCGCACCCCTGTGGAGGATATCCGCGTCTGCGGCCGCGCCACCCAGGGCGTGCGCCTGATGCGCGTCAACGAGGGCAGCCGCATCGTGGCCGTCGCCCGCGCCGAAAAGGAAGAGGAACCGGAGGAAGAAGAAACGCCCGTGAACCTGCCCGTGGAAGATGCGGAGGAGGCCCAGGACGAAACGCCTGCTTCTGAGCCCGAAAACAACGACGATATTTGATCCGCAGCAGCATAATAGCCTTCCCCGTTTGGGGAAGGCACATTTGGTTACAATGAGGATTTGGGCTGTGGTGGAGGATACCACGCTATATGCTATGAGGGAATAGGAGAACGAGAGTACAGAGAGCAGGGTAGAGAAAACATACTTTGCGTTTGAAATCGGCAAAAGGCTTTTTATCAATCAACCAACATTGTCATCCCGAGCGAAGCCGAACCAGAGGTGAGGCGCAGTCGAGGGACCTGAGAGCTGGATATTATGCTGCTTGGACTGTTTATGCTTCTCTCAGGTCCCTCCACTCCGTTATCACTCCACTTCGGTCGGGATGACAGTCGGAGCTTCCTGATCCCTAATTCCTTTTCCCTAATCCCTGGTAATTTAAAGCGCCCAATACATCATTGTATTCATAAACTCATAGAGGAAAGGACATATGAATTTCAAAGCGCTTGCCCTGGTCATTTTGTTTGCGGTGTATCTGTGGAATCTGTTTCTGAATCTGCTGAAAGCGCGCAGCGCGAAGAACCCCCTCCCAGCGAACGTAGCCGACGTGTACGACGGGGAAACCTACCAAAAGTGGAAGGCGTACAACGGGGAAAAGAGCCGCTTGTCCATCGCGGAAAGCACGGTGTCCTTCCTGGCGGACGTGCTGCTGGTGGCATTCAACGTGTACCCGGCCTTCGCCCGGCTGTTCCCGGATGGGCTGTGGATGCAGATGTTTTCCGTGCTGCTGCTGAGCCAGATCGTGTCCCTGTGCACGATTCCCTTTTCCTATTACAACACCATGGGCATCGAGGAAAAGTACGGCTTCAACCGCTCCACGAAAAAAACCTTCTGGATCGATCAGCTCAAGGAATGTATCATTTCCCTGGTGGTTATGCTGATTGTGGGTTCGCTGCTGCTGTGGCTGCATCAGTGGCTGGGCGACGGGCTGATCCTGGCTTTTGCCGTCGTGATGACTCTGCTGGGCTTGGGCATTTCTTTCCTGTATCCCTTTTTCAGCCGCATTTTTAACAAGTTCACGCCCCTGGAGGACGGCGAGCTGAAGGACCGCATCACCGCGCTGCTGGAAAAGAACGGCTACAAGGTGCGGGCCATTCAGGTGATGGACGCCTCCAGACGCTCCACCAAATCCAATGCCTACTTCACCGGCTTTGGCAAGATGAAAACCATCGTGCTGTATGACACGCTGGTGCAGTCCATGACGCCAGACGAAATCTGCGCCGTGTTTGCCCATGAAATGGGCCACGGGCTGCATAAGGATACGCTGAAAAACCAGGTGCTTTCCTTTGTGCAGATGCTGATTCTGGGCGTGCTGGCCTGGCTGACCCTGCGGTCGCCCGAAATCTTCCGGTCCTTCGGTTTTGATACCGTGAACTACGGCTTTGCCATTTTCCTCATCATGGGCGTGGAATTCGCCCTGATCGCGCCGCTGTTCGGGCTGCTGGCAAGCTGGCATTCCCGCCGGGCGGAATACCGGGCCGATGCCCAGGCGGTGAAGGAGGGCTACGGGGACGCGCTGATCAGCGGGCTGAAAAAGCTGGCGAAGGAAAACTTTTCCGACCTTTCTCCTCATCCCCTGCTGGTGAAGCTGGAGTATTCCCATCCCACCCTCAGCCAGCGGATTGACGCCATAGAAAGAGGACGATAAGGAGTTTACCGTCGATTCGATTTCTGCCACAGGCAGGAATCGACGGTTCGTCCCCTCCGAGAAAGCCATATAATAAATCGTATTCTCAAGGAGCTTCTATGACAGCAAAGCAAAAAACGTTAGTGGGCGGGGTGTCCATCCTGGGCATCGCGGGCATCATCTGCAAGGTGGTGGGCGTGCTGTACCGCATTCCGCTGGCCCATCTGATCGGGCCGGAGGGCATGGGCGTGTACCACAAGGTGTACCCCGCCTATAACCTGCTGCTCACCATTTCCTCGGCCGGGCTGCCGGTGGCGATTTCGCGCATGGTGGCCCATTACGTCACCCGGGAAGACCCGCGCAACGCCCGGCGTATTTTTACCATGGCCATGCGGATGCTGCTGGTGCTTGGCCTGCTGACCACGCTGCTGATGCTGCTGTTCTCCGGCCAGCTGGCGGCCTGGCAGGGCACCCAGGAAAGCAAAGCAGGCTATTTGGCGATTGCCCCCAGCCTGTTCTTCGTGTGCGTGATGAGCGCATACCGCGGCTTTTTGCAGGGCCAGAGGAACATGGTGCCTACTGCGGTCAGCCAATTGATCGAGCAGATCGGCCGTGTATTCATCGCCCTGCCCTTTGCCTATTGGGGCATGCAGCGGGGCGGCATGGCGCTGGGCGCGGCGGGCGCGTTGCTGGGCGGCACCATCGCCGAAGGCGCGGCGCTGCTCTATATGCTGCTCCAGCATAAAAAGGCTGATCAGGCGCTGGATTTTGTTCCCCAGCGGGACGGGGAATCGCCGATTGCCAGCAGCATCATCGCGCAGCGTCTGATCCGGGTTTCCATCCCCATCACGCTGGGAGCCTGCATTGTGCCCCTGGCCGGGTTCATCGACAGCATCATGCTGACGCAATTGATGGAAAGGGCGGGCATGACGGCGGAGGACGCCCTGGTGCGCTATGGCTCCTACGCCGGGCCGGTGCTGACGCTGATCAACGTGCCCACCGCCATTGCCATGGCCATGAGCACCAACCTGGTGCCGGACATTGCCGCGGGCCTGGCCCGGGGCGAAAAGGAATACGTCGCCAAGGAAGCGGGCGTGGGCCTGCGGATGGCGGCGGTGATCGGCTTTCCCTGCTCCATCGGCATGAGTTTGCTGGCCCAGCCCATCCTGTACCTGTGCTACCGGGGCAGCTACACCGCGGCGCAATTGGACGTAGCGGCGGAGCTGCTGCGCATTTCCAGTCTCACCATCGTTCTCTTTACGATGGTGCAGGCCACCAGCGGCATTTTGCAGGGCGCGGGCAAGCAGCGCATCCCCATGTACACGCTCGTCCTGGGCGTGGCGCTGAAAATTGCGCTGAACTATACGCTGGTCCGGATTCCCGGCGTGGATATTCACGGCGCGCCTTGGGCGTCGCTGCTGTGCTATACCGCCAGCATGATCCCCAATCTGTACTATGTATCCAAATACACCGGGTATCGCTTCAATGTGCTGGATGTGGTGGTCAAGCCCTTTGGCTGCGCGGCAGTGATGGGCGGCGCGGTGTACGCCATTTGGACGTTTGGCTTTGGCTATCCCGGCCATTTGAACGGGTTCAGGCTCACGGCAGGAATCATCCTGTGCCTGATCGTGGGCGTGGCGGTGTACGGCTTCCTGGCGCTGAAAACGAAGGCGGTGGACAAAGAGGATCTGCCCGCGAAGATCAGGAGGTTCATCAAATGACGCACAAAAGTCAAATCACGGTCGTATCGCTGGGTCCCGGCCCCCGGGAATACCTGACGCTGGGCGTCCTCGACGCGCTGAAAAAGGCGGAGCAGGTGATTCTGAGAACGTCTCTCCGCTGCGACGCAGCGGATTACCTGCGGGAAATCGGAATACAATTTGAAACACTGGATTTCCTCCATGAGGAATGCGAGGACTTTGACGAGCTGATCGAGCGGGCGGTGCAATCCCTGCTGGAAAAAGCCGAAGAAAAGCCGCTTTGCTATGCGGTGTTCGACGCGGCGGCGGACGAAACCGTGGCCGCGCTGCGGGCAAAAGCGCCGGATACGGTGTTGGTGCCGGGCGTGCCACTGTCCGCGCCGTTCCTGGCCGCCGCGCCTGCGCAAAGCAAAATCGAGATCCAGACGGCCAGCAGCCTGGAAACCACTTCCACCCAAAATCCGCTGCTCATTCTGGAAGTCGATTCCCGGATGCTGGCGGGAGAATGCAAGCTGCAGCTGCTTTCCTGGTATGATCCCGATCAGCCCGTCCTGTTCTTTCCGCCCAGCGACAACGCGGTGAGAACATATAAGAAAATGCCGCTTTCCGACATCGACCGTCAGTCCAAGTATGACCACACCTGCGCCGTGTTGTTGCCATCCGTTGGATTAACGGAACGCAAGCGCTTTGATTTCTATGATCTGGTGCGGGTGATGGATATTCTGCGGGGCGAGGACGGCTGTCCCTGGGACAAGGAGCAGACCCATGAATCCCTGAAAAAATACCTGGTGGAGGAAGCCTACGAAACCGCCGCCGCTGTTTCCGAGGAGGACTGGGATCATGTGGCGGACGAGCTGGGGGACGTGCTCTTGCAGGTGGTGTTCCAAGCGAACATCGGCAGGCAGTACGGCACCTTTGAGCTTGCCGATATTACGAGCCACATCTGCCGCAAGATGATCGACCGGCATCGCCACATTTTCGGCTCCGACC
The DNA here is from genome assembly GCA_902801765.1 of uncultured Eubacteriales bacterium. Taxonomy (GTDB): domain Bacteria; phylum Bacillota; class Clostridia; order Christensenellales; family Aristaeellaceae; genus RUG563. The sequence continues at coordinate 28,326 of CADCJO010000015.1, forward strand.
ACTGTGAAACCGCCGACGATGTGCTGGCCAACTGGGAAAAGATCAAGAAGGAAGAACGGGGCTACAAAACCCAGACCGATGTGCTGAAAGGCGTTTCCCCCGGCCTGCCCCCGCTGATGCGCGCCGCGAAGGTGCAGAAGAAAGCCCGGGACGTGGGCTTTGACTGGAATGACCCCCGGGACGCACTGAAAAAGGTGCATGAGGAAGCGGAGGAAGTGCTTTCGGAACTGGACAAAAACGGCGGGAACCTGGAAATGGAGCTGGGAGATTTGTTCTTTGCCTGCGTGAATTTGGCTCGCCTTGCCGGGGTGGACCCGGAAAGCTCCCTCCAAAAAGCGACCGAAAAGTTCATTTCCCGGTTTTCTTCCATGGAAAATGAGATTTTACGCGATGGAAAACGCTTTCAGGACTTGACATTATCAGAAATGGATGTATACTGGGAGAGTAGCAAAAAGCACCCGCAAACATAAGGCATTATCGGGTGTTCAGCACATTTTAAGTTGAGTGGAGGTTTTACTCATGAACAAGTCTGAATTGGTTGCCGCTCTGGCTCAGAAGGCTGAACTGTCCAAGAAGGACGCTGAAAAGGCCCTGTCCGCTTTTGTGGACGTGGTTACCGAAACCCTGAAGGCTGGCGACAAAGTGCAGCTGGTCGGCTTTGGCACCTTTGAAGCCAAGGAACGCCCCGCCCGCAGCGCCCGCAATCCCCGCACCGGCGAAGCGATCGAAATCGCGGCCAGCAAGACCGCTGCTTTCAAGGTCGGCAAAGCCCTGAAGGACAGCCTCAACTAAGTCGGTTTTCCTTTCAGCCGTGCCTTCGGGCACGGCTTTCGTTATTTCAGTTCTAAGTTCCAAGTTCTAAGCTGAAATGATATAGCCAAGAGAAGGGAACACGATAAGCTTGGAACTTAAAACTAATACGAAACTCAAGCTAAAAATGTATCGGATTTGGGATGGATTTTACGCCGTGGCTAAGCTGAATGGAGGGAGGCGTAGCAGCGCTACGTTGACCGGAATGAAGCAACGCCATGGCGTAAAAGACACTAAGGAGATTCACACCATGCGATTAGATAAATACCTGAAGGTTTCCCGCATCATCAAGCGCCGCACCGTGGCGAAGGAAGCCTGCGACGGCGGCCGCGTGACCATCAACGGCAAAGTCTCCAAGGCCGGGGCGGAGGTCAAGGAAGGGGACATCATGGAAATCCGCTTCGGCAACCGCGTGGGCCGCTATGAAATCACCGATGTGAAAGAGATCGTGCGCAAGGAAAACGCCGCGGAAATGTACCGCGTGCTGGAGGAAAGCCCGGAAATCGCGGCGGAGAGGGGATAGGAGGCAATAGGCAATAGGCAGTAGGCAGTAGGCAATAAAAAAGGCATCAGACGATAGAAGCTGTATGGGTTCCATACTTCATCTATTGCCTAATGCCTACTGCCTAATGCCTAAACCCTTACTTCGCTTTCAGCACCTTCATCACCGGCTTGGCGATCAACACGGCCAGGATGATGCAGATCAGGGTGTCGGGAATCAGATATGTGCCGTTATAGACCAGGCTGGCCCAGGGCGCGGTATCCCAGAACATGATGCCGGCCAGGGTAGCGGACAGGGCGCGGCACAGGGCGGCGATCACCATGGCGCAGTACAGGCCCCATTTTTCGGGCAGGTGCTTGGCAAGACCCGCCAGACCCAGCGCGGCGAAGGCCAGCAGATAGTCCAGTGAGAACTGCCACACGTTAGCAAACCAGCCGCCCTGCAAATATTGCAGCACGCCGTAGGCCAGGCCCGCCAGCAAGCCGGGGCCAACGCCAAACGCCGCGGAGAACAGCATCAGGGGCAGCATGGAACCGGGGGTCACGCTGCCGCCCTGAGGCATACGGTACAGCCGGATGCAGGAAAGCACAAAGGACAGGGCAATCGCCAGCGCGCCGAACGCGACGGTTTTGGCCGTCCATTTTTTTGAGGTCTTGGCAATCGCCAGCAGGATGATCCCGATCACGACCAGCACGCCCAAGGCGATCCACACGGTGCCGGGGGTTTCAGTGAATTTTTCCACCGCTTCCTGAGCCCAGTTGGGGTCGGCCTTCGCCGCTGTTTCTTCTACAACTTCCGTTACTTCTTCCGTCACCGTGGCCGCTTCCTCAGCCAGGGCGGACGCCCAAAGAGTTACCATACAATCAGCCTCCAATCTTTTGTTGCACCCTCTGCAAATGAAAAACCCACATGCCATATCGCATGTGGGAAACGGATGAAACGCAGACCTTTTCAGGCCGCGCGCCGCTTCCCTACGGTAGGATGATCTACACAGGTTCCAAGGGTTCTGTCTCAGCCGTCTTTCGAACGGCGCCCCCAGCGGATGCACGGCTCATATTATATCACGTTTGAATCATCTGTCAAGGAGATACCGCCATGGAACATCATTTTTTTGCTTACATCAACCGCATGAAATTCATCCAGCGCTGGGGCCTGATGCGCAACACCATGCCGGAAAACGACATGGAGCACGCCCTCCAGACCGCCATGATCGCCCATGCCATCGCCGTGATGGGCAATGTGCGCTACAACCGGGGCTATGACGCCGAATACATCATGGCCCTGGCCATGTACCACGATGCCAGCGAGGTCATCACCGGCGACCTGCCCACCCCCATCAAGCACCACAATCCCGCCATCAAAACGGAATACAACAAGCTGGAAGACATCGCCGCCCAAAAGCTGATTTCCATGCTGCCCGCCGACCTGCGGGAGTATTACACGCCCCTCATCGCTCACGACGAAAGCACCGAGGCTTGGAAGATCGTCAAGGCCGCCGACCGCATCTGCGCCTATATCAAATGCCTGGAGGAACGCAAGAGCGGCAATCAGGAGTTTGAATCCGCCCGCAAGAGCGTGAAAAAAACCCTGGACCAGATCGACCTGGACGAGGTGCAGGACTTCATGATGGAATGCGTGCCCGGCTTCGCCATGACGTTGGATGAGATTTCCGAAGATTGAGATTTCCATTATGTACCAAATCGCTGTGGACAAATTTCTTTGAAACTGATATAATACGATTGAACACAAGCAAAGAATCATTTACGACGGATCAAAGATGGGAGGAAAAAACGATATGCAGTATGTACCTTTTGGCAAGCATGGCTTTGACGTGTCCCGCCTGGGCTTTGGCTGTATGCGCCTGCCCACCGTGAAGGACGGCGACCGGGACGTGATCGACCGGGAAAAGGCGATCGGCATGATCCGCCACGGCATCGATGAAGGCATCACCTATGTGGACACCGCGTATCCTTATCACGGCGGCGAAAGCGAAATCGTGGTGGGCCTGGCACTCAAGGAAGGCTACCGGGATAAGGTGACCCTGACTACCAAGCTGCCAGTTTGGGCGGTGAACGAAGAAAAGGACATGAACCGCCTGCTGGACGAGCAGCTGAAAAAGCTGGATGTGCCCTATGTGGACTTTTATCTGCTCCACGCCATGGACAAGAGCCGCATGGACAAGATGCAGGCCTTCCACTACAAGGACTTTTTCAAGCAGGCCGTGAAGGACGGGCGCGTGAAGCACCCCGGCTTCTCCTTCCATGACGACTGCGACACCTTCCTGCGCATCCTGCACGACTACGACGATTGGGGCATGGCCCAGATTCAGTTCAACTACCTGGACGACGAGGAGCAGGCGGGCGTGAAGGGCCTGCGGGAAGCGGGCAAGTGCGGCGTGCCTCTGGTGATCATGGAGCCGCTGCGCGGCGGCGCGCTGGCGAATCCGCCCCAGAACGTGAAGGATCTGATGGAAGCCAATCCCCACAAGCGCAGCGCGGTGGAATGGGCGTTCGCCTACATCGCGGATTATCCCGAGGTGGCCACCATCCTGAGCGGCATGAGCACCCCGGAGCAGCTGGACGACAACCTGCGCATCTTCGACAAGCTGACCGTAGGTGGCATGACGGAGGAGGACCGCGCCTTCGCCAAGGAGCTGAAAAAGGCGTATCTGTCCCGGATGCCCGTCAAGTGCACCGGCTGCCAGTACTGCCAGCCCTGTCCCCAGAATGTGCATATCCCCGACATTTTCCACGGCTACAACCAGAGCAAGATGTTCGAGCAGCAGGGCCGCTTCATCAACAACTACCGTGGCCAGATCGAGCGCGGCTTCGATGCTTCTCAGTGCGTCCAGTGCGGCGCGTGCGAAGCGGCCTGCCCCCAGCATTTGTCCATCATCGACTGGCTCCAGACCATTGACCGGGAATACCATGAGATCGTGAAATAATCTCCGCTGAAAACAAAAAACCCATGCCGTGCGGCATGGGTTTTTGCATAGTCACTTCTGGCAACACGGAACGCCTCTTCGGCAGGAATGCCATGAAAGGATGCCTGCCGGTTCAGTGTGTCCATGCTATGAAAAACAGATCCTTTTTATTTTCGGATGAATGCTTCGTCCGTACCGAGCTCGTCGCTGACGAAGCGTTCGGCGGTCATGTGCAGGTCGTATTTTTCCCGGAGGGCAGCCAGTCGGCCCATCATAGGGCTGGCGTGGTGGGCATCGATGGCAGCCTGGTCCCGCCAGGAATCGATGAGCAGCACGGTTTCCGGGTCATCCAGAGGCTGGAAATACTGATAGCGCAGGTTCCCTTCCTCTGCGCGGATGGCGGCTGCGATGCCGGATTCCTCCATTTCCCGGGCAAAGGCCTGAGCGCTGCCGTTCGCGCCTTTGTAGTACAGGTTCACGGTAATCATGCGTCGTTCCTCCCGTCTGTATCTTCTTTTTGAAAACGCCGCACGCCGGTTCCGTCCGACAGCGTGACCGTTTCATTCCACATAGCGGCCGGGCGCGTCCAGATTTCTCCGTGACCGTACAGCGCACGGTAAATCACCATGGGCTCCAGCGTTTCGGAATGCAGGCCCAGGCCCAGCACCTCATAGCGGTTGCCCTTATAGTGACGGTAGTATCCCTGAGGGATGCGGATGCGCATACTTTCCAGCAGCAGATAGGGGTAGGCTTCTTGCCAGAAATACAGCTCGTTCAGCTGCTTCCACAGTTCAGGGTCGGCGGCGATGTTTTCCGGCAGAATCCACATGCCGTCCTGCACTTCCTCCGGCTGCCAGCGCATGGCCTCGATCGGCGTGTTCTGACGGAACAGCCACACGTCGCGGAAGAAGCCGCAGGGCTTTCTTTCCCGCCGCTCGGACATCAGGATGCGTCCCTGTGAAAAGTCAGGCGCAAACCCCATTTCTTCCTGAACCTCCCGAGCGATGGCGGCGGCGCTGTCCTCGCCCGACAGCGCGGACCCGCCGACCACCGACCAGATATCCGGCATCACGTCTTTGTCCTTGGCCCGGCGCTGCAGCAGCGTTTCCCCTTTGCTGTTCAGAAACAGCGCGTCCACGATCAAGTGGTACCGTCCTTCCGGCCCCGGCTTGCCGCGTTCAAGCGTTTCCCCGGTCAGTGTCCGGTTTTCATCGTATAAATCCCACATTTCCATGTTGCTTTCCTCCTGCTTCCCTGGTATTATTGTAGCAGGAAAGCATCCGGATTGCAAGATACCGGCAGCAGGAGGCGCGGCATGGACGAAACGCTGAAAAAGCGGTTCACCGAACTGGCGAACCGCAGTTATCACCAGGGGATTTATTGCTTTACGCATTTTCTGGATCTGGCCGGACGGTCGGATTTCATGTCGCTGCTGCCGTCGCTGCCGCCTGTTCCCTGGAAGCTGTTCGGCGGAGCGGAGGGCTGCGAGCGGCAGATGCTGCGCTTTGGAAGCGAGGAGCTGTGCGGTTATGACCAGGCGTTTCCCATTGCCATCCTGCGCATCGCGCCGCTGAGCGCAAAGTTTGCCGAGCCTTTGACACATCGGGATTATTTGGGTTCTTTGATGGCGCTGGGGATGGAGCGGGAGTTGCTGGGGGACATTGTGGTGCGGAAGGAGGCCGCTTATCTTTTTTGTGAAGACCGCATTGCGCCGTACATCGTGGAGCATTTCGTGCAGGCGCGGCATACCTCTCTGTCCTGCGAAATCATCCCGGAGCTGCCGGATGGCGCGCTGTTTGAAACGAAGCGGGTGCTGGTGCAGGTGGCGTCCCAGCGGGTGGACGCGCTGGTGGCGCACGTGTTCAAGATGAGCCGCGGGGATGCCCAGGCGCTATTCCCCGCCGGGAAGATTTTTGTGTCTGGCCGCCTGTGCGAAAGCCCCGGCCATCCCCCCAGGCCCGGCGACGTGATCTCCGTTCGCGGCTTCGGCCGCTTCCGCTACGCGGGCGTGGAAAGCCTGTCCAAGAAGGGAAAGGAAAATACGGTGGTGGAGCTGTTTGTGTGATCGCTGATGGGTCACTTTAATTCACAACGGAGCGAGGGCCTGTGCGGCCCCCGTACCCCCGCACCAGGGGACTTCGCCCCCTGGACCCATCTAGTGGATACTGCTTGACAGAGGGAATCAAATTGGTTCCCACTGTAGCGGAAAGGAACGCGGAAGATGAATTTGGTGCCGTTGTGCTTCTGGCCCGGCGGATGAATCGCCGATGACCGCCTGTGGCGGGAATATCATCGGCGATGAAATCAGGCGAAACGAGCAATGTCCGCAT
>CADCJO010000016.1 GCA_902801765.1 uncultured Eubacteriales bacterium
AGCTATATCCGCTATTGAGGTCCAGGAGATGAAATCTCCTGGTGCAGGTGCACGAGGGCCGCACAGGCCCTCGCCCCGTTGTGAATTAAAGTGCCCTTTCATCCTCATCCTGAAACACCGTTTCCTTCCGCCTTAAGCACCGGCAGACGGTGGCGAGGCTCACACACACGAGGCCCGGAACGGCGTAATAAAACAAATGCGTCATTAGGTACATCCCCAGCAGCAGCGTGCCATAACAGGCGAAACGCTTCGCACGAGCGGGATGCAGGATCAGCCGCAGCCAATGCTTTGGCGCGGCTTTTTTTCTGCGCCTGCCCAGAGACACCAATTGACTGTCCGTGGCGGGGTTGGCGCTGCCCAGCATGGCAATCAATTGACTGCGTTCCAGAAAGGAAACGGGCGGTTCGCGTTCCGCTTGCCGCGCTGCTTCGGGGGTGACTTTCCCGCAGACACACAGCAGCCCTCTCTCTGCATTCAGCAGACGGATTTCCCGCTGCAGGGTCAGCACATCCGCTGGGCTGACGCTGCTGTCTTGGGGCGACTGCAAAAAGGATACCAGCCATTTTTTCCCTTTTCGGACGCAAAGCACGCCTTTCTCTCCCGCCTGAATTAACGTTATGTTTTCCCGTACAGACAATAGCATCGCAATTTCAAAATTTGCCTTTTCCGGGGTGGTCAGCAGCAGCCGCTCCAGCGCCAGCTCACCGCCGATGGCCGCGCGAAGCTGCGCTTCCTTGCGCGTGACGTGATCGTCACGCACTTTTTTTCGTAAAATCACGATCATTCCATATAACGCCGCGCCTGCGAACAGTGACGGAAAGCGGACGCCCCAAAGCAAAATAAACCAAAAACTGCTCAAAATGAACGCGATGACGTGAAAACCTAGGCTGTCCATCGCGTTTCCCAGGCGGGACTGACGCAAATAATCCTGCATTTTATCATCCTCCCTCTTTTCAGAATGCCCAATTTGTTGTATAATATGGACAGGAGATGATCGAATTTGCGGAAAATGGGCGTGCTGGGCGGAACATTTGATCCGATTCATGAAGGACACATCGCGCTGGCGAAGGAAGCGCTGCGTCATGGCGGCCTGGACGGGGTCATTTTTCTGCCCATGGCGCATCCCGCGCACCGGGAGGCGGACGCCTCCGCGGACGACCGCATGAATATGTGCGCTCTGGCGATCGAGGGCTATACCCGATTCTTCCTTTCCAAGGCGGGCATGAAGCCCGAAATCGCTTATACCGCCGACACCCTGACGCCCCTCAGAAAAGAATTTCCAAATACATCCTTTACCCTGATTTTAGGCGCGGATAAGCTGCCCAGCCTGCCATACTGGAAAGAAATAGAAAAGCTGTTTTCCCACTGCGACTTTCTCGTTTTCCCCCGCAGCGGGGTGAATACCGATGAAGCGCTGGACAAAGCCCGGCAAGCCGGGGCGAAGATCGACCTGCTGCCCGAATTTTCCACTCCCTATTCCGCTACCATGATCCGAAGCCAGACCGCCCAGTATCAGGACGCGCCGGGGCTGAACAAAAAAGTTTTATGCTATATGGCGCAGCGCGGTTTATACCAGCAGGATTTTATCCCGCGCCTCAAAACCATGATGAGTCCCAAGCGCTTCCAGCATACCCTGGGCGTAAGAAAAGAAGCGGTTCGGCTGGCAAGCCTTCACGGCCTGCCCATTCAGCGCTGCGCCCTGGCCGCGCTGCTGCACGACTGCGCCAAGGGCATGAACTTAAAGGACATGGTCCGCGTCGCCCGGGAAAACCAACTGACAGACAGCGAAGCGGTGCTGTCCTCCGGCGCGCTGCTCCACGCTCCGGTCGGCGCCTATCTGGCGAAAAAAGAATTTCACATTCAGGATGAAGAAGTATTGAATTCCATCCGCAGCCACACGGTGGGGCGGGTTGGCATGACGAAGATGGAAATGTGCATTTTCGTGGCCGACGCCACCGAGGAGGGCCGGGAGGATTACAAGGGATTAAAGGAACTGCGCTGGCTTTGCAATCGTTCCCTGACAGCGGCGGTGTACCGTTCGCTGGAGCTGACGGAGGAATACGTAACGGAAAACGGCCGGGATTTCGATCCCGCGTCCCTGCAAACGAAAGCGTATCTTGAAAGCATTTTAACCGACGAAGAGAAAGCGCTGCTTGCGTCGGTTCGATAAAAACAAATAAACAGCAAGGAGGAAAGTACATGGAAAACAACGCATTGGCCCTGCGCATCGCACGGATTCTGTATGACAAGAAGGCGTCGGACATCACCGTGCTCAACGTGTCGCACCTGACGGTGATCACCGATTACATGGTCATCGCTACGGGCCGTTCCGCATTGCAGGTCAAAGCCCTGGCCGACGACGTGGACGACGCGCTGGCCATGGACGGCGTGGCCCTGCGCGCGAAGGAAGGCCAGCAGGAAGGCCAGTGGATCGTGCTGGACTATGGCACGGTGCTGGTGCACATCTTCCATCCCGAAGCCCGCAGGTTCTACCACCTGGAGCGGCTCTGGGAGGACGGCGAAAACCGCGTACCGCTTACCTTCATCGAGGACGAGGAAAAGGCGGCGAAGCCCTGAGCATGAACATCCAGATCTATGCCCTGAAAAAGAATTTCGACACGCAGAAGGCCGAGCGGTTCTTTAAGGAACGTCGGATCCCCTATCAGCTGCTGGATTTAAAAAAGCATAAATTGGGCGCGCGGGAGCTGCAATTGTTCGCGCGCCGGCTGGGCGCGGAAAACCTGGTGGACAGGAAAAACCCCGAAGCCCTCAGCCATCCCATCTGCTATAATGACGATCCCCAATATATTCTGGAAACCCTGGCGGAGAATCCCCGCTTTTTACGCACGCCCATCGTGCGCAACGGCGAACAGGTGACCCTGGGCGCTGATGAAAAAACCTGGGAAGCATGGATTCAAAAAGGGTAAAGGAGGAATATTCATGTTGCTTTATTGCCCCGAATGCAAGCGGTTATATGACGAAGCGGATAAGTGCCCGGCATGTGGGAAACGCAAGGGCCGGGAACCGCAGGCCGAGAACCTTTGTTTCCTCATGTCCATCAACGCCATCTGGGTGGAAATGCTTTCGGATATGCTGACGGGAAATGAAATCCCCTTCCAGAAGGTCAGCGCCCAGGGCGCGGCCATGGCGATGTACACGGGATTGTTCACGGAAACGTTTGATTTTTATGTCCCGTTTGAAAAATATGACGAAGCCAAAGAGCTGACCGACGCCTTCTTCGCCGAGAACGCGGAAGAAGAATTCGAAGAAGAAAGCGAAGAAGAAAGCGAAGAAGAAAGCGAAGAAGAAACGGAAGCTGAAGAGGACGAAGAAGAAACCGAACAGGATTAAAATGCTTTTCACAAAAAAACAGCAGAGCGTGATACCAAAGAGTGGCTTTTCCTTTTTTGCCTTTCTCGGAAGAGGGTCTGGAGGGAAACCGCTCTTTGGGCATCAAAGAGCGGTTTCCCCCAGGAATCATATCATAGAAAGCGAGCGATGAACCTTGCCGCTGATTACCATCAAGAGCGATCTGATCACCGTGACCATTTCCTCCAAGGGCGCTGAAATTCAGTCCATCCAGGATAAAAACGGCATCGAGCGCATGTTTGACGGCGACCCGAAATTCTGGGCCGGCCGCGCGCCGATCCTGTTTCCTGTAGCGGGAAGCCTCAGGGATGACGGCTACGGATGGCAGGGAAAGTGGTATTCCATGCCCAAGCATGGCTTCATCAGCTCGCTGGAATGGCAGGTGGAGGACGTAAAGGACAGCCAGGTTACCTTCCTGCTTCAGGAAAAGCACGAGGGCTTTCCCTTTGAATACGACCTCCGCGCCATCTATACCGTGGAGGGCAATAAGCTGGACGTGACCTACGCCGTCACCAGCCGGGACGAGCGTCCCTTCTGCTTCTCCATCGGCTCCCACGAAGCCTATGCCACCCCCGGGGGCATTCAGGACTACGAGATCGTGTTCGACGAAGTGGAAACCCTCCGGCATTCCGAATTGATCGGCAGCCTGAACGGCCACGGTACCGTGACCATCGCGGAAAATACCAGGGTGCTGCCGCTGACATACGATTATTTCCAGGTGGATGCGCTGGTGTTCCGCACTTTCAAGAGCCGGGGCGTGACCCTGCACACGAACAAGAATGACCGCACCGTCCGCGTGGACTTCCCGGACTGCCCCTTCCTGCTGCTGTGGACCAGGCCCAATGCGCCCTACATCTGCATCGAGCCCTGGTGCAACGGCCCGGACTTCATCGACGCTCCCGCTGCCATTGACCGGAAACCCGGCTTCACGCGCGTGGAAAAGGGTCAAACCGTCAAAAAGTATCACGCCATTACCATCGGATAACAGAATTTTTACAGAGCCGAAAAGAGACAAATCATGTCTGTTTTGTGCATATGACGAGATGTTTTTGGTATGTACGATTGTGATTTTTGTCTGTATAATATGATATAAATATGGACAAATCGGTCATTCTGACCGGGAGGTGAAGGCGTGAGGGAATCCAAAGCGGCGCAGCGATACCGGCAGATTGACCTGACAATATTTGCGTTCATGGTGGTTCTGTTTGAGTCCATCGTTGTGCTGGCCGCGAGAAAATGGTTCCCCGGGCAGGCCTTTACCGTTTCCGTTGTTCCGGCGGTCACTGCCATCGTGATGATCCGCTGGGGTCCGTGGGCAGCGATTCACGCGCTGCTGGGCGGCGCGGCATTCTGTTTTATGTCCGCCGCGGAACCAAAGCAATACGCCATCTACTGTATCGGCAATCTGTTTTCCCTCTTGGCGCTGTTCCTGGTGAAGGCTCTGGGCGGGGAAGAGGAAGTGCGCAGGAGCGTGTACAAAACGCTGGGCTACGGCCTGTGTGTGATGCTGCTGATGCAGGTCGGGCGGTTCCTGATCGCGGTGCTGCTGGGCACGGCGGCCGACCTCGCGCTGGGGTTCTTCACCACTGAGGCCGTGACGCTCCTGTTCACGCTCCTGATTCTGTGGATCGTGCGGCGGCTGGACGGCGTGTTTGAAAACCAAGATCACTACCTGCTCCGCTTACAGGCGGAGGAGGAGAAAGAAAGAGGATGATTTCGATGAAGAGTCAGGCGGGGGATTTTCTGATCCTCGACAAAGCCACCGGCACGTATCGGGAAAATCCCGAGCAGGTGGTCCGGGACGATGTGGAAAAGCATTACTGGCTCCATGTCGGCCGCACCATCCTCAAGGATTGGCGGCTGTACCTGATGCTGGTGCCCACCATCCTGGTGTTCCTGTTCTGGCGCTACCTGCCCATGTACGAATTGCTGGGTTCCTTTAAGGTGGACGATTCGGTCAAGCCCGTGGCGGATCAGTTCTTCAAGGGCTTTTCCAACTTCAAGGGCCTGCTGGTGGGCTCCGGCACCTACGCGGAGCTGTCCTCCAACTTCTGGCGCGCCCTGCGCAACACCTTCCTGCTCAGCTTCTACGGCCTGTGCTTCGGCTTCCCGATGCCGATCATCCTGGCGCTGTTCTTCAACGAAATCCGCTCGGATATCGTGCGCAGCACCTACCAGGTCTTTACTTACCTGCCCAAGTTCATGTCCACCGTCGTTATGACCTCCTTGGTCACCATGCTGATCAAGCAGGGCGCGTCGGCCAGCAACACCCCTCCGGGCATCATCTCCCAGGCGCTGGCGGGCTTGGGCCTCATTTCCCAGGAGGTGGCCCAGAAGGGCTTGCTGAATAACCCGCAGTTCTTCCGCGCGATCTACCAGATCAGCGGTATCTGGGAGACGGCGGGTTATGACAGCATCGTGTTCTTCGCCGCCATCATCGCCATTTCGCCCACCAGCTACGAAGCCGCCCAGATCGACGGCGCGAACAAGTGGGCCCAGATGCGCTATGTGGTGCTGCCCAGCATCCTGTCCACCATCGTCATCATGCTCATCACGCGAATCGGCTCCATGCTGTCCATCGGCTACGAAAAGGTATTGCTGCTGAGCGAAGGCCGCGTGGCCGCCTACCAGACCGCAGAAGTGGTTTCCACCTTCTCCTGGCGCATCAAGAGCAACCAGAGCGGCCTGGCCTCCGCGGCGGAAATGATGAACAACGTCATCGGCATGCTGCTGGTAATCGGGGCCAACACGATTGCGCGCAAGGCCTCCAACGTATCGCTCTATTAATAGGAAGGAGGTTGCAGTTCGATGAAAAGAAAGCTGGAAATATCCGAGCTGATTTTCAAAATCATCAGCTATGTGTTCCTGACCGTGTTCGCCCTGCTGTGCCTGTATCCCTTCCTGTACGCCGTGTCCGCCGCCATCAGCGGACGGCACGCCGTGGAATACAGCGAAATCATCCTGTTCCCCAAGGATGTGCAGTTTGACGCTTTCCGCTACATGTTCTCCAGCAACGAGTTCTGGAACGCGTATTCCAACACGCTCTTCCTGACCATCTACGGCACCGTGTGGAGCCTGTTCGTTGCCATCCTGGGCGGCTACGCGCTGAGCAAAAAGCGCCTGCTGTTCCGCAAGTTCTTCAACTTCTTCCTGGTTTTCACCATGTGGTTCGCCGCCGGTATTGTACCGCAGTATCTGAACTATTTGGCAACCAAGGACGTATTCAACAGCATGGGCATCATGGACGACAAATGGCTGGTGGTCATCGCCATGGGCATGGCGGCCATGAACATCATTTTGCTGCGCAACGCGTTTGAAAACGTACCCAGCGAAATCGAAGAGGCGGCCATCGTGGACGGCGCTTCGGAGATGCAGGTGCTCAGCAAGGTGTTCATCCCCATGAGCAAATCCACCATTGCCACCGTGGCCCTGTTCTTCGCCATCTCCCGCTGGAACGGCTACTTCTGGGCGCGGCAGATGATCTCCAACGCTAACGAGCAGCCCCTGCAGGTGTTCATCCGCAACAAGCTGGAGCAGTACACCGACCTGGAGCAGCTGGCCACCTGGACGGAGAACTACGCAGCCGATTCCGTGATCTTCGCTCTGATCGTCTGCTCCATCATTCCCATCCTGATCATTTACCCCTTCATTCAGAAGTACTTCGCCAAAGGCGCCAACGCCGGCGGTGTGAAGGAATAAATATTATAGGAGGAAAAACAATCATGAAACGCATCCTGTCCCTGGCTCTGGTCTGCGTGATGATGCTGTCCCTGGTGGCGGTGAACGCCAGCGCCGAGGCCGCTTATGCGCCCGGCACCGTGCTGCGCATGGCCACCGGTTACAACAGCGCCAAGACCGGTATCTCTTTCGACGCTGAAACCGCCGGCGAAGGCATCACCCTGGCCGACGGCAAGACCTACAACACCGGCGCCCTCAAGCCCACCTGGGTCGCTCTGGAAGAAATCCTGGGCGTGAAATTTGAGGACAAGTACCAGGGCAACGGTTCCGCCAAGGAATTCGAGTTCTGGAAGGACCGCCTGGCGGAAGTGGATATGGTCAGCGGCACCGCGGCCACCCTGTCCGAATACGGCGAAGTCGGCAGCCTGGTAAACCTGGCTGACTATATGGACAAGCTGCCCAACTTCAAGGCGTACCTGGATGCCAATCCCATCGTCCGCCTGTCCATCACCGGCAACACCAAGACCGGCGCGATCTACTTCAGCCCCTACTTCGACGGCGTGAACGACATCGAGCGTATGCCCCTGATGCGCGTTGACTGGGCCGTGAAGCTGCTGGACGGCGAAGGCGAATTCACCGCCGAAGCCTGCAAGGACATCGCCGCTCCCGTTTACACCCCCTACATGCCGACCTCCGGCAAGGTGGAAATTGAAACCCCCACCCTGGACGGCACCGCCACCGAAACCGTGACCAAGGACTATGACGCGTATGGCAACATCATCGCCAAGATGAATGAAAAGGGCGTTATGTCCGGCGTCGAAGCCGTGAACATGCTGCGCGAATACATCGACAAGACTTACAACGGCTACTACGGCACCACCCGTTCCAACCTGTTCTGCGGCCAGAACGCCGCCTGGGACGTGGATGAGCTCGTCGCCCTGATGCGCTGCGTCGTGGCGAACCCCTTCACCCTGAACGGCACCGACACCATCCAGGGCATGTTCTCCCGTGAAGAAGCCAACAACGGTCGCCGTGTTGACCTGTATCGCTTCGCCGGCACCCTGTTCGGCGTGCGCGGCCTGGAAGCCCGTCAGGATTACCTGTACGTGGGCACCGACGGTCAGCTGCATGACGCCCGTCAGGAAAAGGCCACCTACGAAGCCCTGGCCAAGATGCATGAAATGACCGAGGAAGGCCTGATCTCCACCGCTTATGTGAACGCGGAAGACTTGAACAGCTCCAAGTATCTGGAAATGGATCTGGGCTTCGTCAGCTATGACTACAACCAGACCCAGACCGTTATGAACGCCACCAAGCTGCAGAACGACGAAGGCGAAAAGTACATGGCGATCATGGTGCCCGTGGCCCGCTGGTTCGACGGCTCCGATGAAAACGGCACCTACATGCGCTTCACCGAATCCTGGCGTTCTGTCAAGACCGACGGCTGGGCCATTTCCAAGGCCGGTGTCGAAGGCAACGCGGACAAGCTGAACGCCGCTCTGGCGCTGATCGACTATGCTTACTCCGAAAAGGGCCAGATTCTGATGAGCTACGGCCCCGATGCTTTCATCAAGACCAAGGACGACGGTTCCTATGAAACCTTCCTGTTCAACGGCAAGGAAATGCCCGTGATCGCCGATGCCACCAAGGACGAACTGTGGGCCAAGGCCAGCGGCAACTACACCAACTACGCCCGTCAGTTCCTGGGCTCCACCCTGAGCTTCGTGAAGAGCCAGGCGTTTGAGTATCAGTGCACTCACGACATCGGCAAGGAAGGCGCGGGCTATATCTCCACCGCCATCGGCCTTGGCACCATCAAGCATCCCGAGCTGGCCATCACCGAAAACGGCTGGTACACCTCCGTGCCCACCGTGCTGCCCAACACCAAGGTTGAAAACGACGAGCTGAACACCTACACCCAGCTGACTGCCAACGGCAAGTTCTCTGCCACCAAGGGCGGCGAAAACCTGTTCGTGGACCTCATTTCCAAGGGCTTCACCGAAGCGGGCCTGATGACCCCCGAAGAAGCGGCTGATACCGTGTTCGGCGACTGGTTCGGCGAGTTCTACCTCGAGCTCAAGACCACCGCCTGGGAGCGCGTGAAGGATTACTACAACAGCCTGGGCAACTAATCCGCGGTACAATTTACAATTACGCTGAATAAGCCGTCCCCGCCCGTCGATCGGGCGGGCGGGGATGGTTTCATGAAACAGGGGAAGGTAGGTCATTATGTATAAGAAACAGATGTCCCTGCAGCGGATCGTGTGTCTGCTGTCTATCATTGCCAGCGCGGTGGTGTTCATCTATTCCCTGGGGATGATGACAGACTTGTTTGACATGCTGTACAATATGATCCCGGACCCTGAAGATCTCGACACGGCCAGGGTTGCCGGGGCGAGGATTTACTACGACATGCAGGGCTTTAACCGGACGCTGCTGCGGGGCTCCATCGGGCTGATCCTGCTGAGCTGTCTGCTGTACCTGACAAACACCCACGTGCGCCGCAAATACTACGTGGGCAACTATGTGGCGACCGGCCTGAACGTCGCCGCCAACTGCTTCGTCGCCTTCTGGGCCCACGGGCAGATCGCTTACTACAAGGACTGGTTTCTGAACAACGTAGACTTTGCCCAGCTGGAGCGGCGCCTCAGCCGCGTGGGCACCTACACGGATTCCACGTTCTGGTTCGATATCCATATTGCCGTATTCGCATTGACGCTGATTGTGTCTTTGCTCCTGATTCTGAATGTCATCTGGAAGATCAAGGTCATGGGGGATGAAAAACGGCTGCTGCAAGCCGGAAAGGCGGTGTCTGCATGAGCGAGGATCGTTATACTGAGTTGGACCGGATGCGGTTTACCAAGAACACCCAATCATCGCGCCTGGCGCTGCTGGCCATCCTGTTTGACGTACTGTTCTTCGTCAGTGTCTATAAATCCGATGTGGAAAACTACTACTACACCATTTTGATCGGCGCTTCCATCATTTACAATCTGGTGTTCCTGCTGGCCACGTTCCTGGCCTCCGAAGGCGTGAAGAATTACAAGACGGGTTATTCCTGGCTGATGATCGGCCTGGGCGTAATCCAGATCGCGCGGATCTTCATCATCCCGATGAATGCCCATAACGCGATGGTCGCTTCCGGCCCGGTGATGGATACGTTCCAGTTTATCCGCTTGATCGTATATCTCGTGGCTTCTGCCGCCTGTCTGTTCCTGAGCGCTTTTATCAACCTGCAAAAGAGCCGTGCCCTGAACGCTCACGTGGCATCACTGCAAGGGCAGCAGGCGTAAGGAGGAAGAAAAATGGCAGAGCTTTCTTTGCAGCATATTGATAAAATATACGATAACAATGTCCAGGCTGTGTTCGACTTCAACCTGGAAGTGAAGGACGGCGAGCTGATCGTGCTGGTCGGGCCTTCCGGCTGCGGCAAGTCCACCACCCTGCGCATGGTCGCCGGTTTGGAGGATATTTCCCGCGGCAAGCTGTTCCTGGACGGCGAGGACATCACCCAGGCTCCCGCCAAGGACCGCGACATGGCCATGGTGTTCCAGAACTACGCCCTGTACGGACACATGACCATTTATGAAAACATGGCCTTCTCCCTGACGCTGCGGAATGAGAACCCCAACGTCATTCACAAGAAGGTGCTGGCCTCGGCGGAAATTCTGGACCTGACGGCCCAGCTGAATAAAAAGCCTTCCCAGCTGTCCGGCGGCCAGCGGCAGCGCGTCGCCATGGGCCGTTCCATCGTGCGCAGCCCGAAGGTGTTCCTGTTCGACGAGCCACTGTCCAACCTGGACGCAAAACTGCGCAGCGCCACCCGCCGTGAAATTCTGCTGCTGCATAAGCGGCTGGACGCGACCATGCTCTACGTCACCCACGACCAGACCGAAGCCCTGACCCTGGCGGACCGCATCGTCTGTATGTCCATGGGCCATGTGCAGCAGGTGGGCACACCCCTGGAGCTCTACGATACCCCGAACAATAAGTTCGTGGCCAGCTTCATCGGTCTGCCGCCCATGAACATGTTCGACGTGGAGTTCCGCGATGGCGCGCTCCATGGCAAAGGCTTTGAAGTGGCTCTCAGCGACGAGCAGAAGGATACCCTTTCCGCTTACAATGGCAAGGCCATCACCCTGGGCGTGCGGCCTGAGGACATCGCCGAAGAAGGAAGCATCACCATCCATGTGGCGACCAATGAAAACCTGGGCATGAACACCTTGGTGCACGGCGATATGGGAGAGGGCAACCGCATCACCGCCAAGCTGCGCGGCTGGGCGAACTACCGCCGGGGCGACAATGTGAACGTGCATTTCACCAAGATGCACTTCTTTGACCGTGAAACCGAGAACGCGATCCGGAAGGAGGCGAAATAACCATGGCAAAGAATCCTTCGGGCATCCGTGAATTCTGGCGTAAACGCCTTGTTTCCCTGAAACGGAAACCGTCCAACATTGCGCTGTTCGTCATGGGCATTGCTTTCATCTATTATACCTTCAACCTGACGCAGATTTCCAATACCACCGCCCT
The DNA here is from genome assembly GCA_902801765.1 of uncultured Eubacteriales bacterium. Lineage (GTDB taxonomy): Bacteria > Bacillota > Clostridia > Christensenellales > Aristaeellaceae > RUG563. Next base: position 11,581 of record CADCJO010000016.1, read on the forward strand.
GATCAACGGCCCGCATATGGGCCTGACGGGCTTCATTACCATCCTGCTGTCCACCCTGAGCCTTGTGTGCTTCCTGAATTCGTTCCCGCACCGCAAGAAGGTCAATATTCCCATGCTGGTGCTGATGCTGCTGATGGTTGCCGCGGTGATCTACTGTGATTACTACTACGGCAACTGCATCACCACCGCCATCACCCGCGAGGAAAACCGCATTGATCCTTCCGGGGCGAACAGCTTCATCCTGGCGGCGCGGACGGTCACCAACGTGCATATGATCATCCTGTGCGTCGGCACCGCGCTGGTGGCGTTGCTGCCCGTGTACAGCAAGGCGCTGAAAAAGATCAACACCAATATTGATGTGGAAGACAACGGCGGTATGCAGAAGATCGATATCAGCAGCGAGGATGCCTGACGCTTCATGGCGAAGAAAGCAAAACGGCCCCTGCCCAAGGGGGAGGAGCGGGCTGCCGCGGATTATTACAAGCTGAACGTCAAAGCGGTGGACGACCTGGTGAACGCCACCGAAGAAAATTCCCCGCCCGTCAGCAAGGAAGTGCTGCGGCAGTACCACGCCCTGCCCAAGCTGAAAATCGCGGATTGGGTGGCGGCGGTCGTTCTCAAAATGTGGTTCGCCGGGGTGGTGTGCTACTTTATCGTGTGGGGCCTGGGCATGTACCTGCCCAACCAGCTGGATCTGGTGGTGGTCACCGGCCTGGCGCTGGGGTTCGTTACCGACCTGATTACCAACAACGTTTTTCGGTTCATCGCCAAGCCCAAAGGCGCCAATGACCGGTGGATGATGTTTCCGAAAAAGAACTATGTGTTTCTGCCGCTGAATGTGGTCTACGCCCTGCTGCTCACCTTTTGCGTGGTGATGACCTACAACGCGGTGAACACGGTGCTGATCAGCCTTTCCGGCGTGAAGGATACTGTGCCCCTGGGCGTGGAACCTCTCCTTTTCGGTGTGTTCACGATGGCGTGGGATATGCTGTTTCTGGGGTGCAAACGCCTGGCCATGCGCATGGTGAACGACGCGAAGGCGTCCGCCGGGAAAACCAAATGAAGGAGGGAGCAGCTGCCTATGTATGAAGAAATCGACCGCTATGTGCTGCACTTGATTGAGCAGTCTTCTCCCGAACGCACTGCCTGGAATATTGAAGGAATGCGGGCAGGAAAGCCTGCGAAGTGGAATTATGTCGACGGGTGCATGATGACGGCCCTGCTGGCCATGACGGAAATCACCGGCGATCAGCGCTATTTCGATTTTGCTGAATCCTTCATTGATTCTTTTGTAAACGACGATGGTACCATTCGTACCTATAAAACAGAGGGTCACTCGCTGGACGATGTCAACGAAGGCCGGGTGCTATTTCCGCTGTTTGAAAAAACAGGCAAGGAAAAATACAAAAAAGCCGCCGACTTTCTGTGGAGGCAGCTGGAAGCGCAGCCACGCACGGGGGAGGGCAGCTTCTGGCACAAGCAGATTTATCCAAACCAGGTCTGGCTGGACGGCATCTATATGGCCCAGCCCTACGCGGCGCTGTATGAAAAGCATTTCGGCGGCGGGGATTACAGCGACATCGTCCGCCAGATCAAAACGGTTCATGACCGGATGCGGGATGAAAAGACGGGTTTGTATTACCACGGGTACGATTTCAGCCGGGAAGCTTTCTGGTGCGACAAGGAAACGGGTCTGAGCCAGAATTTCTGGCTGCGTGCCATCGGCTGGTTCTCCGTCGCGCTGGCTGATTTGCTGGAAATCCTGCCGGCAAACGAGGGAAGAAAAGAGCTTGAGCATATCTTCACCCAGCTGATGACGGCTGTTTCCCGATTTGCCGATGAAGCGACCGGCATGTACTGGCAGGTAGTGGATCAGCCGGGCCGGGAAGGCAACTACCTGGAAAGCAGCGGCAGCGCCATGATCGCCTATGCGATGCTGAAAGGCGCCCGGCTGGGGGTTCTGTCCAATGACTATGCCGCTCAAGGCAAGAAAACTTTTGACGGCTTGGTCAAGAACTGCATGACCTTCCAGGACGGTCAGCTCTGCCTGGATCACATCTGCCTGGTGGCGGGCCTTGGCCCGGAAAACAATCGCCGCCGTGATGGCTCCTATGCCTACTACATTTCCGAACCTGTGGTTCAGAACGACGCCAAGGGCGTGGCTCCCTTCCTGCTGTGCTATACGGAGGTCAAGCGCCTGGCCTGATTCAAGGCGGCCTTACGGCTCCTTGGGAATCAACTTCATCAGGTCGGAATTCAGGATGGGCGCGTTGCTGTCTCGCCTGCGGGACTGAACGTAAAAGCTCGGAGCGACCCCGTATTTTTTCTTGAACATCCGGGAAAAGTACAGCGGTTCCCGAAAACCGCACATCCGTGCCACGTCGGTGACGGAAATTCCCGTCATCTCCGCGCCGACCAGCGCTTCCGCGGCCACCTGCAAACGCTTGTTGTTCAGATATTGATGCGGCGTTACCAGCATCTCCTTTTGAAACAGCTTGCGCAGGTAATCGTAGTTGAAGGGAAGCGAACGGAGGTATTCGTCCAACTCGTACCCGGGGTCGTCAAAATGCTCCAGAATGTCCCGCTCAATGTCCTCCACAACTGGAGAACGGCGGTATTTCTGGTGATATGCTGCCAGGTAGCAGCAAATCAGGTTCCCGTAGGCGGAAAGGAAAATCGCCTTTTCGGACCGCGAGGATTGGTAATGAAACAGCGCAGCCCGGAATGCGTCCAGCAGGAAATGGTTTGCGTCATCCTGAAGGATGGTGGCATCCATTTCCATCAGAGTGGGCATACTGATGTTCAGATGAATGTTTTCAAACCCGTTGGCGCTTGCGTTCTCGTGGGGGAGATGGGGCGGTATAATGACCACGTCGCCCTTGCCATAATGCAGGGTACTTCCGTCAAACATAAAAGCGCCGTTTCCCTCCGTGCAGTAAACAAATTCCCAGCTCTCATGAGCGTGGCGCTTGACGCTCAGCATCATCTCGTGCCGACCGGCGTAAATGATCTCGTTCATGCTCCGCACTCCCTCCTGCCCGGCAAAGCGCCGGTATTCAATATGTGCTGTCAAAATCATTATAGCAAATAATATCCGTTTTGTCCATGACTCAAATGATTTGAGGAGGTAATACCATGGCCTACCTGACGCTGAAAAACATCAACAAAATCTACCCCAACGGCTTCCACGCCGTGCACAATTTCAACCTGGAAATTGAAAAAGGGGAGTTTGTTGTTTTCGTCGGCCCCTCCGGCTGCGGAAAGTCCACCACCCTGCGCATGATCGCCGGATTGGAGGATATTTCCAACGGCGAATTCCTGATCAATGATAAGCGGGCCAACGAGATGGGCCCCCGGGAGCGGGAAATCGCCATGGTGTTCCAGAGCTACGCGCTGTATCCCCAGATGACGGTGTTTGACAACATCGCCTTCGGCCTCACCCTCCAGGGCGTGGACGAGGATATCATCGAGGAGCGGGTCAAGAAAATCGCAGGCATTCTGGGCCTGACGGATTATCTGGATCGTCTGCCCCGCGCCTTGTCCGGCGGCCAGCGCCAGCGCGTGGCCATCGGCCGCGCCATCATCCGCAAGGTGGGCGTGTTCCTGATGGACGAACCGCTGTCCAACCTGGACGCCAAGCAGCGCGTGACCATGCGCTATGAAATCGCCCAGATTCACCAGAGCACCGGCGCTACCACCATCTACGTTACCCACGACCAGACGGAAGCCATGACGCTGGCCGACCGCATCGTGGTGATGAAGGACGGCTATGTGCAGCAGGTCGGCACACCGTACCAGCTGTACTTTGAGCCGCAGAACGTGTTCGTGGCGGGCTTCATCGGCGAACCGCCCATGAATTTCCTGCGCGGTACGGTGAAAAACGGAGCGATCAAGTTCGGAGATATTCCGCTTGACCTGAGCAAGAAGCTGCCCGACATCCAGAAATACGAGGGCAAGGAAATCGTGTTCGGCTTCCGTCCCGAGGGCATCAAGCTGGGCCAGCATGACAACGCCTACCAGCTCACCTGCAACGTGGAGCTGACCGAAATGCTGGGCGACAACACCAACGTGTACATCACCGCGGGCAAGGATCAGGCCATCCTGAAGGTGGACAGCCACGATACCCCCGAAACCGACGTGGACATCACCTTCTCCATCCCCTATGAAAACGTATACCTCTTCGACGGGGAAACGGAAAAGGTCATTGACTGCAACTGAGCTTAAAATTGAAATCGTATCCTTGACGATCCTTTGTTCCTTCAAAGGATTTCTCGGAAAGGAGTGCGGGGGAAACCGCTCTTTGTCCCGCAAAGAGTGGTTTCCCCCGTAAACTTTTCCATGCCAAAAAGAAACAGTTTCGTTTTTCGCCCTTCGGCATATGATAAAACGGATGATGGGAATCATCAAATCATGTGAAGGAGGGATAGGACATGAGCATTCTTTTGTGGCTGGTGCTGGGCGCTGTGGCGGGCTGGATTGCCGGGCTGATCATGAACGAGCGGCGCGGCTGGGCCGGGAACATCCTGGTGGGCATCCTGGGCGCGGGCATCGGCGGGTTCGTCGCTTCGCTGCTGGGCTGGGGCGGCGTGGACGGCTTCAACCTGTACAGCCTGCTGGTGGCGGTTGGCGGCGCGTGCATCCTGCTGTGGATCTACAACATGCTCCAGCGCAGGATGGCAAGAACGTGAGAAAAACGTTTAGTGGAGGAAACCACTCTTAGAGGAACCTCATCCGGTCCGACGGGGCAAAGGGGAAGGCTAAGAGCGGTTTCCTCCTGAATGCCTTTCGAGAAAGGCACGATAGAAGAAATATGGACGGCAGGAGCAGAGGATTCTGCTCCTGTTTTTCATATCCGCTTTTTCTTTCGCATACGCTTTCCCGAAAGGGGGCGTGTGGGATGGAAAAGGACAGCGCGCAAAACCGAACGGGTATCATGAAAAACCACCTGCTGACGATGGAGAATCGGCGGCGGGCGGCGCTGACAGGGGTCAACGAAGTATTGGGCTTTGACGAAAACCAGGTGTCTTTGATGACGGAAAACGGGGAAGTGATTTTGACCGGCGAAGGGCTGCACGTAACGAAGCTGATGCTGGAGGAAGGACAGCTTGCGGTAGAGGGCAAGATCGATGGTATCCAGTACAGCGCCCAGCGGGGGCGCCGCCGCAGGCTGTTCAGCCGGGGGGACAAATGATTTTCTCGGAAACGGCCGGACAGTGGCGCATATTCCTGCTTCTGCTCTACGCCGGGTTCGGCGCGGGGGTGCTGTATGACGTGCTGTCGCTTCCGCGCCGAATCCTTCCCCGCTTTTGTTCGCCCATCCTGGACGCGCTTTGGTGCCTGCTGTCGGGCAGTGCGGTTGCGCTGGCGCTGGCCGCAGGCGGCGAGCGGCATGTTCGGCTGTATGCTTTTTTGGGCCTGGTCTGCGGCGGGGCGGTCTATGGCCTGGGCATCCGAAATGTGATTCGAGGCGCGGCGCGATGGCTCAGGCGAATTTTCGGGTCCAGGGAATCAGGAACACCGCCTCGATCAACTGGGTAATGCCATTTATCTTTTGAATTATTAACAAGATGTATCCGGCAGGCGGAAGCTCGCGGCTTTGCCAACGCCTTGCAGATGATGCGGGCGGGCCTTGCGCCAACAGGCAGAATCCCATTACCGCGAAATGGAACAGCGAAGAACAGCTGCTCCAATGGCGGGAAGCATGGGCGGAAACGGTCAATCGGCACCTGGAGCAGTCCGGGCACGAGGAGCGGATCGACCACCGCAGCTTTGCCGATCAGGGCAAGGATGAGCAGCCTACCATCCATGAAGGCGTTGCCGCCCGGATCGTAGAGAAGAAGGGCGGCGTATCGGAGCGTTGCGAGATCAACCGGCAAATCCGGGCGGACAACAAGCTGCTGCGAGAGCTGAAAGCGCTGGTGGCGAAACTGGCGGAATCGGCCAGGGATGCGGTCACCGTTCTGGCCCGAAAGCTGGAAACCATCCGGGCCAACATGATCGGTTCCTTCTATGCCCTGCGGCATAATGGCAAACGCCGCAGCGAGGCGCAGAAGTATCTGGATCAAGCCGTGCCGCTGTATGACCGGTATATCGCTTTGCATGAAGCGATTAAGACCCACAAAACCGACCTGCGCCGCCTGCAAAAGGAAAAGGATGCTCTGCCTGTGGTGAGCATCCGAAAGCGCCGGGATCTGACCAGTCAGATTGAGGAAACGAAAGTGGAAATCGCCAAGCTGCAAAAGCGGAAAAAGGCCATCATGCAGAAATGCGGAAAAACCGATCATGCCGGGATGCAGGAAATCCAGAAGCAAATCGCTGCTGCTAAAGTAGCCATCCGGTATGTTGATGACCGCCAAATCGTCATCCATGAAGCGATCGCCAAGAGCAAACGATCTTTCCTCGATTTGCTGAAAAGTCCCGAGGTATATGATCTTGATGTGCTTGAGCAGGAACGGTTAGCGGTTCGCCCTGATGCAGAATCCGCCATACGCTCTGGAATCAAGGAACAAACAGACACGCCGATTCAAGAACAGCTCTATATAGATAGTTTGAACGATGTCGAAAAATCCTTGACTACTCACGAAAAACAGCAACTCAAAAAACAGATAGCAAAGGAGGAAATGAAAAAAAAGGACGACTGGATTCGGTAGGGTTCATAAAACGTCTTGCGACATGCTATCCATTTTATAATAAAATGAGGCAGAGCGCTCTGCTCTGCCCCAAAGGAAGGAATAGGTATATTACGGCATGCACTTATTGATCGTCCGCTGCCATTTGATCTGCACGTCCATGTTCTTGGCGGGGTTATACATAGTATCGAAGTTCTCTTTATAGTTGGGCTTCTCATCATACAGGGTGATGACTTCATCGAAGAAAGCAACGGCCCAGGAGCCGATGATTTCTTCGTCCCACAGTTCCAGATACAGTTCTTCGCCGATGTATTCGCTCAGGTCCATGATAAAGGTGTGCATATCGCCCCAGGAGCCTTCCTCGATATTGGGGAAGCTGGAATCCTTGAAATGGCCGTTGGTGAAATAGCCCACCTGGGTGCCGTCCGCCTTAAAGACCTTCACAGCGGCGGAAGCGCCGCCCATGCGCACGGTGATGCAGCCCGCGCCGCCCAGGATGAAGTGGGAGGAAGTGATGTGCCAGGCTTCAGGCTCGGTGATTTCAGGCTGCAGGGACCAGCTTTCCAAATGGTAATTGCCCGCTTGGTTGATGGGCATTTTTTCGGCCCAATAGGAGTTTTCACTGCTCAGGCCCTTGGGATTGCCGTTTTCATCCACGGGCCAGCCTTCGGGCAGGGTCCAGCCGGTAAAATCGCCGGTTTCAAAGCCGCCGTTTTCCACTTGGAAGGGAATTTCGCTTTCAGCAAACGCGGTGGGGAGGACGCCGCACACCAGCACGGCCAGCAGCAGAAGGGAAAACATTTTTTTCATGATGTTTGCTCCTTTCAATGATGAATGAACATGACGGGTATACGATCCTGTGACGGGAAATGCTTCTATCTGATTCTTTCCGGCACCCCCTTTTGTTCAGACGAGCGAAAGAAAACGGGATGATGGAATTATTGATAGATGGATGATACCGTGAAAACCTGGAGTTCAAGCACCTGTACCTCTCCCTCCCCAAACAGCCTGAGCTCCTGAGCTGTCGGGTCAGCGTAAGAACGAACGCTGATGGCTTTATCGGCGTTAAAATAACCCTCCACCAGGGATCGGTCAATAAAGATTTCCATGGTAAGCTGACCGTCCTTGAGGGGAACTTCCCCTTCCACCACGGAAGCCTTGGCGTCCTTGGCCCGGTTGCTGGTAAAGCCATCCATGGTGCCCTTCGCCGTATAGTAAGTGAAGGAGGTGTAGTTTCTCCGGCCCTGGGCTTTGCAGGTCAGGCCGAAATCCTGCTGATCCTGGGGAGATAGCACCGCTTTGATATACAGCAGATCGCCGCTTACACTTTTGAACGCTTCATTGGCGGCCTCCATTGTGACATTCTCCAGGGAGAGCAGCTCTTCATCCAGCAGGCTGTACACCCGCTCGTCCGGCACGATGCACACGCCGGTGCCCTCGTCGTTCAGAAAAATATTCCGGGTCAGGCCCACAGCATGGGCCCAGCCGGCAGCTGCTTGCTCTGGGCCTGGGCGCTGATCCTGCATAATGGAGAATACGCAGACGTTTCCGGTCACAGGATCAAGCAGCACGCTGGGGCCGGTGAACACGTTGCCGCCATAATCCAGGAGCTTAGGCAGGGCAAAGTCTTCATCCGGGATGAATTTCCCGGCTTCCTTGTCAAAATCGCCCAGGAAGTAATACACCTTGTTGTCCGCGATGCTGGCGGGGGCGGGAGAAATGAAGAAAGCGTATTTTGTGACGGTGCCCGCTTTGTTCATCAGAGGCAGTAGGATGGGCAGTTCCCAGCTGGTGCCGTAGACCACGGACTGGTTTTCCATCTCATAGACCGGGCCTTTGTACTGCCAATCCATGTCAATGGTGCCGTCAGGCAGCACCTCCAGCCGATCCGTCACATACAGGAGCGCTGTGCCGCCGCCCGCTTCCGTGCCGGAGCAGACCAGCATGTACCATTCGTCGCCCTCTTTCCAGATGTGGGAATCCCTGAATTCGCCCGCTTTTCCCTGGCCGGGCTGCTGGGCGATGGCCAATTCGGGATAAATGATCCATTCGGTCAACTCCGGATCGCTGAGATCGGCGGGATACGCCGCGCCGATATTCTGGTTGGAAATCAGGCCGTCCTTGCGGAAGCTGTCGTTGCCCGCGGTAAAGAACAGGATGGGCACGCCGTTTTTATCCATAGCCGCGCCGCCGGACCATACGCCGTCCGGCACAACCGAATTTTCCGTGGGAACAATGGCGTCCTGAATCTGCCGCCAATGCACGGTATCCTCGCTGACCAAATGGCCCCAGCATATATTCCGCCAATAGGTGCCAATGGAATTGCTCTGGAAGAACAGGTGATACAGGCCGTTGTAGTACACCGGGGCGTGGGGCTCGTTCATCCAGTGCTGATAGGGCCCGCCGTGATACTGGGTTTTGTAAATGTCCTCGGTCAGGATGTTCTCCAGGCCGATGGCTTCATAGGGAATTTCGCCGGGGGCCTGATCCGCCAAAGCCGCGATTTCCGTATCGGACAGCGCTGTATCGTACAGGCGCAGTTCGTCCATCAATCCCGAGAACATTTGATAGTTCCCGGCGGCAATCTGCTCGCCGTAGGCGTTTTTGCCGATGAGCAGCGATTCTTTCACCGCAGGCGCGATCACGGAATCATCAAATACGGGCGAATAAGCAACCCTTTCTCCGTTCAGGTAAATGGACATGGCGTCCTCTTCCCCGTCAAAAACCGCCGCCACATGGTTCCAGGCATTACGTTCCAGCCGGGCATCCTTCGCCCAGAGGGTAAACCAGTCGTCCTCGGTGCCGACCTGGAAGCACAGCCGGCCAAAACGCTGATAGCCCAGCAAGAAGCCCTGGTTCCCCGGCTGATAATACTGGCCGACGATAGCGGTCACATGCGCGTTGCCGGAGGAGGCGGCGTTGGGATCATCCCATTCAAAGGCCCGAGGAGCCACCCACACGCTAATGGTCAGAGCATCGCCCGAAACGCAGAGCTCCTTGGCATCATAAGCCACATAGGTGGACGCGCCGTCAAACAGCAGCGATCCGCCCGCCACGCCGATTTTGCGCCATTGGGGCTCCATGCTGTCGGTGTAGGCGGGAGCCAGGTACTGATACTGAACGTTCGCCTCATCCAGGTGTCCGCTCGCGTCCTGAACAGATGCGCCTTGACCCTCGTCAAAGGGAAGGTACAGCAAAAGATCATCCTGCTGCGCTGTTTCCGCGGATGCAGAAGGAATCAGCAGCGTCAGGATCAGCAGCATCAACAGCAATCGTTTCTTCATCTGTTTTCCTCCTGACAATCGATCTATGAACAAACAGGGAAAGCATTATTTCAAATGGTGCGCCTCAACGGATACGGGCAGCGGAGCATCCGCGGCAAACGTGATGCCATCCGCCTCCAACGGAGTGGGAATCAGGGAGGTGACCACCCGCTCTCCGCCGTTGATAAACAGCTCCACGCTTTCCTTGTCCAGCAGCAGACGCAGGGTCAGCACACCATTCTTCACTTCCGCTTTCACATGGCGGGTATGGGCGATATCCCGGTGAGAACCGCCGTGACTGCGGTCAAACACCAATTCGCCCCGGGCCAGATCGCAGCGAATTTCAATGTAATGGCTTTCGTCCTTGGCCACATGCAGGGTAAAGCGGCGGCAGGCGCTGTTTTGCACATGCAGGGTGACGGTCATATCCAGCAGCCTTCCCTGCACGCCCTGCAGGGCCGTTTCTTCGCAAACCGTAACGCTGTCGTGGCGCACGGTATCCTGCCACAGCGTCTCGATTTCCCGCACAGGACGCTGGCACAGCCGATCATTCTCAATGAACAATTCCCGGGGCATGCTCATCTGGGCATACCAGGGATGGCGGCGAGGCGCTTCTTTGCATGTTTCCCAGTTGTCCATCCAGCCGATCATGATGCGGCGGCCATCGGGAGCCAGCGTGGTTTGGGAGGCGTAGAAGGTCAAGCCGTGATCCACAGGCTGGATGCTTTCCCGGGTAAAGGTGTGCTCTTTTTTATCGTATTGACCCAGGATGGCCACGGTACCGTAGCCCGCGTGGAATTCCTCCCGGGCGTGCATTTCCTGGGGGCTGACCAGCAGCACCTGTTTGCCATCCAGGGGGAAGAAATCCGGGCATTCCCACATGCGTCCGTATTCGTTATCGCTGGCATCCAGCTCCGTCACAAAATGCCAATCCAGCCCGTCGAAGCTTTTCAGCAGCAGGATCGCGCCTTGCTTTTTTTCATGCCGGTTGGCGGCGGCCATATAGTACATCCCGTCTTCCCGCCAGATCTTGGGGTCCCGGAAATCATATTCGCTGTACCCCTCCGGCAGATGGGCATGTCGCACCACGGGATTCAGCAGGGATTTTTCAAAGTCGATGCCGTCCCCCACCGCCACGCACTGGGCCTGGGTCTCCCGGCGGAATGTGCCCGCGGGCTGAACGCCGGTATAGCACAGCAGCAGCTTGCCATCCGGCATTTCCACCGCGCTGCCGGAGAAGCAGCCTCCTGCGTCCGCAGCGGTATCCGGAGCCAAAGCGCAGGGCATATACGTCCAATGCAGCAGGTTCTCGCTCACAGCGTGGCCCCAGTGCATCGGGCCCCACTGCCGGGAGAAGGGATGATACTGATAAAACAAGTGATACTGCCCCTTATACCAGCAGAACCCGTTGGGGTCGTTCATCCAGCCAACCAGCGGCGTCAGGTGAAACAATGGGCGTTCATCCGCGGACACCTTCATGGCCTGCTCCCGCTCAAAATCTCTCACTCTGTCCAGGGGCGTTGGGTTCTTACTCATAGAAACCTCCTGCACGAACCGACCAGATATTGCTGGGGGAACCTCTCTTTGGGCCCAAAGAGAGGTTCCCCCAGATCCCCTTCCGAGAAAGGCGAATGGGGGAATATCTCATTTCTGATTGCGTCTTTTTCTATTTGTCAATGGCTTGATATGATTTTTTGGAAAGCCGGAGACCGACTGACCGGTCTCCGGTGTGATAGAAGCTTGCGATTACTTCGCGGCCAGATAACGGTCATAAACGGTCTGATAGATTTCCAGCAGCTCGCTCATGCCGCAGCGGTTCAGATAGTTCTTGTAGGTTTCCCATTCCGCGTCGGTGGGGCCGCCGTTCTTCAGCCACAGGGCTTCCTGCTCGGAAACGGCGCGCTCAAAGTCGGCACGGTAGAAGTCGAGATCGTCCAGTTCATCCTCGGTGAACACGCAATCCTGAGGATAGAAGGTGAAGTCGTTCACATACTTGAACCAGAAGTCATAGATGTCCGCCAGGCGTTCCATGGCGCGGTCTTCCATGTAGAAGTATTCGTTGTAGTATTCAGACAGGATCAGTTTGGGACCGGCCACTTCGTACTGGCCCTTCAGTTCGCCGGCGGATTTGCCGAACTTCTGCTGGGCTTCCTCGGTGGTGATGGACTTCCACATGCCCTTCTCATCCTGCTCGGTGAAGTACACGCCGATGGGGCCGTACTGCAGCTGCATCACCACGTCGCCCTGATACCACAGGTCATAGAAGGAAAGCAGCTTGGCAGGGTCCTTGCAGCGGTTGGTGATGGACAGCTGGCCGGAGTTGGTGGCGCCGCCGGTGCGCAGGTTCACGTTATGGGTGCCGTCGGGACCGTCCAGGATGGGCAGATACACATAATCCTTAGCGTACTGACCGGTGATTTCAGGGATTTCCCACCAGGTGGTCACACCCACGCGGCCGCCGGAGCACTTGGCGATCAGCTGGTTGGTATCCTGGGAGAACATTTCCAGATCCATCAGGCCTTCGGCGAACCAATCATGGAAATAGGTGATGGCAGCGCGATAATTGTCGTCGTCAGAGAGGAAATTCACTTTCCCGTCCGCGCCTACCACCAGGTCGGCGCACACGTCATTGGGCCAGTTGGTGAAGCCGAAGCCCGCATAGAACACGTTCTGGCCCCAGCACCACTGGTCAAAGCCGGTGCTCATGGGGATGGTGCTGCCGGCAGCCAGGCCGTAGTACTTGGCGGCCATATCGTTTTCCTTGAAAGCGGCCAGCACGTCGTGCAGCTGATCCAGGGTGGTGGGCATTTCCAGACCCAGATCATCCAGCCAAGCCTTGTTGATCATGGAGAACTGAGGAATGGAGAAGATGGAGTAATCCTTTTCCCGGCCGATACCGGCGGTGCCCATCTGCTCACCAGCGGGCAGACCGTAAATCTTGCCGTCGCTCATAGTGATAGCGGCCCTGATTTCGGGCTTCTCTTCCAGGATGGCGGAGAGATGGGGCATGATTTCGGGAGTAATATAAGGGGTCAGGTCGATGAAGGTGCCGGAAGAGCCGTAGCGCATCAGATCATAGTTGCTGAAGCCGATGCCCTGGAAGGCGTCGTAAGGGTTGTTGCTGGTGGCGTTGCCGCTCAGGCGGGTACCAACCACTTCGCCCAGGCTGTCAGACCAGGTTTCCCATTCGATCTTGATACCGGCCTGCTCCTGCAGGGCGTTGAGCACGTCTTTGTACTGGTAGTCGTCGGACAGGGCGGAACGGGCGGACAGCACTTTGAACTGGGGTTCTTCTGCGGAAGCGAAGGACGCCATGGAAAGCACCATCATCAGGGCCAGGAGAAGAGCAACGAACTTCTTCATGGGGTGAGCCTCCTTTTTAATTGGTAGATATTGCAGCGCTTTAAGCGCTTGGGAACGATATTTTGAGTGTCCGCAGCCTCAATCGGCGCGGCTGCCCTTCATGGGCAGATCGCTTGTTTCGGCTGATTTCACCGCCGATCATTTGAATCCGCAGCCTCAATGGTCGCAACTCCGCTTCATGCGGAGCTTGCTCCCTTTCGGCTGATCTCACCTCGGACAGTACATCCGCCGCAGGCGGCTGTCCGAGGCTCGTCCACTGGCGACAATCGACGGTTCATCCTTTCACAGCGCCGGCCATCAGGCCCTTTTCAAAGTACTTCTGCACGAAGGGATAGATGATCAGCATGGGAGCGGCCGCGACAATGATGGAGGCGAACTTGATCATTTCGGTCATCTTGTTCAGCTCCGCGTAGCCGCCGGAAATCATGCTGGCCTGGGAAGCGGAAGCAGAGGACTTGATCAGGATATTGCGCAGTACCAGGGGCAGGGGCGCCTGCTCATTGGTCATATAGATCAGGGCGGTGAACCAGTCATTCCAGTAGGCCACCATAGAGAACACCACCATGACCGACAGGATCGGCGTGGACAGCGGAATGATCATGGAGAAGAAGATGCGGAAGTGGGACGCGCCGTCGATGCTGGCAGCTTCCTTCAACGCGCCGGGAATGCTGTTTTCAAAGTAATTCCTGGCGATGATGGCATTGCTGACCGCTACGCCGCCCGGCAGGAACATGGCCCAGATGGTCTGCATGATGCCGGTTTTCTGCACGATCAGGTAGGTGGGGATCAGGCCGCCGCCAAAGTACATGGTAATAATGAAGAAGATGCTGACGACTTTCTTGAAGGGCAGGTCGGGCACGGACAGCGGATAAGCCACCAAGTAGATCAGCGCCACGGAGTAAATGGTGCCCACCACCGTGTACAGGATGGAGTTGCCGTAGCCTCGCACAATATTCTGCTCCGCGAACACAGCTTTGTAGCCATCCAGCGTCGCTTGGCTGGGAAGCAGGAAGGTTTTTCCGGCGTATACATCGTAGGGATCAGAGAAGGAAGCAACCAGGATGTAATACAGCGGGTAAGCCACAATCAGAAGAATGATCACGGAGATGATGACCAGGACGATGTCGCTGGCCCGGTCGCTCATGCCGCTCAGTTCGCCCTGCTTTCTCTTGGAAAGAACAGACATACCTTTTCCTCCTCCCTTCTCACACGAAATTGACATCGCCGAATTTCTTGGCGATCCGGTTTACGATCATCAGCAGCACGATATTGATGGCCGTATTGAACAGGCCCACGGCGGTACCAAGCTCGTACTTGGCGCTGACGATGCCCTGCTCATACACATAGATGGCGATAATATCGCTGGTGGCGCGGTTCAGGTCGGTCTGGAGCAGGTAAGCCTTTTCAAAGCCGACGCTCATGAGGCCGGACACGCTCATGATCAGCTGCAGAATGATCATGGGCAGCAGGCAGGGAATATCGATGTGCAGGATGCGCTGGAAGACGGAAGCGCCGTCCACCTTCGCCGCCTCATACAGGGAAGCGTCCACGCTGGACAGGGTGGCCAGGTAAATGATGGTGCCCCAGCCCGCTTCCTGCCAGATGCCGCTGGCCACGTAGATGGTGCGGAACGCGCCCGCTTCCGTCAGGAAGTCGATTTGCGTGCCCGCCAGCAGGTTGATCAGCCCGCCGGAGGGAGACAGGAAGATGCGCAGCATACCGCAGATGACCATGGTGGAAATGAAGTGCGGCGCGTAGATCACGGTCTGCACGGTGCGCTTGAGCCGCTTGAACCGAAGCTGGTTCAGCGCAAGGCTCATGATGATGGGCACCGGGAAGCTCCACACCAGGCCGTAGAAGCTCAGCTTCACCGTGTTCCACAGCATCCGGTCGAAGGTGGGCGCTTTGAAGAAGCGCTCAAACCACTTCCAGCCCACCCAGGGGCTGGCCGTGATGCCTAGGCCCGGATTATAGTTGCGGAAGGCAATCTGGATGCCGTACATGGGCCCATACTTGTACACGATGGTGATGACCACCGGGATCAGCAGCAGGACATACGGCTGCCAGTTGTCCACGATGCGCCGACCCAGGCTTTTGCGATGCACTTTCCTGGATCGGGCGGCTGTTGAAGTCATATCCATTCCTCCTTCATTATGTTTTCACGATATAATTCATGATACGTTTCATGAATTTTCTATATAGTATCATAGTAATTTCATTTTGTCAATATGTTTTTCCCTTTCTGTGCTATTTTTTCACATAATATCCATCTTTTTTGTGTCCGAAAATAACGCTTGACCATTCATCATGAAAATGGTATTATAATTTCATGAAATCAGAAAGGATGAAGATTCTTGCAGAAAGAGAAAAACGCGCCGACCATGGCGGACGTAGCGCGGGAAGCCGGGGTTGCCCTGGGCACCGTTTCCCGGGTGGTCAACGGCCAGCAGGTAGGCGAGGAATTCAGAATAAAAGTAGAAGAAGCCATCCGGAAGCTTGGCTATCAGTATAACAGCAGCGGGCGCACGCTGAGGACGGGCAATACCAACACCATTGCCTTTATCATTCCCAATACCATCAACCCTTATTTCGCGCTGCTGGTTCACCATATTAACAGGGCGCTGGAAAAACGGAATTGCAAAATGCTGCTCTGCTTTTCGGAATATGATACGAACCGGGAAATCGAGTACATTCAAATGGCACGGCAAAATCAGGTGGATGGCATCATCGCGCTGACCTATAATCCAAACCTGACCATTCCCGCCGACGTACCCTTCGTCACCATCGACCGGTTCTTTTCCACCTCCGTCCCCTGCATCGCGTCGGATAATTTTGGCGGCGGATGGCTGGCCGCTCATAAGCTGAAAGAATTCGGCTGTGCAAACGTCGCTTTTATGCGGGTCGCTTCTTCCCTAACCAACGAACCCAGCAAGCGCAAGGACGGCTTTGTCAGCGCCTGCGTGGAGCTTGGCATGCCTTTTGAGATCATGGCGCTGGAAGACGGCCAGCCTTTTTCGGAAATTGAGACATTTCTCCGTTCTCACCTTAAGGAGGGCAAATTTGCCTTTGAAGGCCTGTTCATCGGTACGGATTCCTTGGCCTGGGAGGTCATTCGGCTGCTTCGCAGTATGAATATCCGTGTTCCGGAGGACGTTCAGGTGATCGGGTTTGACGGCATCCGCATGTTCGGCGATCAGGAACCGATCGTGTCCACCATCGTTCAGCCCGTTCAGGAAATTGCTGAAGCCTGCGTGAGCACCGTACTGTCCAAGCACTTGTCCAATGTTCCCTCTTTGATTTGCCTGCCGGTCCAATATGCCTATGGCGGCACAACGAAAGAATAAAGGAGATAATTTCATGTATGATGTCGTGGCTTTGGGCGAACTACTGATCGACTTTGCGCCTCAATCCGTCAATGAAGCGGGCTATCCCACCCTTTCCGCCAATCCGGGCGGCGCGCCGGGCAATTTCCTGGCGGCGCTGAACAAGTACGACTGCAAAACCGCCATGATCGGCAAGGTAGGTGACGATATGTTCGGCCGCCTGCTGATCAAAACGCTGCAAAACGCGGGGATCGAAACAAAAGGCGTTTTGATGGAAAAAACCAGTTCACCACCCTGGCCTTCGTTTCCCTGGACGAAAGTGGCAACCGGGATTTCAGCTTTGCCCGCAAGCCCGGGGCCGATACCTGCCTGACGCCCGATGAGATCGACGAAAGCCTGATTGCCGACGCCCGGGTGTTCCATTTCGGCACCCTGTCGCTTACGAATGAGCCCGCCGCCTCCGCCACCCGGAAAGCCGTCGAATTGGCCAAGGCCCACGGCCTCACTATCAGCCTGGACCCCAATCTGCGCAAGCCTCTTTGGAAAAGTGAAGCGGATGCCAAGGCCGCCATCGAATGGAGCCTTCATAAGGCAGACACTGTGAAGATCAGCGACGAGGAAATTGAATTCCTGTGGGGGCTGACCCCGGAGGAGGGCGGAAAGAAACTGCTGAACGAGTACGGCGTTTCCTTGGCCTACATCACCCTGGGGCCCAAGGGCTGCTACGCCGTCACAGCTTCCCGTCATATCACGGTGAACAGTCCTTCCGGCGTTCAGGTAATTGATACCACCGGAGCGGGCGACATTTTCGGCGGCAGCGCCATGAGCCAGTTCTTGCAATATAAAAAATCCCCCTCCGATCTGACGGAGGAGGAATTAACCCAGATCGTCCGCTTCGCCTGCACCGCCGCCAGCCTGTCCACCCAAAAGCACGGCGGCATTACCAGCGTTCCAGATAAGCAGGAAGTGCTTGACCGACTCAGAGATTAATGAAAAGCCTTTCGTACATTGGATTGTGCGGAAGGCTTTTTAAAACAGCCTTGATTTTATAACTGGATGATTAGATTCTGTTCACACTATTGACAGTATCAGGAAATACTGTATACTAGAGTCATGCAGATCACACAAGAGCAGTATGAGAAGATAGCGAAGTATCTTCC
>CADCJO010000017.1:0-29613 GCA_902801765.1 uncultured Eubacteriales bacterium
AACAACGTTATTTCGCCAGTTGTGGGTCCAGGGTCCTCAGGACCCTGGTTGGGGTCTGGGGCGAACAGCCCCAGCGTAACCCCCAAGTGTATTAAAGTGTCCTTGAAACAAAAATGCTTCATTCCTCCAAATCCGGCAGCACACTGGTATAGGTGCTTTCATAAGCGTGGGCTTTGGCGGACATCTTCTTGACCTTTTCCACTTCCTGGGCGGCCTTGGGAATGAGCTGCACGGTGCCCGCGCCGCCGATGCAGCCGCCGGGGCAGGCCATGCCCTCCAGCAGATAGCCGTTCAGCTTACCCGCTTTGGCGCGCATCAGCATCTTGCGGCAGTCGTTCAGGCCCTCCGCGTGCTCCACCAGAATCTCCCGGTCAGGGGCCAATTCTTTGAGACAGTTCACCACCGCGCTGGCTACGCCGCCGCTGACGGAGAAGCCGCGGCCGTCGGCGCTGGCGGAATTGGGCACCTTCATTTCTTCCAGGCTGGCAAAGTCCACCGCCTTGGCCTCGAACATGCCCATCACTTCTTCGAAGGTGAGCACGAAGTCCACGTCGCTGCGGACGGAACGGCGGCTGGCCTCCAGCTTCTTAGCGGCGCAGGGGCCGATGAAGGCCACCTTGCAGCCGGGATGCTCCTTTTTAATCAAGCGCCCGGTGAGCACCATGGGGGTCAGGGCCATGGAGATGCATTCGGCGTTCTTGGGGAATTCCCGCTTCGCCATCACCGACCAGGCCGGGCAGCAGCTCGTGCCCATGAAGGGCAGCTTTGCAGGCACTTCCTCCAGGAAATCCTGGGCCTCCTGCATGGTGCACAGATCGGCCCCGATGGCTACCTCCACCACGTCATGGAATCCCAGGGCACGGAACGCCGCCCGCATTTTTTCGGGGCTCAGCTCCTTGCCAAACTGACCGGCGATGGCGGGGGCGATGGCAGCGTACACCGGCGTTTCGCTGCGGATGGCCTGGATGCACTGGAAGATCTGGGCCTTGTCCGCAATGGCGCCGAAGGGGCAGTTGGCCAGGCACATGCCGCAGCTGACGCATTTTTCCTGGTCGATTTCGGCGCGGCCGTATTCGTCGCTCTTGATGGCCTTCATGCCGCAGGCCACCGCGCAGGGCCGCTCCATGCGGAGAATCGCGCCGTACTGGCACACGCTCATGCACTTGCCGCACTTGATGCACTTGCTTTGGTCGATGTGGCATTGGCCGTGATCAAAGTAGATGGCTTCCTTCGGGCACACCTGGCGGCACGGCTGGGCCAGACAGCCCTGGCACTGGTCGGTGATCGCCACCACGTTGTCGGGGCATTTGTGGCAGGCGAACTTGATGATATTGATCAGCGGCGGCTGATAATACTTTTCAGGCAGCACGCATTCCTCCGCGCCCTTGGACACCGGCGCGTGCTCGGTCACGTCGCGCAGCGGCAGACCCATGGCCAGACGCATCCGCTCCTTCACAATGGCCCGCTCCAGGAAAACGCTCTCCCGGTAGGTGGACACTTCGCCCGGAATGATGCGGTACGGGATGTTCTCCATGTCGGACAGGTCGCCGTCATACTGGTAGGACAGCCGCGCCACCTCCGCGAACACCATCTTGCGAATATCGTTGATTGACGTATGTATTCCCCGCATACCCATAATGATTCGTTTCCTTTCGTGGATTTGATCGCTGTCATTAAGTATTCGGGGTCACGCTTCAAAATTCCTGCCGTGCGGGGAAAAAGCTCATTTTGTTTTATTGGGGCCCGAAGTCCATGCAGCCATTGCACAGGCGAGTCCAATCGCTATCATCACCCAGGGGAACGCGCCGGCAATGAAGTCATGCATCGGCCCGCCGATCCATCCGGAAATGAGCCGCAACAGCAGGATCACCACCAGGAGAATGCCGCCAATCGTCAGAACCCGTTTTCTTCCACTGCTTTGCTTATTGCTCATTGCTGTCCCGTTCCTTCTTTCGCTTCCATAGCTGAATCACGTTGATCACACTGCCCGCTGCAATACATAGCAGGGCAATGGCTAAATACCTGGTGCCCGGTTCGTTTCCAAAGATGGAAAGGCACAGAAACACGAGACCCGCCGCATCCAGCAGCAGCACGGCTGCCAGCAACAGTTTTTTCTTGACGCTCATCATTCTATCCCCTTCACTCATGCAGCAGGCGTTCTTTTTCCAGCGCTTCCTTCTTGCCGTGGATGCGGCCCAGGGAGTACATCAGCAGCGTGGCGCACAGCAGGTTGATCCATCCCAGGCGCGCCGGGCTGAACGTGTTGGCGATGCCGATGATCAGGTTCGCCCCGCCGATGATGCCCAGCATTTTACCGATCTTGTCCAGATGGCTGATTCTGGAATCAATATCGGAGAACAGGTCAAATTCTCCGTCCGCGGTCTTTTTACGGAAGTAAATCCACATCATCATCCGGCCCACGTATTCCGCGCCGGTGTCCTGCATGAATTGGACGTATGCTTCATCGTAGGGGTGCATCTCCAGCCGCACGCTGTATTCCCCCGGCTCGCACTTCACAAAATGATAGGAGCAGAAGCCCACGCTTTCCAGCACCCAGCCGTTTTGCGCCATGCCGTTCAGCCAAGCTTCTTCCTTTTCAAAATCCCACACCCAGAACCATTTCCGAATCGTCTTGCGGCTTTCCATGGTCATTCTCCTTTCAGAATGCGTTCGCCGTTGTCCGCTAGTTCTTTCAGCCGGGCTACCTCGTTTGTCAGGATGACTTTGCCCTTGTCCGTCAGCTTGTATTCCTTCCGGCGGCTGCCATCCTCCACCGGCAGCTGGATGATCCAGCCCTTATCGCACAGCGTGTTCAGCGCGCCGTACAGCGTGCCCGCCGCCAGCCGCACCCGGCCGCGGCTCATTTCTTCCGTCTGCTGCATGATGCCATAGCCATGCTGGGGCGACAGCAGAGACAGCAGGATGTAATAGGTCGATTCCGTCAACGCGTAGGAATCCGGCATCCGGTTCACCTCCATCGGGGTTCGATATATCGTCTTTCGATATATCGTGATCAGATTATATCGCCGATCGATATATTTGTCAACCCCCTTTTCAAAAAAAAAAATTCCGCCTTGCCAAAGCAAAGCGGAACGCATACTGTTCTCTATTATTCGATCCAATCTTTCACTCGCAGGGACGCGGCCTTTACGGCGTTCTTTTTTTCCCCCTGTTCCACCAGAGCTTCCACGGCATCGCGGAGGGACACGCCGTTCAGCACCAGATCAAATATCCGGGCTTCCAGGCTGGCTTGGATAATGGGCTTTTCCTCCGGCAGCGTCACATTTCGCAGGTCGGCCACCACGCAGTATTCACCCTTCTCGCTTTTCTCATTGGCTTCCAAAGCCGTTAAAATATCTTCCGGTTTTCCCCGCAAGGTCAGCTCGTGCAGTTTGGTCAAATCACAGCTGACGGACAGCTCCGCCCCCGGCAGGGTATCGGCAATGGTCGCGACCAGCGTTTTGATGCGGTGGGGGGATTCATGGAAAATCGCGCCTTCGGACTTGCGGCCGATGTCCTCCAGCTTTTCCTTCAATTCTTTGCTTTCCCGGGGCAGGAAGCCGTAAAAAGTAAAGGAGGAAAAGTCGAACCCGCTGACGGAAACCGCCGCCGCAAAAGCCGTTGGCCCGGCCACGGCGATCACCGGGATGCCCGCTTCCGTCGCCGCCCGCACCAGCTCGGTGCCGGGGTCGGAGATGGCGGGGGTTCCTGCGTCGGTGACCACCGCCACGTTCATGTCCTCGCTCAGCATCCGCTGCACGATCTCCGGCGCGCGGCCCTTTTCGTTGTGCTGGTGACAGGAAATCAAGGGTGTTTCGATCCCGAAATGGTTGGTCAGTTTTTTCGTGACCCGGGTATCCTCCGCGGCGATGAGGGCAACGCTTTTCAGGGTTTCAACGGCGTGGGGGCTCATGTCCGACAGATTGCCGATGGGCGTGGCGACCACGTACAGGGTGCTCATAAATCAATTCCTTCTTTGATGATTTCGATCGTTTTGATTCTTTGTCCTTTACAGCTTTCTCGGAAGGGGGACGAACCGTCGATTCCCGCCAGTGGCGGGAATCGAATCGACGGTGAGATCAGCCGAAACAAGCAATGTCCGCATGAAGCGGACTTGCGTCGATTGAGGCTGCGGAACTGGGGGATGAGGTTTCCCAAAGAGCGGTTTCCCCCAGAATCCTTTTACGTTCCTTTCTCAAAAACCCGTAAGGTGGCGCTGTGGGCGCGGTTGTTTTCGTCCAATTCTTCTTTTCCCGCTTTGATCGCCCCGCCGATGGCGCGGCCCAGGGGCTTTTTGCCGCAGGTGCAGATGGGGGCCTTGGGCGGGCAGGTGCAGGGGTTTTGCAGCTTGCGGAAGGTGAACTTCACGATGCGGTCCTCCACCGAATGGAAAGTAATTACCGCCAGCCGCCCGCCGGGAACCAGCATATCCACCCAGTCCCGCAGAGCCTGTTCCAGCGGCGCCAGCTCGTCGTTGACAACAATGCGCACCGCCTGGAAGGTGCGGCGGGCAGGGTGCCCCTCGTCCTTCCGGCGCACGGCTTTGGGAATAGCCGCGTCCACCACAGCGACCAAATCCTTCGTCGTTTCCAAAGGCTTTTCACTGCGCTTTTCTATCAGGATCTGCGCAATCCTTACGGCCCATTTTTCGTCGCCGTATTCCCGCAGGACGCGGCAGAACTCCTGCTCGCTGACCGTGTTCACGTAATCCGCCGCCGTCATGCCCTGGGTGGTATCCATGCGCATGTCCAGCGGCGCGTCCTCATGATAGGAAAAGCCGCGTTCGGGCGTGTCCAATTGATAGGAAGATACCCCCAAATCCAGCAGCCCGCCATTCAGCTGAACGCCCGGAAGTAATTCTTTTATATCATGAAAATTACCATGCACGGCATGGAAACCCGGAAAAACCCTCAGCCGTTCCGTGGCCGCCGCGATGGCCGCTGGGTCGCGGTCGATACCGTAGAGCGTGCCGGCCTCTCCCATGGCTTTCAAGATTGCTTCGCTGTGCCCGCCGCCGCCCAGAGTGCCGTCGGCGTAAGTCTCCCCCGGCTGTGGATTCAGGTATTCCAGCACTTCGTTCAGCAATACGGGAATATGATGAAATGACATAGTGGCTCCTTACATCTGTTGATAGTCAAAGATACTGATTACAGCATCCGAAATATCCATTACATCGAAATAAGGCGTTGCTGATAACTTGGTAAAATGGCGTAAAGAGAGGTCAACGTAATGAACCTGTTCACACAGGATATACCCATTCATTTGGGAATCTTTGAGTTGGATGTGCAATGGGCCATTTGCCGCAGTTTGCAAGATCGGACAAACAATTGCTTTCCCTGATTTGTTGAAAAAATCATTGCTGACTACGATTACAGGATACTTGAGTCCACTGATTCTCAGCAAATCACCTTGCTCTACCCGAACCATTTTCACCATACCTCGCTGCCAACGGGTTCTCCCCAGTCGAGTTCGTCGGAAAGATTCAGTTCTCCGCCATAGGGTTCAGCGCGTTCCTTCAAAGTACGATGGCGGAAAGCCCGGCTCAGCACAATTTTGCCATCAATGATCTGCGCTGTCAGCGTGTCGTTGGGCTGAAAACCCGCGCTTTTTAAAAACTCTTTTGAAAAACGGATTCCCTGGCTGTTGCCCCAATTTTTCAACTGTACTTCCATCCGCTTTCCTCCTTTACGTTTAAACATAGTTTAAACGTAAAAAACCTTTTTGTCAAGAACATTGTTCTAAAATGGGCTGGCATACTCTGCCAGCCCAAATGCATATTGGTCTTTTTATCCCAGCTCTGCGATGCGCTTATCCAGCGACACGAGCATTTCCTTGTTCTTTTCCAGCTTTTCCTTTTCAGCGGCCACCAGGTTGGCGGGGGCCTTGGCCACAAAGCCGGGGTTGTTCAGCTTGCCTTCGGCGCGGGCGATTTCGTTCACTAAGTTCTGGCGTTCCTTGCCCAGGCGCGCCTTTTCCTTTTCCAGGTCCACCAGCTCGCCGAGGGGAATGAAGAACTCACCGGCCCCGCACACGGCGCTGACGATCTTTTCCTTGATCGCCTGAATAGGCTCCAGCATCTCCAGCTGGCTCACGCTGGCGAGGCGGGCGAAGTACACTTCGGTGCCCGCGAAGGCGTCGTGCCAGCCGTCGGCGGGCCGCACCATCAGGCGGGCCTTGTGGCTGGGCTGCACCTTCATATCGGCGCGCAAGTTGCGGATGGCGCGGATCATGTCCATGATGCCCTCCATCCGGGCGGCTTCGGCGGGGAAATCGTAGGCTTCCAGCGCCTTCGGCCATTCGGCCAGCATGCAGGAGGCTTCGCTTTCTCCGGGCAGGTTCTTGTACACTTCCTCCGTCAGGAACGGCATAAAGGGATGCAGCAGCCGGAGCAGGCCGGAAAGCACAGTTTGCAGCACGGCGCGCACGGCGGCCTTGCGCTGCGGGTCGTCGCCCAGCAGGCCGCCCTTGGCCAGCTCGATATACCAGTCGCAGAATTCCGACCAGGTGAAATCGTAAATCTTCTGCGCGGCCAGGCCGTATTCCGCTTCCTCAAAGTTTTTGCTGATCTGACGCACGGCCTCGTTGAACTTGGTCAGAATCCAATGATCGGGCAGGGTCAATTCCTTGCCGTCCAGCGTTTCCTTGCCGTCCAGGTTCATGAGCACGAAGCGGCTGGCGTTCCACACCTTGTTGGCGAAGTTCCGGGCCATTTCCACTTTTTCGGTGGAATAGCGGGTGTCGTTGCCGGGGCTGATGCCCATCACCAGGGAGAAGCGCAGGGCGTCCGCGCCGTACTGATCGATGATTTCCAGCGGGTCCACGCCATTGCCCAGAGATTTGCTCATCTTGCGGCCCAGGGCGTCGCGCACCAGGCCGTGGATGACCACGTTCTCAAAGGGCACTTCGCCCATGTTCTCGATACCGGAGAAGATCATCCGGGCCACCCAGAAGAAGATGATGTCGTAGCCCGTCACCAGGGTGGTGGTGGGGTAGAAGTATTTCAGGTCTTCGGTCTGTTCCGGCCAGCCCAGCGTGGAGAAGGGCCAGAGGGCGGAGGAGAACCAGGTGTCCAGCACATCCTCATCCTGGGTCAGATGCTTGCAGCCGCAGGAGCATTCCGTGGGGTCTTCCCGGCTCACGATGGTCTTGCCGCAATCCTCGCAGTACCAGGCGGGGATGCGGTGGCCCCACCAGAGCTGACGGCTGATGCACCAGTCCTTGGTATTTTCCATCCAGTTATAGTAGATCTTGGAGAAGCGGTCGGGGATGAACTTGGTTTCCCCCTTCTTCACCGCTTCAAGAGCGGGCTTGGCCAGGGGCTCCATCTTCACGTACCATTGCCTGCTCATCATGGGTTCGATCACGGTGTGGCAGCGATAGCAGGTACCCACCTCATGCTTGAGGGGCTCGATTTCCTTCAGCAGACCCAGCTCCGTCAGATCAGCCACGATGGCCTTCCGTGCTTCGTCGGTGGTCATGCCGGCATACTTGCCGCAGTCCAGCACATTCTCTCCGTTCTGCGCGCCTTGTTCGGCTTCTTCTTTGCCGGTCATATGGCCGTCGTAGGTGAACACGCGCACGATGGGCAGGTTATGGCGCTGGCCCACTTCAAAGTCGTTGGGGTCATGGGCGGGGGTGATCTTCACCACGCCGGTGCCCTTTTCCATGTCGGCGTGCTCGTCGCACACGATGGGGATTTCCTTATTGATCAGGGGCAGGATCACGTGGCAGCCGTGCAGATGGGCGTAACGGGGGTCGTTGGGGTTGATGGCCACGGCGGTATCGCCCAGCATGGTTTCGGGGCGGGTGGTGGCCAGCTCCAGCTTTTCGCCCGTTTCCTTCACGGGATACAGGATGTGCCAGAAGTTGCCGTCCTTTTCTTCATATTCCACTTCCACGTCGGACATGGCGGTTTTGCACCGGGGGCACCAATTCACCAGGCGGTAGCCCCGGTAGATCAGGCCCTTTTCATACAGCCGCACAAACACTTCGCGCACGGCCTTGGAGCAGCCCTCGTCCATGGTGAAGCGCTCGCGGCTCCAATCGCAGGAAGAACCCATACGGCGCAGCTGACGGGTGATGCGTCCTCCGTATTCCCGCTTCCAGGCCCAGGCGTGTTCCAGGAATCCTTCGCGGCCCAGCTGTTCCTTGGTGAGCCCTTCGGCGCGCAGCTTCTCCACCACCCTCACCTCGGTGGCGATGGAAGCGTGGTCGGTGCCGGGCAGCCAAAGGGTGGGGTCGCCCTTCATGCGGTGATAGCGAATCAGGGAATCCTGCAAGGTCGCGTCCATGGCGTGGCCCATGTGCAGCTGGCCCGTCACGTTGGGCGGCGGCATCACGATGGTAAAGGGCTTCTTGCTCTTGTCGATCTTCGGGGCAAACGCGCCGCTTTCTTCCCATTTTTTGTAGGTCTCGGCTTCGATGGCCTGGGGATTGTAGGTTTTTTCCATGGTAAATTCTTCAGGCATTTTCTTTCCTCCTTCGTCGGATTCAGAGTTCAGAGTGCAGAGTACAAAGTTCGGATTTATATGGTAAACTGATTACAGATTCTAACACTTGTTTATCACTAATCAATCTGTACTCTGATCTCTGCTCTCTAAACAACAAACGGGCCAACCCCTCCCGAAGGACGGATTGACCCGTGGTACCACCTTGCTTCGCAGCGACGTTTTTTGGCCGCTGCCTCATGGCCGCTGTAACGTGCGTTCCTTTCCGGGCGGACTACTGCGCTTTCGCGTTCATCCGCCGCCCTCCCGGACGACCTTCCGCTTCGCTGCCCCGGCGGCCTTTCAGCCGGTGAACCGCCTCTCTTTGGGGGTGCCTTGAAACGTACTCCTTCCGTTCTCAGGGCCATGATTTTGAAGTTCTAAGGTTTAAGTTCCAAGTTCTAAGCGATAAAGTGATTCTATCCTTACGAAAAAATGCCCGTCAAGGCATTTTCCCGTTTCATTCCTGGAACCTGGAACAGAGAACTCAGAGCTTAAGAGCGCTTACGCGTTCTTCTTTTCTTCTTTCTCTTCCATGTTGATGATCTGTTTGCCGTCATAGTAGCCGCAATGCTTGCAGACGTGGTGCGCCAGCTTCATCTGGTGGCACTGTTTGCACTCGACGATCGCGGGAACTTCCAGCTTCCAATTGGCGCGGCGGGAACGGCCGCGGGCCTTGGATACTTTTCCTTTGGGCAGAGCCATAATTACACCTCCTGATCCTTTGTCAGCAATTGCTGCAATGCCGAAAAAGGATGCTGGTCGGGCATGTCCTTCTGGCAAGCATGCGAAGTTGAATCATCCTCTGACGGCAGCGCGGCCAGGGCCGGGCAATCATCGCCGCACACGAAGCGTATGGGCAGATCAAGCACCGCCAAAGTCATCGACAGACGCGCAAGGTCTACCTTCGAGCCCTCGTACATCCATCTCTCTTCCCCCTCGGGCGTTTCCTCCTGCTGAGTAAAGCGGGTGAGGCGGAGGAAATTCTCGTCAAAGGGAATCTCCATCTCCAGATCCACCGGCTTTAAGCACCCGGCGCAATGGCCGTGGGCCGTGCAGGTGAGCGTGCCCCAGATGCGAAGGTTATCCTCCGCGCCGGAGAAGTGGCCCCTCAGGAGCACATCGTCGAACGTGATGGTTTCGCCGAAAATCTCCTGAGGCGGGATTTCGTCATGATGTTCAAAGGGAATCGCCTCGCCGGGCTGACGCATCGCGCGCGAAACATCCAGCAGCAAGTTCATCCCTCCAATCGTGACCGGGCATTATTATATCGTGTTCAAGGGGCGTTTGTCAATCCTTTTTTACGAATCCCGGGCAAATTATCTGCGGCATTTCGGAATTGTTCAAAGAATTGTAATGATTTGAAGGGATGAGAGTACAGAGTGCAGAGTGCAGAGTTCAGATTTATTTTGTTGTATCGCTTGACTTCTTGTCCTATTGGCCAGCTATCTGAATCTGCACTCTGTACTCTGTCCTCTCCTTTTTTACCCCACAATAATGTCCGCGCACTCCACCGGAACCGCCTTCCGCAGCCCCTCCAGCGAGCACTCCACCTGATAGCCGATCTTGCCCGCACTGAACAGAATGGTGTCAAAGGACGGGGCGGTTTCGTGGATGACCGTTCGGAACTGCTTTTTCATCCCGATGGGCGAGCAGCCGCCGTGGATGTAGCCGGTGAGGGGTAAAAGCTCCTTGCTCTTAATCATCTCGATGGCCTTCTCCCCCACCGCGGCGGCGGCTTTTTTCAAATCAAGCTCCTCCGCCACAGGCACCATGAACACGTAATGCGCTTTGCTTTTGCCCACGGTCACCAGGGTTTTGAAGGTGCGGGCCGGGTCCTCCCCCAGCGCCGCCGCCACCTCCACCCCGCTGACGGCCTCGGTATCGCCGTAAAAATGCTCCTGATAGGGAATTTTCAGCCGCTCCAGCGTGCGCATTACGTTGGTCTTTTCCTGCTTGGGCATTTTCCTCTCCTAATA
Source organism: uncultured Eubacteriales bacterium (assembly GCA_902801765.1). Taxonomy (GTDB): domain Bacteria; phylum Bacillota; class Clostridia; order Christensenellales; family Aristaeellaceae; genus RUG563. The sequence continues at coordinate 10,466 of CADCJO010000017.1, forward strand.
TGGAAGGTATTCGCAGTATAAACCCTTCCTATGGCTTTCTCGGAAGGGGGTCTGGGGGAACCGCTCTTTGGCCGCCAAAGAGCGGTTCCCCCAATATTACTCCACCGGCTTCCCTTCCTCAATCAGGGAGAACATGTCGATCCGGCGCTGGTGCCGTCCGCCCTCGAAGGGGGTTTTGACCCAGAGCTCCACGATCAGCTTGGCCAGCTCGGGCGCGATCACGCGGCCGCCCAGAGCCAGCATGTTGGCGTCGTTGTGGGCGCGGCTCATCTTGGCGCTGTACGCGTCGGAGCAGCAGCAGCAGCGGATGCCCTTGACCTTGTTGGCGGCGATGGAAATGCCCACGCCGGTGCCGCAGAGGATGATGCCCCGGTCGCATTCCCCGCTGACGACCGCGTTGGCCGCGCGGACGGCGAAGATGGGATAGTCCCGCGGGTCGCCCTCGTTGATGCCAAAGTCCACGGTTTCAATGCCCAGTTCCTGCAAAGTTTCCTTGATGGGCTCCTTCAGCGGCACGCCGGCCGGGTCGCACGCGATGGCAAACTTCATAGGAAGCGTCCTCCTTTGTTTTCTTTGAAAAAGCTGTATTTGTAGTATAACGCATTTTTCTATTTCAATCAACCAGTTATGAACATTCTTTTCGTCTGTTTCGGATTTCTCGGAAAGGGGTCTGGGGGTAGACCTCATCCGGCGCTGTGCGCCACCTTCCCATGCGAGGGGAAGGCAACTCTTTTTCCTCCAAAGAGCGGTTTCCCCCAGAAGATTTTTCTTGCAATTATGCCGTTTTCGTGCTATGATACTGTCTGCCGCAATGATGGGGAATGGCAAGGACGCTTCCACGCAGAGAACTGCCGGAGGGTGCAAGGCAGCTGGAAGGAATTGCGATCCGCCCCGGAGCGGGCGATGACGAATCGCCGGGGCGCGCCCCATACAGCGCAAACGAGCGGCGCGGGCTTACGTTCGCGCAAGCTGGGTGGCAACGCGGAATCCTTCCGTCCCAGAGGCTGGGGCAGGAGGTTTTTTATTTACATTAAGTTCTAAGTTCAAAGTTCCAAGTTCAAAGCTAATATAGTGATTCCACATGAACGGCTTAGAACTTGGAACTTAAAACTTAGAACTAAAATAATGAAAGGACGAATCCCATGATCGACATTAACCTCATTCGCACCAACCCCGACCTGGTGAAGGAAAACATCAAGAAAAAGTTCCAGGATCAGAAGCTACCCCTGGTAGACGAAGTGCTGGAGCTGGACAAGAAGAACCGCGAGGCCATTCAGCGAGCGGGCGACCTGCGTTCCCTACGCAACAAGCTCAGCAAGCAGATCGGCGCGCTGATGGGTCAGGGCAAGAAAGACGAAGCGGAACTCCTCAAACAGCAGGTCAAGGATATGCAGGACGAGATGGCCGCCCTGGAAGTGAAGGAAACCGAATACGCCGAGGAAATCAAAAAACGCATGATGGTGATTCCCAACATCATCGACGCCTCTGTGCCGATTGGCAAGGACGACAGCCAGAACGTGGAAAACGAGCGTTTCGGAGAACCCGTGGTGCCTGCCTGGAAAATCCCCTATCACGTGGAAATTATGGAGCGCCTGAACGGCATCGACCTGGATTCCGCCCGCCGCACCTCCGGCAACGGTTTCTACTATTTAAAGGGCGACATCGCCCGGCTGCACAGCGCCATCCTGAGCTACGCCCGGGACTTCATGATCGACCGGGGCTTCACCTACTACGTGCCCCCCTTCATGATCCGCAGCGCGGTGGTGAACGGCGTCATGAGCTTTGCCGAAATGGAAAACATGATGTACAAGATCGAGGGCGAAGACCTCTATCTGATCGGCACCAGCGAACACAGCATGATCGGCAAGTTCATTGACCAGATTCTGGACGAAAGCGAACTGCCCCAGACCCTGACCTCCTATTCTCCCTGCTTCCGCAAGGAAGTGGGCGCCCACGGCATCGAGGAGCGCGGCGTGTACCGCATCCACCAGTTCGAGAAACAGGAAATGATCGTGGTCTGCAAGCCCGAGGAAAGCATGGACTGGTACAACAAGCTGTGGCAGAACACCGTGGATTTCTTCCGCAGCATGGATATTCCCGTGCGCACCCTGGAATGCTGCTCCGGCGACTTGGCCGACCTGAAGGTCAAGTCCTGCGACGTGGAAGCCTGGAGCCCCCGGCAGCAGAAATACTTTGAAGTGGGCAGCTGCTCCAACCTGGGCGACGCTCAGGCCCGCCGCCTGCAAATCCGCGTGAAAGGCGCGGACGGCAAGAAGTACCTGCCCCACACCCTGAACAACACCGTCGTGGCCCCGCCCCGGATGCTGATTGCCTTCCTGGAAAACAACCTGCAGGCCGACGGCACCATCCGCATCCCCGAAGTGTTGCGCAAGTACATGGGCTTCAAAGAAAAGATCGGATGAAACGCATAGAAAAATCTGCCCTCCCGGAACATACGCCTCGGGAGGGCAATATTGAATTACTGCGCATCGTGTGCATGCTCATCATCCTGGGCCATCACCTGGCCTGGCACGGGGTGGCGATGCAGTCGCCCGTACAGCAGAACCGAGTAATTGCCACGTTCCTGTTCGCGGGCGGGATGACGGGGGTCAACTGCTTCGTGATGATTACGGGCTATTTCCTGGCCCCGTTCAAGGCGAAGCGATTCTTTTCCACGGTGCTGCAAACGCTGTTCTATTCGGTTGGCCTGACGCTGGTGATGAAATACACTGGCTGGAACCCGGCAATCACCGGGCAGAACATCGTCGACTCCGCGCTGATCATCACCCGCAGCCCCTACTGGTTCGTGGTGATGTACCTGGGACTGAACGCCGTACTGCCAATTTTGCAGCCCGCGGTGAAGAACCTCGGCCAGTGCGCGCACCTGTGGATCTTGATTGTGTCGGCGGTGTACCTGTCGGTCATTCCCACAGTCACTTTCCAGAACCCATCCAATCCGTTTTTCCACCAGATCACCTGGTTCTTTTTCCTGTATGTCCTCGGCGCGTACTTTCGCAAGTACCCGAACCGCTTCACCCGCTGCTGGCCGGTGCACGGGCTGGTGTTCCTGGGCATGGTGACGCTCATCGCCGGGCTGTGCCTGTGGGGGAAAAGCTATCCCGACCTGTTCCAGCGGGTGGGCAGCAGGCAGAATTTCTTCGCGGACAAGAACGCCTTGCCCCAGGTGATTTGCTCTATTGCCCTGTTCCTATTCTTCACCGGCATCCGGGTGAAGCCCGTCAAAGCGCTGACGCTGCTGTCCGGCGCATCCTTCGGGGTGTACCTGATCCACGACCACATGTATTTCCGCAGTATGATCTGGGGTCAATGGGCGCAGGTGTGGTGGGCGTGCCAAACGCTGGACTTTTGGAAAACAGCTCTGCTTGCGCCGCTGGTCATTTATCTTTCCTGCGCGGTGATGGACATTCTTCGCAAGTACCTGCTGGAAAGGCCGCTGATGAAGCTGCTAAGCCCGGTATTTGATAAAATAGACAAATATCTACAGATATAACAAAAGCCTGCCAGAACGGGTTGTTCCGGCAGGTTTTAACATATTAACATATAGACCAATGATTGGCAACGGTATTCGCTTAATACCAAAAAGCCTGAACCCTTTACGGGTTTCTCGGAAGGGGGTCTGGGGGAAACCGCTCTTTGACCTTCAAAGAGCGGTTTCCCCCAGTGTATTCTCCGATTTATCTGGATTAGATTTACTTGGTGACCAGTTCCAGGGTATCCCGGGCGATGGCGATTTCTTCGTTGGTGGGGATGACCAGGATCTTGACGCGGCTGCCTTCGGCGGTCAGGTCGGTATCCTCGGCATGGCCGGGCTTCATGGCGTCGTTCTTCGCATGGTCGATGGCGATGCCCATCCAGCTCAGGCCGTCGATCACCTGCTCACGCAGCTTGTTGGTGTTTTCGCCGATGCCGCCGGTGAACACGATGGCGTCCACGCCGTTCATGCCGGCGATGTAGGAGCCGATGTACTTGGTGATTTCATAGATCAGCATATCCCAGGCCAGCTTGGCGCGGGGGTTCTTGTCCACGAAGGTGGCCTTTTCGATGTCGCGCATGTCGTTGGACAGGCCGGAAATGCCCAGCAGGCCGCTCTTCTTGTTGCAGATGTTCAGCATTTCGTCCACGGAGATGTGGTCGTTATTGCAGATGTACTGGATAACGGCGGGGTCCATGATGCCGGAGCGGGTGCCCATGATCATGCCTTCCAAAGGCGTGATGCCCATGGAGGTGTCCACGCACTTGCCGTAAGCTACGGCAGCCAGAGAGGAGCCGTTGCCCAGGTGGCAGGTGATCATCTTTACTTCTTCGGGCTTCTTGCCCATGAATTCGGCGGCATGCCTGCTCACGAACCGGTGGCTGGTACCATGGAAGCCGTAGCGGCGCACGTGCAAGCGTTCATAGTATTCGTAGGGCACGCCGTACATGTAAGCCTTGGGGGGCATGGTCTGATGGAAGGCGGTGTCGAACACGGCCACCATGGGGGTGCCGGGCATGACCTCCTGGCAGGCCTTGATGCCCATCAGGTTGGCGGGGTTATGCAGGGGGCCCAGGGGAATGAATTCCTCGATGGCGGCCAGCACGTCGTCATTGATGACCACGGATTCGGAGAACTTATTGCCGCCGTGCAGCACGCGGTGGCCCACAGCGCCGATTTCCTTCATGTCCTTGACTACGCCCTTTTCAGGATCGGTCAGGAAGCCCAGCATCAGGTGGCAGGCCTTCACGTGGTCCTCGATGGGCTCCACCACGTCGCACACGGTCTTGCCGTTCACCTTCATATCGGCGTGCCCTTCGCCGCCCATGCCGATGCGCTCCACGATGCCCTTGGCCAGGGTGGATTCATCGTCCATGTCGATGAGCTGGTATTTCAGAGAGGAAGAACCGGCGTTGACAATCAAAATTTTCATTGGAATCGACTCCCCTTTTCTTCTTGGAATATTGCTCTTTTATTATACAGGATGTGGAAAGGATTTGCAAGGAAAAAGCGTCTTTTTTTCACGTTCCGTGAGCGGACAAATACGCCGCCGCTTCCCGCAGGATGCGTTTTGAGCTTTCATACTGAAAAGCATCCAGGGCTTCCTCAAAGGTCATCAGACGGATTTGGGAGATTTCGCCGGGCTGGGGACGGAAAGACTGGCCCTTGTATTCCGCCAGAAAATAGGTGATCTGCTTAGTCACGTCGGGGCGGCCCTCCCGGAGAAGGGCATGCTCGTCAGCAGCGCGGAAGTTGCCCAGGAATTGAACGTCCAGGCCTGTTTCCTCCTTGATTTCCCGCAGGGCGGTTTCGCGTTCCGTCTCCCCCCGCTTCCATGTGGCCCTTGGGAAAACCCCAGATGCCTGACGGATTGGCAATCAACAGATAGCGCATCTCCCCGTTCTCCCGGTTGATCACCACCGCGCCGCAGCATGTTTCAATGGGCATCTGCCTCAACTCCGTTCGTCTCTTTTCTCCATCTTATTGTACTGCCGTTTCCCTGTCAACCCCGTTTTTTCGCCATTTTCCCCATTGACAACGAACGGAAAAACGGGTATACTTGCCACGGTTCATCTTTAAGGCGGTACAGAGAGACCGGCAAGAGACGATGGAACGCTTTTGCATGCGCGGAAAAAAACGCGCTTTCGGGTCTGCCTGTACCGGGCAGGCCTTTTCGTTTGCAAGGCGGGATGAACGGAGGAAAAGCGTATTAGCGCCTTCCGGCGTTGATATAAATTCTTGACAGGGGGAACATTACCGATGAAACTGGTATACGACATCGCGGACAAGCCACCCATCAGAAAGAACCTGATCTACGCTTTCCAGCAGCTGCTGGCCATCATGGCCGCCACCCTGCTGGTGCCCATCCTGGTGGACGGCACCGGCACATACATGAGCCAGCCCGCCGCACTATGCGGCGCGGGTTTCGGCACGCTGTTCTATCTCTTCATCGCCACCAAGAAAAAGAGCCCCGTGTTCCTGGGTTCTTCCTTCGCCTTCATCGCCCCGCTGGCAGGCGCGGTGAGCTTCGGCTTCCTGGGCATCTTCCTGGGCGCCGTGTTCGCGGGCCTGGTGTATGTGATCATCGCGCTGATCATTAAAAAGACCGGCTCCGAATGGGTCAACAAGCTGCTGCCCCCCGTGGTCATCGGTCCCACCGTGGCCCTGATCGGTTTGAGCCTGTGCGGCAGCGCTGTAAATAACATTGCCAATCTGAATGGAGACCATAGCTTCGTGAAGCTGGTAGAAGGATTCGCGGGCACCATTACCGCTGAAAACTTGGCGGAAGCCACAGAAATTGGCTTCTTCTCCGGATACAGCCTTGTTCATATCCTGGTAGGCATAATTGCTTTTGTCATCACCGTGTACGCCTCCACCAAGGGCAGCAAGGGCATGAAGATGATTCCCTTCATCATCGGTATCCTGGGCGCTTACGTGGTCGCCCTGATCTTCACCCTGATCGGCAACGCCGCTAACATCGACGCGCTGAAACTGGTCAACCTGGCCGCCTTCGATAACATGCAGATCTTCAAGGTGCCGCGCTTTACCTTCCTGGGCATCTTCGGCGCGTATCCCGAAGCCACCAACAAGATCGCTTCCTTCGGCGACGTGATCAGCATCCTGGTGCTGTTCGCCCCCGTGGCCTTCGTCACCCTGGCTGAACACATTGCCGACCACAAGAACCTTTCTTCCATCATCGAACGCGACCTGATCACCGACCCCGGCCTGGACCGCACCCTGATCGGCGACGGCGTTGGCTCCATCGTCGGCTCCTTCTTCGGCGGCTGCCCCAACACCACCTATGGCGAATCCGTCGGCTGCGTGGCCATCACCGGCAACGCTTCCATCAGCACCATCGCCATCGCGGCGGTATACTGCATCATCCTTTCCTTCTTTGATCCCTTCGTGTGCTTCGTGAACTCCATCCCCTCCTGCATCGTGGGCGGCGTGTGTATCGCGCTGTACGGCTTCATTGCCGTCTCCGGCCTCAAGATGCTCCAGCCCGTCGACCTCAACGACAACCGCAACCTGTTCGTGGTCGCCGCCATCCTGGTGCCCGGCATCGGCGGCCTGACCCTGAACTTCTCCCACATCACCATCTCTTCCATCGCTACCGGCCTGATCCTGGGCATCCTCATCAACGTAATCTTCAATAAGCGCGCCGCGAAATAATCCCAGCGTGCTATGACAGCAAAGCCCGTCGGTTCGTCCGGCGGGCTTTGCTTTTATGCGTCCTATAACATTGTTTTTAACTGTTAACAGTCATGTTATGAAAGGTGACGAGGCGAGGGCCTGTGCGGCCCTCGTGCACCTGCACCAGGAGATTTCATCTCCTGGACCTCATTAGCGGATCTTGCTTGACTGAATGAATCAGCATGGTTCCCGCAGAAGCGGGGAGGAACGGGAAGTATGGCTTGGTGCCGTGATGCTTCTGGCCCGGCGGCGAAGCCGCCAAACCGGATGCTTTGCATCCGGCGAAAGCCCTCAAGCTTTTCGTAACCCCAGCTCACCAGGCGAAAGTTGTCTGCTACTTTCAACTACGTTATTTTGCCAGTTGCGGGTCCAGGGTACTGAGTACCCTGGTTGGGGTCTGGGGCGAACAGCCCCAGCGTATCTTCCACGTTGGTCTTGATTTTTGTCCTTGAGAGTAAGACTGTTATCAATATAAAAGCAGAACTAATCAATGAAATCCGTATCCATCGCAGCGGCGATGGTATAATCGGGGTAGAGCCGCTGCACGTCGTCGCGCACGGCCTGAAAGACCGCGCGTCGGTTCGGGGCGTCGAAAGAAACCACGATATCGAAGCGGATGGTTTTCTTTTCCTCGTTGAGATAAAAGCCGTGCATCTGCGTAACGTGCTCATGGGAGAAGGCGCATTTTTTCACTTCCTCCCGCACCTCAATCACACGGGGATCGTGGGTATTCAAGGAGTACACGCCCACGGCGGTCAGGATGACGTGGTGCTTCTGAAAGACCGTCATGGAAATCTCCCGGATCAGCTCGTCCAGCTGGTTGGCGGAATAGGTGTCGGGCACCTCGATGTGGACGGAGGCATGGAAGGTGTCGGGGCCATAGTTGTGCAATATCAGGTCATACGCCCCGTGAACACCGGGAAAGGAGCAGACGGTTTCTTTGATGCTCCGGGCCATGTCGGCATCCGCGCTTTCGCCCAATATTTTGCTCAGCGTATCCCGCAGCATTTCAATGCCGGACTTGATAATCAGAATGGAAATCACCGCGCCCAACCATGCTTCAAGGGACAGGCCAAAGGCCAAATAAATCACCGCGGCCACCAGGGTGGAGGCGGAAATGATGGCGTCCAAGCGCGCGTCCTCGCCGGAATTGACGAGGGAATCGGAGTTGACCTTCTCCCCCACGCCCTTCACATACCGACCCAGCAGCAGCTTCACCACCACCGCCGCGGCGATGACCACCAGCGCAACCCAGGAATAATCCGGGGTTTCGGGGGTGATGATCTTCTTGACGGACTCCACGAAGGAGGTGATGCCGGCGTAGAGCACAATGATGGAAATGATCATGGCGCTCAGGTATTCGATCCGACCGTAGCCGAAAGGATGCTTTTTATCCGGCTCCCGGCCCGCCAGCTTGGTGCCCACGATGGTGATGATGGACGAGGCCGCGTCGGACAGGTTGTTCACCGCGTCCAGCACCACGGCAATGGAGTTGGACAGAAGGCCCACGATGGCCTTAAAGGTTGCCAGCAGCACATTGGCGATGATGCCGATCACGCTGGTGCGCACGATGGTCTGGTCGCGGTCGCCGGCAGCGGCGAACAGTTTTTTTATCTTTTCCATATACGTCCCCCAAATGATGTCAAAGATTTTCTTCCCGAAGGATCTCCACGACTCGTTTGAGCGCGTCCCATCCTTCCGGAGGCATGGCGGCGAGGGTGCGGAACACCCGCTTGGGAAATTCATCCTTGCCCAGCATCAGGCGGTTCACGGCGTCGTCCTCGTCCGATTCTTCCGTCATCTCTCCCACGCCGTCCTTGAGCCAGGCATAGGAAACGCTGAACACCCGGCAGATCAGCCGCAGCGTCTGCTCCTGAGGCATACTGTAACCGTTTTCGATGCGGCTGAGAACGCTTTTTTTCAGCCCGATTTTTTCGCCGAACTGCTCCAGCGTCAGTCCATGCGCTTTTCTCACCTGGCGAATCCGTTCATGCAAGGGAATCCCCTCCTCTGTCTGGGCGTATTATAGCAGAAAGCCGGACAATTGGCAATGAAACAAATATTTTTTCGCCCATATCCGGATGATGGAAAATGACTAATTCCCGGATAAAACGGTCAAAAATCATCCGCTCTTTGTGCAATTTAATCAGAATATCACAGAATCATGGCGCGAATTTATCTGCGGATCGCTCTGGTAATTTTGAAAAAACTGTGATATAATAATGACAGAAATGTTCTGAACTTCTTTCGGGACCTTTTCGTTCAAGCCAATTTGCTGAACCGATGAAAAAAAAATATGCCAGGGTGTACGTTTTCCAACCGGCATTGTATGATGATAAAGGAGGTTTTTTATGGCCCAATATCCCAAGGTGCGCGTCATCCCGCTGGGCGGTGTGGATGAAATCGGCAAGAACTTATACGTAATCGAATACGAAGAAGATATCCTGGTCGTGGACTGCGGCTCCATCTTCCCCAAGGAGGACATGCTGGGCATCGATCTGGTGATTCCCGACGCGTCCTATCTGGTCGCCAACAAGGATCGGGTGCGGGGCTATGTGTTCACCCATGGGCACGAGGACCACATCGGCGCCACGCCCTATATTCTCCAGCAGGTGCCCGCCCCCATCTGGGGCACGCGGCTGACCCTGGCGCTGATCGACTTAAAGCTCCGGGAGCATCGGGTGAACGGCATCCAGATGAACGCCATTCAGCCCCGGGACGAGGTCAAGATGGGCGCGTTCACGATCAAATTCATCAAGGTGAGCCACTCCATCCCCGGCGCCTGCGCGCTGATCATTTCCTGCCCCGCGGGCGTGATCGTGCACTCCGGCGACTTTAAGATCGACTTCACCCCCGTGGACGGCGAAATCACCGACCTGAGCTCCCTGGCCATGGCGGGAGACGCGGGCGTGCTGGCCCTGCTGTGCGAAAGCACCAACATCGAGCGCCCCGGCTACACCATGAGCGAGCGCAAGATCGGTGAAACCTTCGTCAACCAGTTCCGCAACGCCCAGGGCCGCGTGATCGTGGCCATGTTCGCCAGCAACATCAACCGCCTCCAGCAGGTGATCGACAGCGGCATCCGCTTTGGCCGCAAGGTCTGCTTCGTGGGCCGCAGCATGGTGTCTGTCACCCGGGTGGCCATGCAGCTGGGCGAATTGGTGATTCCCGACGGCTATTACCTTGAAGTGGACGACCTGGACAGCTACCGGGACGACGAGCTGCTGATTCTCACCACCGGCAGCCAGGGCGAGCCCATGAGCGGCCTGACCCGCATGGCGTTCTCCGAGCACCGCAAGCTGCAGATCAAGCCCAGCGACAAGGTGATCATTTCGGCCACGCCCATCCCCGGCAACGAAAAATTCGTTTCCCGCGTCATCAACCAGCTTTACCGCTGCGGCGCGGAGGTGATTTACGAAGCCATGGCCGAGGTGCACGTGTCCGGCCACGCCTGCCAGGAAGAAATCAAGCTGATGCACGCCCTGGTGAAGCCCAAGTATTTCATCCCCATCCACGGCGAATACCGCATGCTGTGGCAGCACGCGGAGCTGGCGGAAACCATGGGGATGGACCGGCAGAACATCGTGCTGCCCGCCGCGGGTCAGGTGATCGAAATGAGCCAGGACAGCCTCGCCATTGCAGGCACCGTGCCCACCGGCGAAGTGCTGGTGGACGGCCTGGGCATCGGCGACGTGGGCAACGTGGTGCTGCGGGACCGCAAGCACCTCTCTCAGGACGGCCTGATCATCGTGGCCATGGCCTTCGACCGCACCAACGGCGTGCTGGTGTCCGGCCCCGACGTGATTTCCCGCGGCTTTGTGTACGTCCGCGAGAACGAGGACATTATCGAGTGCACCCGCGAGGTGGTGCGCGGCATCATCGCCAGCTACGGCCGTATCGAGGGCAGCGACTGGCCCAGCATCAAGAACCGCATCAAGGACGAGCTGCACCGCTACATCTATGAAAAGATCAAGCGCAATCCCATGATCCTGCCCATTATCGTGGATCTGGGCTGACCGGCGCAGCTTATCAGGACTGCCCGGCGCAGAAGGCGCGCGTGGGCAGTTCTGGTTTTTAAGAGGAAATCCCATGGCAGACATCAAAAAAAGAATCGTCGCTTTTTTATCCGTTTTTTTGCTCCTGTCCGTTTTGGTTCCCTGCCCCGCCCACGCCTCCGTGCACTTTATCAAGCACGGCGCGCGGGACGATAAGCAGGATCAGCTGATTCAGTATTGGCTGTACCTGCCGCCCGAGGTGAAGCCGGGGATGCCGCTGGTGGTGTATCTGCACGGCTCCGGGGAACGAGGCGAAGGCGCGCTGCTGGCCAGCCTGCCGCTGTTTCTGAAGGACGGTATCGTGCTGTGCGAGGACGCGATTCTGCTTATCCCCCAAATGCCCACCTTCTACGGCCAGTGGATCAGGATCGAAAACGCGCTGATGAAGATGATCGACCGCACCGTGGAGGAATACGAAATCGACGAACGGCGCATTGCCCTGACGGGGTTCAGCATGGGCGGCATCGGGGTGTACGACCTGGTGAACCTGTATCCCGATCGGTTCTGCCGCGCGGTGGCTGTTTCCGGACGGGTGAACGAGGACGTGCGTCCCGAAGCGTTCACGTTCTGTGAGCTGCGCACCTTTGTGGGCACGAAGGATACAAACATGCCCCCCGCTTCCGCCCTGGCCTTTGCCCAGACGCTGGAGGAGGAGGGCTATACCTCTGAGGTGGTGGAGTTTGATTCCACCCACAGCCGCATGCCGCATCATGTATTCAAGGACCCCAAGGTGCTGGATTGGCTGTGGATGAAGCTGTCGCCCCAGGTGACGCCCGCGCCTACCGCCACGCCCAAGCCCTCACCCACCCCCAAGACGACCGCCAAACCCACCGCCGCCTCGGGCACATCCTCGTATCGGACGCTGAGGAAGGGCATGAGCGGCCGGGATGTGCAGCGCTTTAAAATCGCCATGTACTGGCTGGGTTATTTCAAAGAGAAAAACGTATCTGACGAATACAACAGCATCACCGTCGAGCGTGTGAAAAAACTGCAAAGGTATAACGGTCTGGAGGAAACCGGCATCGCCGATCCCGCCCTGCAGGAGCTGGTCTTTTCCGGCAACGCCGTCACCACTGAAACCGCACCCAAGCCCTCCAAAACCCCCAAGCCAGCGGCTACGCCGAAACCATGAAATGAATCGAGCAGGAGGGGGGACGAACATCGTCCTCTCACCGCACCGTGCGTACCGTTCGGCACACAGTGCGTCCGAGACATGCAGACTGAATGCGCTGTTACAAACGTGTGCTGCCAGGCGCACACACGAAATCTTCCCGCACGATTGCGCGGGAAGTTTTTTTTTGCTATAATGATTTGTGTTTCCCGAATCATGATGTACGCAGGAGGTTTCAGCCCCATGCCTGAGAATTACGAAGGTTACCTCTCCCCCTTCTCCACCCGCTATGCCAGCAAGGAAATGCAGTATCTGTTTTCCAGCCAGAACAAGTTTTCCCTGTGGCGGCGGCTGTGGATCATCCTGGCCGAATCGGAGCAGGAACTCGGCTTGCCCATCACCGACGAGCAAATCGCCGAAATGAAGGCGCACCAAAATGACATTGACTTTGACGCGGCGGCGGCCTATGAAAAGAAGCTGCGCCACGACGTGATGGCCCACATCCACGCCTGGGGCGACCAATGCCCCACCGCCCGGCCCATCATCCACCTGGGCGCTACCTCCTGCTATGTGGGCGACAACGCCGACGTGCTGATCCTGCGGGACGCGCTCAAACTGATTCGCGCCCGGCTGATAGCGGTCATCAAAGCGCTGGCCCAGTTTGCGGAGGAACACGCCGCCCAGCCCTGCCTGGCCTTCACCCATTTCCAGTCCGCCCAGCCCACCACCGTGGGCAAGCGCGCCACCCTGTGGCTCAACGACCTGACGCTGGATCTGGAGGAAATCGACTTCTGCCTGAACACGCTGAAACCCCTGGGCTGCAAGGGCACCACCGGCACTCAGGCCAGCTTCCTGGAACTGTTCCATGGCGACTTTGAAAAGGTCAAAAAACTGGACAGCCTGATTTCCGAAAAGATGGGCTTTGCCGCCGCCGTGCCGGTATCCGGCCAAACCTATTCCCGCAAGACCGATTCCCGGGTGCTGAACGCCCTGTCCCAGATCGGCCAGAGCGCCCATAAATTCGCCAACGATATTCGCCTGCTGGCCCACAAGAAGGAGATCGAGGAGCCCTTTGAAAAGAACCAGATTGGTTCCTCCGCCATGGCCTATAAACGCAATCCCATGCGATCTGAGCGCATGACGGCCCTCTCCCGCTTCCTCATCAGCAACGCCCAGAACGGGGCCATGACCGCCGCGGAGCAGTGGTTTGAGCGCACGCTGGACGACAGCGCCAACCGCCGCCTATCCCTGGCCGAAGGCTTCCTGTGCGCCGATGCCATCCTGAGCCTGTACCTGAATATCGCCTCCGGTCTGGTGGTGTACGACAAGGTGATCGAAAAGCACCTGCGGGAGGAACTGCCCTTCATGGCGACCGAAAACATCCTGATGGACGCCGTGGAGCGGGGCGGCGACCGGCAGGAGCTGCACGAGCATATCCGGTTGCATTCCATCGCCGCGGCCAACGCGGTGAAAATGGAGGGCAAGCCCTGCGACCTGCTTTCCCGCATCGCCGCCGATCCCGCCTTCCAGGCCGATGCAGACCCGGGAATACCTGAATGCCGTCATTGCGCCTTTGCTTTCCGCCAATCAGGATAGCGAAGTCAAGGCCCAGGAAATCAACGTGTAATTCTATACGAAACCAAACCGGCGTAAACCGTTGCTGTTTTTGGCAAACGGTTCACGCCGGTTTGGTTTTTATGGCACTTTAATTCACCAAGTGAAACGAAGCAGGGGCCTGTGCGGCCCCCGTACCCCCGCACCAGGGGACTTCGCCCCCTGGACCCATTTAGTGGATACTGAAGTTTGACTTGGCGCCGTTATGCTTCTGGCCCGGCGGCGAAGCCGCCAGCCCGGATGCTTTGCATCCGGGGAAAGCCTGGGAAAATCCGGAGGGGAAAGTTTACTTTCCCCCTCGGATTTTTCCAAGCTTTCTTGGGCCAGAAGCTCTCAACCTTTCCGTAACCCCAGCGCAGCAGGCGGAGCTTGTCCGCTTATTCCGGCAAAGTAATAACGCCAGGTGCGGGTCCAGGGTCCTCAGGACCCTGGTTGGGGTCTGGGGCGAACAGCCCCAGCGTAACCCAAAGTGAATTAAAACGCCCTTTACGCCATCCATTTTAAAGTATCAAATCCTCCACCACATCATCCAGCACAGCCATGACGACAGGCTTCCCCTTGTCGGTCAAATCCTGACAGGGCAGGTCGTCGCTTTGCATGGGCGTCATGATGCCGCCGTGCTGCAAGACAGTGAAAGCGCGGGAGGATGTGACGCGGGCGGCACAGGCCACATAGGTTCCGGTGGAGCCGGATTTATTGAAGTAGATGCACTTGAGGCCCTTGCCCGCACGGCCCTGGGCGTCGAACATGGCGCTCATGAGGCGCTTGCCGTAGCCGCGCTCCGTGAACAGAATGATCTGGTCGGATACCGCGATCGGGCAGGCCAGAATCACCTGATCGTCCAGGGCTACGTTCATGCCCTTGACGCCCGCGCTGACCCGGCCCATTTCAGGCACGGAATCCAGCGGGAAGCGGATGGACATGCCCTTGCGGGTGATCATGAGGATGTCGGCCCCTTCCTCAGCGGGCACGACGCACAGCAGCTGGTCGCCGTTTTTCAGATTGACGGCACCGAACTTGGAGCGGCGCACGTCGTATTCCGCCGCGCTGGTGCGCTTTACCTGGCCCTGTCTGGTAAAAAACAATAGGTCACCCATGGCGCTGAGGCTGCCGGGGGTCATGAGGAGCAGCGACACGCATTCCTCCCCGTTCTCCAGCCCGGCCAGCACACTGGACAAGCCGCCGCCCCGTTCCCGGGGTTTGCTGGTTTCCGGCAGCGCGCCGACGGACAGCGGGTAGCAGTTGCCCAGGTTGGTGAAGAAATAGAGGGTATGGTCGGTCTGGGTGCGGAAGAGATAGCGGGTCATATCGCTTTCCTTTTCCGGCATATCCAGCTTTTCATAAAGTCGCGGGGCCATGCGGCGCAGCTGGCCGCCGCGGGTCAGGAAAACCACCGCGTCCTCGGGCAGTGGCCCTTCCTCCACTTCGGGCAGCGCTTCTTCCGGCTCTTCCTTTACGATTTGCGTGCGGCGCTCGTCGCCAAACTGTTCGGCGATCTCCCGCAGTTCTTTTTTGATCAGGTTCAGCAGCTTCTTTTCGCTCTTTAAAATTCCTTCCAGGGTGTCGATCAGCTTTTTGATTTCCTCGTATTCCTTGCGCAGGGCCAAAATCTCCAGGTTGGTCAAGCGCTGCAAGCGCAGATCCAGGATGGCCTGGGCCTGCACGTCGGTAAAGCCGAAGCGGTCCATCAGGCGCTGCTTGGCTTCCTTGCCGTTCTTGCTGGCGCGGATGAGGGCGATCACCTCATCCAGGTTGTCCACGGCAATGATCAGGCCCTCCAAAATGTGCGCCCGGGCCTTGGCCTGATCCAGTTCGTACTGGGTGCGGCGGGTGACGACGTCCTTCTGGTGGCGGATGAAATGGGCGATGACGGTTTTCAGGCCCATCTGCACGGGCTTGCCCGCCGCCACAGC
This sequence comes from uncultured Eubacteriales bacterium, assembly GCA_902801765.1. Classification (GTDB taxonomy): domain Bacteria; phylum Bacillota; class Clostridia; order Christensenellales; family Aristaeellaceae; genus RUG563. Next base: position 26,345 of record CADCJO010000017.1, read on the forward strand.
CACCATGTTGACCCCGAAGGTCACCTGCAAATCGCTGTACTTGTACAGCGCTGCCAGCACCTTCTGAGGGTTCGCTTCCTTTTTCAGCTCGATCACGGCACGCATACCGGTGCGGTCGCTCTCGTCGCGGATATCATGAATATAACCCAGGGAGTTTTTCTTTTCCTCGCTGAGTTTTAAAATCTTTTCCAGCATGGCGGCCTTCGCCACGCCGTAGGGGATCTCGTGAATCACGATCAGCGTGCGGCCCGCGGGCCCGGGCTCCATGGTCACCTTGGCCCGGACGGTCAGCTTGCCCCGGCCCGTTTCATAGGCGGCACGGATTTCCGGGGTGTCCAGCAGGATGCCCCCGGTGGGGAAATCCGGGCCGGGCACCACGGTCATCAATTTGTCCAGCGACACATCGGGGTCGTCGATCTGCATGCAGACCGCATCCGTCACCTCCCGCAGGTTGTGGGGCGGGATGTTGGTGGCCAGGCCCACGGCGATGCCGGAAGCGCCGTTCACCAAAAGATTGGGGAACCGGGCGGGCAGCAGGTCGGGCTCCTTTAGGGTGTCGTCAAAATTCAGGCGGAAGGGTACGGTGTCCTTCTCGATGTCCCGCAGCATTTGCAGGGCCAGCGGGGCCATACGGGCCTCGGTGTATCTCATGGCGGCGGCACTGTCGCCGTCGATGGAGCCAAAGTTGCCGTGGCCGTCCACCATTACCCCGCGAAGGGAATAGGGCTGCGCCATGCGGGTCAGGGCGTCGTACACGCTGCTGTCGCCGTGGGGGTGGTATTTACCTAAGCAGTCGCCCACGATGCGGGCGCACTTGCGATGGGGCTTGTCGGGCGTCAGGCCTAATTCGTGCATGGTGAACAGGATGCGCCGCTGCACGGGCTTCAAGCCGTCCTCCACCCGTGGGATGGCGCGCTCCAGAATGACATATTCCGCGTAGGGCATCATGGACTGGTGCAGCACGTCCTCCAGGGGCGTTTGGATGATATCCGGGGTGAGCACTTGCTCCGGGGGCTTCTTGGGCATGGGGATTCCTCCAGTTTTCAATCCTCAGTTTTGGACTGCGCTTTTCGTTTCGTACACTAAGCCAGACTTTTCCAGCTGCCGGTCAAAGTGGTCGGCCTTGTTAAACTCGGCGTGCTCGATGATGTATTCCCGCCGGGGCTCCACCTTGTCGCCCATCAGGACGGTAATGAGGGAATCCGCCTCGGCGGCGTCCTCGATGGTCACCTGCATCAGCTTGCGGTGAGCGGGGTCCATGGTGGTTTCCCAGAGCTGCTCGGGGTTCATTTCGCCCAGGCCCTTGTAGCGCTGGAGGGTGTAGCCCTTCAGGCCCACCGTGACCTTTTTCAGCTCCTTGTCGTCGTAGGCGTACTGAATGCCGTTGTTTTTCTTCACGGCGTACAGCGGCGGCATGCCGATGAACACATGCCCGTCCGCCACCAGCTCGCGCATATAGCGGAAAAAGAAGGTCAGCAGGATGGAGCGGATATGGGCCCCGTCCTGGTCGGCGTCGGCCAGGATGATGACCTTGTGATATTTTAAGGAAGAAAGGTCGAAGTCCTCGGCGATGCCCGTACCCAGGGCAGTGATGATGGAGCGGAATTCCTCGTTGGCCAGCACCTGATCCAACCGCTTTTTTTCAGCGTTCAAGGGCTTGCCGCGCAGGGGCAGGATCGCCTGGAAGCGGCGGTCGCGTCCCTGCTTGGCGCTGCCGCCGGCGGAGTCGCCCTCCACAATGAACAATTCGTTTTCTACGGCTTTGCGTCCCGTGCAGGCGGACAGTTTGCCCACCAGCGGCGCGGCCTCCAGCTCGTTCTTGGCCCGGGCCAGGTTGCGGGCCTTGCGGGTGGCTTCGCGCACCTTGGCGCTCTTGACGGCCTTTTCGATGATCTTCTGGGCCAGCTCCTGGTTCTTAAGATTTTCCAGGAATTCATACAGCTTTTCCCCCACGATGGCTTCCACGGCGGGGCGCACCTCGGTGTTGCCCAGGCGGCCCTTGGTCTGGCCCTCGAACTGGGGGTTCTTCACCATCGTGGTCAGAACGACCGTGATGCCCTCCCGAAAATCCTCGCCGGAGAGGTTGTTGTCTTTTTCTTTCAATGCGCCGATTTTCCGGGCGTAGTCGTTCAGCACCTTCGTCCACGCGGCGCGGAAGCCCGTTTCGTGGGTGCCACCCTCGCCGGTGGGGATATTATTCACATAGGAGAAAACAGATTCGGTATAGCCGTCGGTATACTGAATGGCGGCGGTGCAGATCACGTCGTCCCGCTTACCTTCAAAAAAGATCGGCTCCTCGTGCAGCGGCGTCTTGTCCCGGTTCAGATACTTCACATAGTCCACGATGCCGCCCGCGAAGCAGTATTCCGCCTGGGCCTTGCCCTCCTCCTTCGTACGCTCGTCGATGAAAGAAATTTTCAAGCCTTTATTCAGATAGGCCAGTTCCCGCAGGCGGCGTCGCACGTTGTCGCCGTTGAACACGGTTTCCTCAAACACCGTTTCGTCCGGCAGGAAGCGCACCAGGGTGCCGCGCTTGCGGGTGTTGCCCACCTTCTCCAGCTCCGTCACCGGATGTCCAGCCAGGAACTTTTTCTGCTTGGGATCGTACCAGTTTTCGTACCGCTGGGTATAGTGAGCCCAGTCCCGGAAAATATCCACCGTCAGCCACTTGGACAGGGCGTTCACCACGCTGGCGCCAACGCCGTGCAGACCGCCGGAATAAGCATAGTTGTCGTTGCCGAACTTGCCGCCCGCGTGGAGCTTGGTAAAAATCACCTGCACGCCGGGGATGCCCAACTGCGGGTGCATGTCCACCGGCATGCCGCGCCCGTTGTCCCAAACGGAGGCAGACCCGTCCTTGTACAGCGTCACTTCCACTTCCGTGGCGTAGCCGCCCATGGCTTCGTCGATGGCATTATCCACAATTTCCCATAACAAATGATGCAGGCCCCGGCTGCCAGTGGAGCCGATATACATGCCGGGCCGCATCCGCACCGCGTCCAGCCCCTCCAACACTTTGATACTGCCCGCGTCGTAATTCCGCGCCATAAAGCACCTCGCTGAAATTGGTCATGCGGTTCTCAAAAACCACAAAATATAGTATAACACAATTTTAACATTTTTGCAAAACTTTCTAAAAGATTTCTGATTGGTTGTGCGAAGTGAAAAGACACTTTAATTCACTAAGTGAAACGAAGCAGGGGCCTGTGCGGCCCCCGTACCCCCGCACCAGGGGACTTCGCCCCCTGGACCCATTTAGTGGATACTGC
>CADCJO010000017.1:29715-57112 GCA_902801765.1 uncultured Eubacteriales bacterium
AGCTTGTATGCTTATTCCAACGATGTTCATTCGCCAGTTGCGGGTCCAGGGTCCTCAGGACCCTGGTTGGGGTCTGGGGCGAACAGCCCCAGCGTTTCCCTTCGTGATTTAAAGCGCCCTTTCATCCATCGATTTGAAAAAAAGAAATCCCCCTTTCCCTGTGGACAACCTTCAAAAAACAGCGTATACTGAAAGCATCCTCTATTTTCCAGAAGAAACGCCCAGTAAAAGGGAGGCGCGCCTTTGCAATTTTTGATCCATTATTTAAAGCCCCATGTGAAGCGGATGGTCGGCGGGATGACGTGCAAGTTTCTGGGGACGATCATGGATTTGCTGATTCCCGCGTTATTGGCCTACATGCTGGACGGCATCGTGCCGCAGCGGGACGCCGGGCAGATTTATTTATACGGCGGGCTGATGGTGCTCTGTTCCATCCTGGCCTGGGTGGGCAATGTGTTTGCCAACCGAGTGGCGGCGGGCGTGGCGCGGGACTGCACGCGGCAGATTCGGCATGACCTGTTCGGCAAGATCACCCGCCTGACCGCCGGGGAAATGGACCGGTTCACCATCCCTTCCCTCATCTCCCGCATGACCACCGACACCTACAACGTGTACCGCATGACGGGCATGATGCAGCGCATCGGCATCCGCGCTCCGATTCTGCTGATCGGCGGCATCATCGTCACCATGACCCGGGACGCGGCGCTGTCCGCCCTGCTGGTGGCGCTGCTGCCCTTCATGGCGCTGATCGTGTGGTTCATCTCCCGCAAGGGCGTGCCGCTGTACACCGAACAGCAGAAGAACGTGGACCACCTGACCCGCATCGTGCGCGAAAACCTGACGGGCATCCGCATCATCAAAGCCCTGTCCAAGACGCCGGACGAAAAACGGCGATTCGGCCAGATCAACGAGGCCCTCGCCGCCAGCGAAACCAAGGCCGCGTCGGTGATGGCGGTGAACGGGCCCACGATGCAGTTCCTGCTGAACATGGGCCTGGTGCTGGTGGTGGTCGTCGGCGCGCGGCGGGTGCACTTCGGTCTCACCGGCCCCGGCAACATCATCGCGTTCATTTCCTATTTTACCATCATCCTGAACGCCATGCTCACCATCACCCGCATCCTGACCATGTACTCCAAGGCCCTGGCCTCCGCCCGGCGCATCGAGGAAGTATTGGACGGCCAGGAGGAAACCGCCCCCGCCGAGCTGCCCGGCCTGGATCAGGACGCGCCGCATATCCAGTTTGACCACGTGACCTTTTCCTATAATAAAAAAGCCCCCGACGTGCAGGACATTTCCTTCTCCCTGAATCGGGGCCAGCGGCTGGGCATCCTCGGCCCCACCGGCTCGGGCAAATCCACGCTGATCAAGCTGCTCCTGCGCCTGTACGACACGGACGAAGGCGCGATCCGCATTCAGGGCGTGGACATCCGGGAGCTGCCCCTGGAAACCCTGCGGCAGATGTTCGGCGTGGTGTTCCAGAACGACGCGCTGTTCCGGGGCACCATCGGCGAAAACATCAAGCTGGGCCGCGAAATCTCCTTGGAGGAAGTCAACCGCGCCATCGCCGACGCGCAGGCCAATTTCATCCGGGACAAGGGCGGCCTGGACGCCGAGGTCGTGTCCCGCGGGCAGAACTTTTCCGGCGGTCAGCAGCAGCGGATGCTGCTGGCCCGGGCGCTGGCGGGAACCCCGGAGATCCTGATTCTGGACGACGCCTCCTCCGCCCTGGACTTTAAAACCGAAGCCGCTCTCCGCGCCGCGCTGCGGGAAGGTTATGCCAATGCGACGACCATCACCATTGCCCAGCGAATCAGTGCCGTCATGCAGTGCGACCAGATTCTGGTCATGGAGGACGGCGTGCCCAAGGGCCTGGGCAGCCATCAGCAGCTCTTGCAGTCCTGCCCGCTCTACCGGGAAATCGCCCAGCTGCAATTGGGAGGTGAGGAGGATGAATAACCGTCCCGGAAGCCTGCGGGGGATGCCGGTGAAGGGCCAGCAGTTCAGCCGCAAGCCCATCAACAAAAAAGCCACCCTCCTGCGCCTGCTCAAATACATGATGCAATTCAAGTGGCTGCTCATCCTGGCCCTGGCCCTGACGCTGTTTTCCAACTCCTTTGCCTTGATCGGCCCGCGCCTGTCCGGCAGCGCCATTGACTGCATCGCCGCGCCGGGCGGGGTGGATTTTGCGGGTGTGACCCATTACGCCCTGCTGATGCTGGCCTTCTATCTGGCGTCGTCGCTGTTTTCTTATCTATTGTCCATCCTCATGGTGCATATCAGCCGCCGCGTGACGCTCCGGATGCGGCGCGACCTGTTTGACCACCTGTGCGACATGCCCGTGGGCTTCATCGACAAACACGCTATCGGCGACCTGCTCAGCCGCATTTTCTACGACACCGACACCATCAACACGTCCCTGTCCTCCGACGTGGTGCACGTGCTCACCAGCAGCATCACCATCGTAGGGTCGCTGATCATGATGCTCACCATTGCGCCGCCCCTGGTGCTGGTGTTCGCGTTCACCATCCCGCTGTCGCTGTTCATCACCACCATGATCACCCGCCACACCCAGCCGCTGTTCCGCCTGCGCTCCCGGAAAATGGGCGAATTGAATGACTTTTCTGAGGAAATGATTTCCGGCATGAAAAGCCTGAAAGCCTACCACCAGGAGGACAACACCCTGGGCAACATGGACGCGCTGAACGAAGAAGTGGTGACCGCGTACTACAAGAGCGAATATTATTCCTCCATGATGGGGCCGTCTGTGAACCTGATCAATAATCTGTCCATGTCGCTCATCAGCGTGTTCGGCGCGATCCTGTTCATGAACGGCGGCATCACCCTGGGCAACATATCTTCCTTCGTGCAGTACAGCCGCCGTTTCTCCGGGCCCATCAACGAAATCGCCAACATTTACGGTGAACTGCAATCCGCCCTCGCCGCCGCCGACCGGGTCTTTTCCCTGCTGGACGAACCTCTGGAGCCCGCCGACGCGCCCCAGGCGCTGCCGTTGGAGGATGTGCAGGGCCATGTGGAAATGCAGGACGTGTCCTTCGGCTACGAGAAGGACAAGACCATCCTGAAAAAGCTGTCCTTCCAGGCGCGGAAGGGCAGCATGATCGCCATCGTCGGGCCCACCGGCGCGGGCAAAACCACGCTGATCAACCTGCTCATGCGGTTCTATGACATTGATTCCGGCCGCCTGACCGTGGACGGCAAGCCCGTGGACGACATCACCCGCGACAGCCTGCGCCGGGCGTACTCCATGGTTTTGCAGGATACCTGGCTCTTTTCCGGCACCATCTACGACAACATCGCCTACGCCAAGCCCGACGCCACCCGGGACGAGGTGGTGGCCGCCGCGAAAGCCGCGAAGATTCACCACTACATCATGAGCCTGCCCGAGGGCTACGACACTGTGATTACCGACGACGGCGCGAACATCTCCAAGGGGCAGAAGCAATTGCTCACCATCGCCCGCGCCATGCTGGTGGACGCGCGGATGCTGATTCTGGACGAGGCCACCAGCAACGTGGACACGAGAACCGAAGTGCAGATTCAGCAGGCCATGCGCCGCCTCATGCGGGACAAGACCTGCTTCGTCGTCGCCCACCGCCTCTCCACCATCCGCAACGCCGACCTTATCCTCGTCGTCCGCGACGGCAACGTGGTGGAGCGCGGCACCCACAAGGAACTCATGCAGCGGGGCGGCTTCTACCGCGAACTCTACGACGCGCAGTTTGCGTAAACCCTTTGATCAAAAACAACCTTCGCTTTCCAGCTTCAAAGCGAAGGTTGTTTTATTCAGTAATTACTACTCTTACCAGCTATGTTCTCAAGGGCGAATTTCAAAGCCGACGAGGAGGAGACGCTGGGGGCTGCGCGCCCCCAGACCTGCGCCAGGGTCCTGAGGACCCTGGACCCACAACTGGCGATATTACGTTGTCGGGATAAAAAGAACAGCTCCGCCTGCCGCGCTGGGGCTACGAAAAGTTTGAGGGCTTCTGGCCCAAGAAAGCCCGGGAAAATCCGCAGGGGAAAGTGAACTTTCCCCTGCGGATTATTCCCTGGCTTTCCCCGGATGCGAAGCATCCGGGTTGGCGGCTTTGCCGCCGGGCCAGAAGCACAACGGCGCCAAGTCAGACTTCCGCGTTCCTTCAAGTACCAGCGCGAACCAAGCTAATTCGTTTTTTCGAGCATTATCCGCTATTGAGGTCCAGGAGATGAAATCTCCTGGTTCAGGGGTACAGGGGGCTGAAGAAGCCCCCTGCCTCGTCGTTTTTTCCTTCACAATATGACTGTTATCAATCCAATTCCTTATGCGCCTGCTTCACCAGCGCGGTGATTTGCTCGTCGGAGATTTCTTCGCCGGGGCCGGGCTGCACGTCGGCCAAGAACTCGATGTTCCCCGCCGGGCCTTTGATGGGCGAGAAGGTGAGGTCGCGCACATGCCAGCCGAAGGACGGGCAGAACACGCAGATTTCCCGCAGCACACGCTCATGGATTTCCTTTTCCCGCACCACGCCGTTCTTCCCCACCTGGCCGCGTCCGGCTTCAAACTGGGGCTTGATCAGCGTCAGGAACCGCCCGCTCTCCCCCATGATCGCCGCGGCTACGGGCAGAATCAGGCGAATGGAAATAAAGGACACGTCCATCACGGTCAGATTCGGATGCAAGGGAAACTGCTCTACTGTCAGCGCCCGGGCGTTGGTGCGTTCCATGACGGTCACCCGCTCATCGTTGCGCAGCTTCCAGTCCAATTGTCCGTAGCCCACGTCAATGGCGTACACGTGTGCCGCGCCATGGCGCAGCAGCACGTCGGTAAACCCGCCCGTCGCCGCGCCAATGTCCATGGCCACCGCGCCGCTTACATCGGCGGAGAACGCGGTGATGGCCTTTTCCAGCTTATGCCCGCCCCGGCTGGCAAAATGATCCTGGCCGCCGCCGCGCACCTGCAGGGGCGCGTCCTCGGCGATCTGCTCGGAGGACTTGAGCACCTTCTTTTCGCCTACATATACCTGGCCCGCCATGATCAGCGCCTGGGCCTTTTCCCGGCTCTCGGCCAGGCCGCGGGTCACCAGCCACACGTCCGCCCGCTGCTTCATTGTTTCACCGCCTTTTTCACCTGCCGCGCAATGCCCTCCGCGTCCAGGCCGTACCGCTGCAAAAGCAGCTTCCGGCTGCCATGGGGCACGAACGCGCCTGGGATGCCAATCATAACGGCCGGCGCAGTCAGATGGTTTTTCGCGCAGTATTCCGCCACCGCGCTGCCGAACCCACCGGATAGGTAGTGTTCTTCCACCGTGCAAACCGGGATATTCTTTTTGACAAGATGCTGAATACATTTTTCATCCAGCGGACAGACGGACGAAGCGTTGATGACCCGCGCTTCGATTCCTTCTTTTGAAAGCAGCTTCGCCGCCTCCAGGCATTCCGCCAGAATCGTGGAGGAAGCCAGAATCGCCGCATCCTTGCCCTTGCACAATTCTTCCCATTCGCCGGGACGGAAATCATGATGCGGCGCGTCCATCGGCGGCAGGGAACGCGGATACCGGATGGCGCAGGGGCCGTTATGGGTCAAGGCCCAGCGGATCATCGCTTTCAATTCGTCTTCACAGCGCGGCGCAAACACCGTCATGTTGGGGATAGAGCGCAGCATCGAAACGCCCAGCAGCCCGTGATGGGTCGCGCCGTCCTCGCCGCCGATGCCCGCCCGGTCCATCAGGAAGCAGACCGGCAGGTTTTGCAGGCACACGTCCACGGTGATCTGGTCAAAGGCCCGCTGCAAAAACGTTTCATAAATCGCCACAATGGGCCGCATGCCCCCCGCGGCCATGCCCGCCGCCAGGGTGACGGCATGTTCCTCGGCAATGCCCACGTCGAACAAACGGTCGGGGAAGCGCTTGTGAAACGCGCCGAAGCCTGTGCTCTCCGTCATGGCGGCGGTAACCACGCAAATATCCTTTCGGCTTTCCGCCAATTCCGTAATATAGTTTCCCCCCACCGTGCCCACCGACGGGCCGCTTTCGCTACGGGAACGCCCGGTTTCGATATAAAACGGGGCTACGCCGTGGTACTTTTCCGGCGCTTCCTCCGCCTGGTCAAAGCCGCAGCCTTTTTTGGTGACCACGTGGATGACTACCGGATGATCCACGTTTTTCAGGCTGCGGAACACCTTTTCCAGGCCCGCGATGTCGTGGCCGTCAATGGGGCCGAAATACTGGAAACCCAAGGCGGTAAAAAATTTGTCGCGGATAAAGGCGTTGCGGATGCTGTTTTTTGTTTTCTGAAACGCGTCGTGCAGATTTTCGCCCACGCCGGGCACTTTGCGCAGGGCTTCGGCCAGGTTTTTCTTGACGCCCAGCCAGCCGCGGCTGATACGCAAACGCGTCAGCTGCCGGGACAGAGCCCCCACGTTTCTGGAAATGGACATGCCGTTGTCGTTGAGCACCAGCATAAACGGGGTTTTCAGATTGCCCGCGTCATTGAGCGCTTCATAGCACATGCCGCCGGTCAGCGCGCCGTCGCCCACCACGGCCACCACGCAGTGCTTTTCCCCGCGCATGTCCCGTGCCCGCGCCATGCCCAGCGCGGCGGAAATGGCGGTGGAAGCGTGGCCGGTGTTGAACGCATCGTACTCGCTTTCCTCCCGCCGCGGGAAGCCGCATACCCCGTCCAGCTGCCGCAGGGTAGAAAACGCCTGTCCCCTGCCGGTCAGCAGCTTATGCGGGTAGCATTGGTGCCCCACGTCGAACACGATTTTATCCACCGGGCAGTCAAATACCCGGTGCAGTGCGATGGTCAATTCCACCGCGCCCAGGTTGGACGCCAGATGGCCGCCGTTTTCCGACACGGTGCGGATGATCTCCTCCCGAATCTCACCCGCCAATTTCTTCAATTCCTGTTCCGACAGCGCTTTGACCGCGGACGGGGACTGAATGTTCGACAATTTCATAACAGGTCTCCCAAGTCAGTAGAATGGTAACCTCTGGATTATAGCATATCTTTGTAAAAAAAGCAAAAAAAGCCGGGGCTTTTTCCGCATTCTGCGCTTTCACTTCCTCCCCGGATTGGAATAATATAAAATGTATGCTTTTATTTGACATTCCGGTCATAAAAGGTTACAATATCAAGCGAATCTTTAGAGGAGTGGAAGATCATGATCGTAACGAAATTTGGCGGCAGTTCCCTGGCGGACGCGGAACATTTTAAAAAGGTAAAAGATATTTTGGCCATGGACCCGGAGCGCAAATTTGTGGTGCCCAGCGCGCCGGGCAAGCGCGGCCCCGGCGACGATAAAATCACCGACCTGCTGTATGCGGCCCACCGCGCGGCCAGCGAAGGAAAAACGTTCCAGCATCTGCTGGAGCGCATCCGCGCGCGGTATGAGGAAATCGCCTCCGAGCTGGGCGTGGACATGGACTTTGCCGCGGAGTTTTCTGAAATCGAAAAGAACCTGAAAACAGGCGCGACCCCCGACTATGCCGCCAGCCGCGGCGAGTACCTGAACGGAAAGCTGCTTTCCAAATACATCGGCATTCCCTTTGTGGACGCGGCGGAGGTGGTGCGCTTTTCCCCTGACGGACGCCTGCTGGAAGAGGACACCAACGCCATTATGGGCGAGCGCCTGACGAACATGCGCCGGGCGGTGGTGCCGGGCTTTTACGGCGCGGACGCGGAAGGGAATATTCACACCTTCTCCCGCGGCGGCAGCGACGTTTCCGGCGCGCTGGTGTCCCGGGCGGTCAACGCCGACGTGTACGAAAACTGGACGGACGTGACGGGCTTCCGCATGGCCGACCCCCGCATCGTGCCCGACGCACAGTATATTTCCACCCTGACCTACCGGGAGCTGCGGGAGCTGTCCTACATGGGCGCGACGGTGCTGCATGAGGACGCCGTGTTCCCCGTGCGCAAGGCGGGCATCCCCACCAACATCCGCAACACCAACGACCCCAGGCACCCCGGCACCATGATCCGCGCCAACGCGGGCCAGAACGACCTGGCCCACGTCATCACCGGCATCGCGGGCCACAAGGGCTTCTCCATCGTGTCCGTGGAAAAGGACATGATGAACGCCGAGCTGGGCTTCGGCCGCAGGGTGCTGCAGGCGTTTGAGGAATACGGCATCAGCTTTGAGCACCTGCCCACCGGCATCGACACCATGTGCGTGGTGGTGCACGAAAAAGAACTGGCGCCCCACAAGGAGCAGGTGCTGGCCCGCATCCGGGAGCTGTGCGACCCAGACACCATCACCGTGTCCGACCACCTGGCCCTGATCGCCACCGTGGGCCGCGGCATGGTGCGGAATTTTGGTACCGCCGCGCGGCTGTTCACCGCCATCTCCGCCCAGGGCATTTCCATCCGCACCATCGACCAGGGCAGCAGCGAGCTGAATATCATCGTGGGCGTGGATGAGGACGACTTTGAAACCGCCGTCAAAGCGATTTACGATACGTTTGTCAGGATGTGAGGGGAGAGAAGGGATGAGAGAATAGGGATTAGGCAGTAGGAAAACGAGAGTGCAGATTGATATAGTCTCTCGCGATTGACTATGCTTATGACAATGCTGACGCATCTGTACTCTGAACTCTCCCTCATCCCTATTTTCCCCTTTTGTTGAATCTTCACAAAATTTCTTTATAAACTTTTCTATTGTAATCTTGACGGATGCGCCGTCCCTTTGTTATAATATCGCCATATGGTGAATCTGGTTTAAATTTTTGTTTTTTGGAGGGGCTTATCATGAATTTTCAAGGGAAGGCTGTACTGGTTTATTTGGAAGAGGACAATATCGCGCGCGCTTATTTTCGGGTACAGCCTTTGATGACACTGGACGGAACACTGGAAGGAATGACAGCGGAATACCCGGATGACGGCTTCCTCCGCATCGTGCCGGACAAGAACGAGCAGCACACGTTTAAAGAAAGAATGCGGGCTTTGTCCGGCCTGTGCTTGGTGGATCTGCGCGTCTTTCCCACGGACTCCAACAAAATCCGCACCAACAAAAACTATTCGCCTTCCCGGGGGGAGAACAACCAGTTTATCGTGTATTCCGACGCCGTGCGGTCCCTGCCGGACGATTTGGTATACCAGGTCGTGTCAGAAGGCGACGTGCGCAACGCCATGACGCCCTGGGTGTTTATCCGGAACGGGGCCAACATCCAGGGGCCTTTCCGCAAGGAGGACATGCAGTGCGCCCAGGAAACGCGCAAGCTGCCGCCCGACAGCGCCGAGCTGCATTCCATCACGCTGCTGGGCCAGGACCTGCTGTTCTACTGGCCCCGCCCCGCGCAGGCAGAAGCGCCCGCCCCCGAAGCCAAACAGCCCGAAGCGGAGCCTGCCGTGCCTGCTGCTCCGGAAGCGTCCGCGCCGCAGGAAAAGCCTGCCGAGGCGCCTGCGGCGGCTGAACCGGCCGACGTTTCCCAGCCCAATGTCCTTGAACAGATTCAAAGCATGAACGACGAGCTCAGCACGCACGCCAATCGCTTAAAGCCCGTCGAGGCTCCCGCGCCGATTGACTTTGCGCCTGCGCAGCCCGCCAAGCCCCTCTCCGGTACCAAGCTGTATCAAACGCCCCAGCGCCAGCCCAATCCGCGCCGGGCGCATAATCAACTGATGGAGGCGGTGGAAAACCAGCGGTATTCCTCCCGGTTTGAGGTCAGCCGCTACGAAGCCCCGGGGGCTACCATCCCGCAGAACACCGAATTAAAAGAGGTCGCCAACCCCGCCGACGCGTTCAAGCGCGCGTTGGCCGGCATGAGCCATACGCCCGAATCCCAGCGTCAGGCAGTCGACCTTATGCTGGCCCAGAGCGGAATGCGTCCCATTCTGGCCAAAGCGCTGGGCCATGAAACCAACGACCTGACCATTGCCGCCATGCACGCTCAATTACAGGAGCTGGAAGCCGAGCGGCTGATGACGCTGATGCAGCTGGACGACGCGAAGAAAAACCTGGCCGCCGCCCATGATCAGGCGCTGGGCAAGCTGAATATGGCGGAGCAGAAGAAGCTGGATCAGCTGCATATCGCCCAGCAGACCGTTCAGAACGAACTGGAAAAGCTGGCCAAAGCCCTGGAGCCGCTGGAAAAGAAACGCAAAGAAGCCGCGGAATTCCTGGATGCCGTGCGCGGCAGCGAGGAAGACGGCAAGCGCGTTCTCTGTCCCCCTGCCGGCAAAGCCGCCACGAAAGCAGAGCTGATCGACCGGGTGGAAAAATGCATGAAGGCAGCCGGATTCGTGATGGAGCCGGGCGACGCGCTGGCGATGCTGGCGGCGTTCGCGCTCAGCGCGAAGCATCATATGTGGCAAATCCGGTCTGAAGCCCCCGCCGACGCTGAAACGGCCCTGGACGCGTTTGCCGCGGCCCTGGGAACCAGCGTAGTCCGCGCCGGGCTGCGCGATGATTTTGCGGTGGTGCCGGGCGGCAGCGCTCCCGTATTTGTGTTAGCTAACGATCAGGCAGTGTCCCATCCGCTCGTATTTGCCACCCGCATCAAAAAGCTGGGCAAACCCGAAAAGAATACGGATTCCTGGCAAACGCCCCACTGTGACGTGCCGGTGTACGCCGACCCCGAGACGCTGCCTTCTGCGCTTCCTGTTTATGCGCCCGTTAGTCTGGACTGCGTGATCCGGGAAGTGCTGACGGAAAGCACGCTGACCGAAAAAACCACCTCCGCGCTGATTGCCATCCGCAAAGCTGTCGCCGCCACCGGCAGTCCCCTGCCGTTGGAAACGGTGGGCATGATGGCCCGATTTATCGCCGCGACCCAGAACGACCTGAAAGGCGGCGTAGCCGAAGCCATTGACCGGGCGTTCAGCCTGTACGTGGCGGCGCATATCCTGGACTGCGGCCTGGATGCGGAAGCAGTCAAGGCCGAGCTGGGCGCTATGCCCCGCGCGCTGAAAGCCCTGAAAGCATGAACGAAACCATCACCAGCCTGCAAAATCCCCAGGCAAAGCTGTGGCGCGGCCTGAACAAAAGCCACGCCCAGCGCGCGGAAAGCGGCCTGTTTCTGGCCGAAGGGGAGCATATGGCAGGCGAAGCCGTCAAAACGCAAAAAGCCCGCGCGCTGCTCATCAGCGACAGCGCGCGGGAAAAGTATCGCGCCCTTGCGGAAACCGCCAAGGGCGCTTCGGTGTATTTTCTGGCCGACCATGTGATGGCCGCGCTGTGCGACACGAAAACGCCCCAGGGCGTGATCGCCGTGTGCGGTTATCCGAAGGAAGACACTGCGCTCCCGGAAAACGCTTCCCTGCTGGTGGCGCTGGACGGGGTGCAGGACCCCGGCAACGTGGGCACGGTCATCCGCACGATGGACGCGGCGGGCTATCATGGCCTGCTGATGGATGAAAAGACCGCCGACCCCTACGGTCCCAAGGCGCTGCGGGCGTCCATGGGCGGGGTGTTCCGCATCCCGGTCCGCCGCTGCGACGATCTGCCGGGGCAGCTGCGGTCCCTGGCCCGGGATGGCTTTGACATCGTGGCAGGCGATCTGCACGGCGAGCCCTTTTACCAGCGGCGGAAAGCGAAGAACAGGCTCTGCGTGGTGATCGGCAACGAAGGCCAGGGCGTTTCCCCCGCCGTGTTCGCCGAAAGCACGCTGCGATTGAAGCTGCCCATGGTGGGCGGCGCGGAATCGCTGAACGCCGCCGTGGCGGGCGCTATCATGATGTACGATTTTCTGCGGGAAAAAGGGGGCTATTGAACGATCAGCCCCAGCAGCGCGGCCAGCTGAACGGCTTGCTCCCGGGTGACGGTCATGCCCCGGATGGATGTCACATCCGCCATGATGCCTTCGATCCCGCAGGAGGTCACGTTCATTCCCTTCATGGCGGTTTCGTGGATCTCAGCCCGCCGCATATCGCAGGCACGCAGCGTCCAGTCCTGCCAGCGGAAGCGGAAGAAGCTGCATTCCTTCATCACACAGTCAGCAAACAGCGCGTGCTGCGCCTTGATTTCCCCAAAGGCGGCCAGGTTCAGCGCGCAGTTTTCAAAGGAGACGTTCATCATCGGCGTTTCGGAAAACACCGCGCCGGTCATGCGGCAGCCTTTAAAAGCCACCCGCTGGAACGTAGATTTTTGAAACCGCATCCCGCTCAGGTCGCAGGTGTTCAGCACGCAGTCCACAAATACCAGCCGATCCGCACCGGAAGGACGAAACGCGCATTTTTCAAAATAGCAGCCGGAAAACTCCAGGGTTTCGCCCGGCAGATCCGGCAGCGCTTCCCCGTAAAAGCGGCAGTTTTCAACGTCCAGGCCTTCTTCGACGGCTCTTTCCACTTCTTCCTCGATCAACGCTTCCCGAAGCGTTTCGGGCAGCTTTGGCGGCGTAACCAACCCGGTTTCCCCCTTTTGTTTTTTCCCAGTATACCCCATTCCCCCATTTTGCACAAGTATTTCAGGAGGGCTTTATGGAAATCTGCACCACCGACGTATTGATCCTGGGCGGCGGCCTGAGCGCGTATATGGCCGCGTATACGATGCTGAAAAAGAGACGGAAGGAAAACGTTATGATCGTGGCCCCCAACCGGACGGGCGAAGCGGCCCGCGCCTTGCGCGGTATGGCGCTGTCCCGGCTGGATGGGGATTCCGCCGTCAAGTATGGGCAGGACACGCTGAAAATCGGGGCGTATCAGAACGACCCTGCGCTGGTGAAGGTGCTGAGCGAGGAAAGCACGGCGGTGTTTGACCGGGTGCGCACGGTTGTGAATTTCGATCCGCCGGAGGAAAACAGCCGCTTCCGCCCCGTGGCCGGCGATCAAAACGCGCTGTGGAAGACCTTGGCAGATACTGTGGAAAAGCAGGCGGAGGTCAAAAAAGGCTGCTGCGGATTGCGGCTGCTGATTCAGGAGGGCCGGGTGCAGGGCGCGCTGTGCTATGACGAAGGAAAGCGGGCGTTCTTTGCCGTGTCCACCGGCACCGTGGTGCTGGCCACCGGCGGATATGGCGAGCTGTACCGGGAGAACGCCGACTTTGCCTCTCTCCGCGGCGCGGGCAGCGGCATCGGCCTGGCTTATTATGCGGGAGCGGAAATGGCCGATTTGGAATTTGCCGCGTTCGATAACGGCAGTGTCACCACCCTGGGCGGCGTGGTGATCGACAGCCAGTGCCATACCTCCATTCCCGGCCTCATGGCCTGCGGCGGCGTGGCCGCGGGCGTGCACGGCGCGGGGCTCATCCAGGGCAACGCGGAAACCGCCGCGCTGGTGTTCGGCCGCCGTGCGGGGCACACGCTCACCCGGATGGACTTCCTGCCCGGCGCGGATGAGGAAACCATTTATAAGTGGGTCAATGAAACCGTATACATCGGTCAAAAAGATCAGACGGTCGCCTACGCCCGCATCCGCAATGAAATCGCTCACACGCTGAACGCCAGCGCGGGTGAAATCCGCACCCAGGAAAAGATTGAGGACGGATTAAAGATCATCGCCCATCTGCAGCATGAGCTGAACGACCTGGACCTCTGCCCGCTTCGTCAGGTATATGAAAAGATGGAGCTGGACTTCGCCCTCATCGCCGCGCGGCTGACGCTGCTGGCCTCTCTGGAGCGGGAAGAAAGCTGCGGCTGCTACAAGCGGGCGGTCATTCATCTGGTGGAAAAGAGGGCGGAAGAAGAACCTGTTGCCGAAGAAGTCAGTGCTGAGGAAGCACCCGCGCAGAACGATACCGAAGAAAACGTTCCGGATGAAAGCGCGAACGAAGAACAGCCTTCCACTCCCGACGATGCCGTCGCCGTGGTATGCGAGCCGCCCAAGGAACCGGAATATGAAGAGCAGATTGAACTGATCGAAAAAGAGGTCAAGCCCTACCGGGTAACCATGAAGCTGAGCAATCTGATACTCATGCCTCAAAAAGAAGCCTGGAACAAAGAAGCTTGATTGCATGATGATGCAAAAACCCGCCGGAAGCATGTCACGCCTCCGGCGGGTGGTTTTTTGTTTATTCCGCTGCCGCGGTGAAGCCGCCGTTGTCGTCGGCATCCACCACGATGGTCTGCCCCGGCAGGATGTCGCCTGCGATCAGCTTCCGGGCGACGAGGGTTTCCACCTTGGATTGCAGTACGCGTTTCATGGGCCGCGCGCCGTAAATGGGGTCATAACCCTGATCCATCAGGCGGTCAAAGGCCGCGTCGGTGAGGCGCAGGGACAGCTGCTTTTCTTTGAGTCGACCTTTCAGACGGTTCAGCAGCAGGTCCACGATGGAGCGCACCTGGCCGCGGGTCAAAGGTGTGAACATGACGGTGTCGTCGATACGGTTCAGGAACTCGGGTCGGAACGCGGTTTTGAGCTGCGCCTGCACGGACGCCTTGGCGCTCTCGGACAGGCGGCCCTCCGCGTCGATGCCGTCCAGAATCTGAGCGGAGCCTAAGTTGCTGGTCATAATCAGAATGGTGTTACGGAAGTCCACGGTGCGGCCCTGGCTGTCGGTCACGCGGCCGTCGTCCAGAATCTGCAGCAGGATGTTGAACACATCGGGGTGGGCCTTTTCCATTTCGTCAAACAGCACCACGGAGTAGGGACGCCGCCGCACGGCTTCGGTCAGCTGGCCGCCCTCCTCGTAGCCCACGTATCCGGGAGGCGCTCCGATAAGGCGGGACACGGAGAATTTCTCCATGTACTCGGTCATGTCGATGCGCACCAGGTTCTTTTCATCGTCAAACAGCGCTTCGGCCAGGGTCTTGGCCAGCTCGGTCTTGCCTACGCCCGTGGGGCCCAGGAACAGGAAGGAGCCGATGGGCCGGTTCTCGTCCGCCACGCCCGCGCGGGAACGCAGGATGGCTTCGCTGACGCTTTCCACAGCTTCGTCCTGGCCGATGACGCGCTTGTGCAAAACGTCCGGCAGGCGAAGCAGCTTTTCCCGTTCGCCCTCCATCAGCTTACTGACGGGGATGCCCGTCCAGCGGGCCACGATGCGGGCGATTTCCTCCTCCGTCACCTTGTCGCGCAGCAGGGTATTTTTCGCGGGGCTTTCCTTTTCCGCTTCTTCTAATTCCGCTTTCAGCTTGGGCAGCTCGCCGTATTGCAGCTCGGCGGCCTTCGCCAGGTCGTACTTCTGCTTGGCCCGGTCGATTTCGGCGTTCACGCGCTCGATTTCCTCGCGCAGCTTTTGCACCTTGCCGATGTCGTTCTTTTCGTTCTCCCAGCGGGTCTGCATTTCCTGGAACTGGTCGCGCATATCGGACAATTCTTTTCGCAGGATGGTCAGGCGCTCCTGGCTCAGGGGATCGGTTTCCTTTTTCAGGGCCGCTTCCTCGATCTCGTGCTGCATGATGCGGCGGCGGATCTCGTCCAGTTCCTGGGGCATGGAGTCCATTTCCGTACGGATCATGGCGCAGGCCTCGTCTACCAGGTCGATGGCCTTGTCAGGCAGGAAACGGTCGGTGATGTAGCGGTTGGAGAGGGTGGCGGCAGCGATCAGAGCAGCGTCCTGAATCTTCACGCCGTGGAACACTTCGTAGCGCTCTTTCAGGCCCCGCAGGATGGAGATGGTATCCTCCACCGTGGGCTCGTTGACCATGACGGGCTGGAACCGGCGCTCCAGAGCGGCGTCCTTCTCCACGTACTTGCGGTACTCGTCCAGGGTGGTGGCGCCGATGCAGTGCAATTCGCCCCGGGCCAGCATGGGTTTCAGCAGGTTTCCGGCGTCCATGCTGCCCTCGGCCTTGCCCGCGCCCACGATGGTGTGCAGCTCGTCGATGAACAGGATGATCTTGCCTTCGCTCTTTTTGATTTCGGCCAGCACAGCCTTCAAACGCTCCTCAAATTCGCCCCGGAACTTGGCCCCGGCGATCAGGGAGCCCATGTCCAGGGAGAACACGGAACGGTCTTTCAGACTGTCTGGCACGTCGCCGCGCACGATCCGCAGGGCCAGGCCCTCGGCGATGGCGGTTTTGCCCACGCCGGGCTCGCCGATCAGCACGGGGTTATTCTTGCTCTTGCGGCTCAAGATGCGGATCACATCGCGGATCTCGCTGTCACGGCCGATGACCGGGTCCAGCTTGCCCTTCCGGGCCATGTCCACCAGATCGCTGCCGTATTTGGCCAGGGCGTCATAGGTGTCCTCCGGATTGTCGCTGGTCACGCGGGCCGCGCCGCGCACGGCGGACAGGGCCTGCAAAAATGCCGTTTCGGTAATGTTCAGGCGCTTGAACAGAGCGCTGACATCCTTATCGGCGCACTTGATCAGCGCCAGGAACAGATGCTCCACGGAGATGTATTCGTCCTTCATCCGGGCCGCTTCGTCGCCTGCGGCGCGCATGGCTTTGTCCATATCGGAGGAAATATAGACCTTGCCTTCCTCCCGGGACAGACCCCGCACCTGGGGCAGCTTTTGCAGGATGGCGTCCGCGCCTTGCCTGAGCGTTTCGGTGTCCACGTTCATCTTGGACAAAAGCTGCGGAATCAGCCCCTCCGGCAGATTCAGCAGAGCGGCCAAAAGATGGGCCTGCTCCAATTGCTGGTGGCCCCGTTCCTGGGCCATGCGCTGGGCCAGCTGGATGGTTTCCATGGATTTCTGGGTGTAGGAAGTATTGCTCATAAGATCAACCCCTTTCGGGTCATGTACATTGGTGAAGATCAATTTCTGACTTTCTTTGACCTTCAAACATATTGTACCACGTTTTTCCCCGCTGTCAAGACCTTTCGAAGATAAATTTGAAAGAAAAAAATCTGTCAGTGTCAGGCCATGCAATCCTCCTCGGCGCTTTGCCGGAACAGGGTTTCATCCTCCGCCTCAACGGACAGCAGGTCGTCAAAGGAAATGGCGGTATCGTCAATGAGCACGGTGCGGGTCAGATCGCTGTCCACCTTGCGCGCCAGGCCGGTGACGGTCCTGTATTGCCCCCGCACGCCGCAGGAAAAGGAATGCTGATCCGTGCAGGGCACGTAGTAGGTCGCCGTCACGGTCACCCGGTTCTGCTTTGCCAGGCGGGCGGTGCGGGTCAGTTCGTGCAGGATCACCAGGCGGCGGTTCAGCTCTGTCCGCTGGCTTTCGTCCAGATACACCTTTTCCACATATTCGATATTTTTCTTTTTCACGCTGGCGCTGTATCCATCCAGCGCGTCGTAAGGCGCGAAGATTTTCGCCCGCTTCTCCCGCTCCATGGGCGGGTGCCGGAATTCAAATTCGTCCATCCGGTGCCGGGGCCGCTGCTGGAACAGCGCCTGCAAATACGGAAATTGCAGCGACACCAGCCGTCCCTGCCAGAGGAGATAGGAGGATCTCTGCATAGCCTTTCCTTTCTTGGGTGATTGGGGGTGAGGGAATAGGGATTAGGGAGTGAGAACTCCATTCGTCATCCCGAGCGAAGCCGACCCAGAGGGGAGGCGAAGTCGAGGGACTTGGGAGCCGGATTGAAAGTTGCTTGGTTGAATGTGTTTCTTTTAGATCCCTCCACTCCGCTCCACTCTCGTTCCGCTTCGGTCGGGATGACAGCCCTATTGCCTACTCCCTAAGTAAACACTGATTTACTCATCGAATGTTGATATTATGCATTTATTGTAGGGGCGGATATTATCCACCCGCACACAGCGTTATTCCAACAATCGTAAGGATATTTACATGATTGATCTACCTAATCCCTATTCCCTTCTCCTTCCTCCCCAGTTCCTCCCCCGGCAGCGCGCCGCCCGCGCGGTGGCCGCCGATCTGGGTGTTGCGCTCGATGGTGGTGGCGCCTTCCAGCAGGTTCATGCCCTTCACGATGGCGTTCATGCCGAAGCGATGCCGCACCTCCAGCATAGCCCGCTGCAAGTTCCGCTCCCGTTCCAGGGCCTCAAAGTCCGTGAACAAATCCAATTGATAGCTGCCGTCGTCGATATCCAACTCATTGGCTGAAATGTTCAGGCGGCGGATGAGCAGGCTGTGGTCCACCTTCTGCTCGAAGGAGGGCACCAGCCGCTCCAGGATCAGCGTTTTGCTGTTGGTGGGAATACGCAGGCGCACGGTGCCGTGGGCGTGCTTGGGGTGCGGCCGTCCGTAATAGTCCAGCGCCACGGGCCCGCGGTAATTGGGGTTTGCGTTCAGGGATTCGGGGTCAAAGGAAACCGCCCAGGTCAGCATGGGGGTTTTGAGGTTCTTGTTCACCAGGTCGGCGCAGAGCAGGTCGGCCATTTCCTTGAACACCAGCAGCCCTTCCCCATAGGCGTAGGGCCGGGACAGCACCTGGCCGGTGTTCAGGCTGCGATTGTCGGTCTTGTAGTTTTTGATATCGCACAGGCGCGTGGGCTCGATGCCCCAGGCGTGGTCGATGAGCAGCTCCGCGTTGATGCCGAACAGGTCGTAGAAATAGCCCTCGTTGGCCAGCGACATGGCGGCCACGTCGCCCATGGTGTACAGGCCGCGGCTTTGCAGCGTCCGGGCCGTGCCGGGGCCGATGTGCCAGAAATCCGTCAGCGGGCGGTGGGGCCAGAGCAGCAGCTTGTAGTCCGCTTCGTCCAGCTCGGCGATGCGCACGCCGTCCTTGTCGGCGGGTTTTTTCTTCGCCACGATGTCCATGCCCACCTTCGCCAGGTACAGGTTTGTGCCGATGCCCACGGTGGCGGTGATGCCGGTGGTGCTGAGCACGTCGCGGATCATGGTCATGGCCATCAGATGCGCCGGGGACACGCCCTGCCGTTGGGCTTCGTCCCGGTACAGGTGCAGGTAGGGCGTGGCGTCGATGAACACCTCGTCGATGGAATAAACGTGAATGTCTTCTTCGGAAACGTACCGCAGGTAGATTTCGTAAATCTGCGCGCTGACCCGGATGTATTCCGCCATGCGCGGCGGGGCGATGATGTAATCCACCTTGGTATGGCTGGCGGCCTCGTAGAGGCGGATTTTTTCCTTGGCCTCAAACAGGCGCGGGCGGCTGGGCACGCCGATGGCTTTCAGCGCCGGGCTCACGGCCAGACAGATGGTCTTGTCCGTGCGGCTCTCGTCCGCCACCAGCAGCCGCGCCGTCAGCGGGTTCAGATGCCGGGCATGGCACTCCACGCTGGCGTAAAAGCTCTTTAAGTCGCTGGCGATATATACCCGCTCCTCCGATTCCATGCTGCCGCCCCTCCCCCGCTCCGATTTTCCTTCACGGCTTCAAAAAGAACATTTGTTCTCGTTTGTTCTCATTATACACGAACACGGTTTTCCCGTCAAGTGCCTGGCGAAATTTCCTTCGTGTTTCCTGCTTGCGATTGTATTTTCGGCTTTTTTGTGCTATACTGGCCCGGTCATCCATTTTTTCCCTTTTTTGACCGCATCTGTGGAAAAGAGGATTCGAATGAACAAGACGGTGGTTCGGCAGGCGTTTATCAAGTCCGTTCCGGTCATGGCGGGCTATATCGTGTTGGGAATCGGTTTTGGCATCCTGCTGCGCGGCGCGGGTTACGGCGTGGGGTGGGCGTTTGCCATGGGCGCGTTCATCTACGCGGGGTCGATGCAGTTTGTCGGCGTGGGGCTGCTGACGGGCGGCGCGTCCGTCCTGACCACGATTTTCACCACGATCATGGTGAACGCGCGGCATTTGTTTTACAGCATTTCCATGATCGGGCGGTACCGGGACGCGGGCCGCTATAAGCCGTACATGATCTTTGCCCTGACCGACGAAACCTATTCCCTGCTCTGCGACGGCAGCGCGCCGACGGAGGGCGACCCGCATCTGTACCGGTTTCTGGTGTCGCTGTTCAATCACTGCTATTGGGTAACCGGCTGTGTGCTGGGCAGCCTGCTGGGCGCGGTAATTCCCTTTTCCACCGCGGGCATTGAGTTTTCCATGACCGCGCTGTTCATCACCTCTTTTGCCGAGCAGTGGCTCAAAACCCGCGACCGCCTGCCCGCGCTGACGGGCCTGCTGGGCACGCTGCTGTGCCTGCTTCTGTTCGGGCCGGAACGGTTTTTGATTCCCGCCATGCTGCTCATCACGCTCATTTTGACGCTCGTTCGCAGGCGGGAGGAAAACGCATGAGATCCGCCGTATTGGTCGCCGTGATGGCGCTTGTGACGATGCTGCTTCGCTTCCTTCCCTTTTTCGTGTTCCGCAAAAATGTCCCGCCCTACATCCGGTATCTGGGCGACGTGCTGCCCGCGGCCATCATCGGGATGCTGGTCGTCTACTGCCTGAAGGACATCACGCCTGCCGTTTCTCCCTTCGGCCTGCCCGAGCTGGCCGCGGCGGCGTGCACGGTCGGCGTGCACGTGTGGAAACGGAATTCACTCCTCAGCATCCTTTCCGGAACAGCGGTGTATATGTTGCTGATTCAGCTGGTATTCTGACGCGCAAAGTCATAGCAAAAAATCCTTCGCACTGACAGGCGAAGGATTTCTATACTGTTCAGAGTTATGCTGTAAAGGGTGATTTTCCAATCACCTGAATACAGCATAGCTGGAAGGCTCATCTGTGGCAAGAAGGGCTTCACGGCTATGCAGAAGCCATTCCAATGCTTTTATAAGCTGATTCTACCACAGGAGGAGCGAAAAATGAATACGATTTTCGAGAACAGTGGCGGCACGTATACCCAGAAGAATGGATACCTCTATCCAAACATCACAATCCCCGAGGAGGACAAAACACCCATCGGGAAGTACGGGCGGATGCGGAAGCGGTATCTGGAGGAACATCGTCCAATCGTTTATAGCCAGCTGTTTGTTTCCGGGAAGCTGTTTTCCCATCTCCAGGAGATTGACAAAAGCTGTTGTGAACGGATTGAATTGATCGTTGCGCAGATGGCGAAAAAAGAGGGCATAACGGAAAAGCTGAAAGCGGCTAATCAGATGGAATGGATACGAAGGATGAATGGAGTTCTTAACAGAGCAGAAGAAATCGTTTTGAGTGAATTGATCTATAACTGAATCTTTATTGATAAAGAGCAGCTCATCGTCGGGCTGCTCTTTTTCTTATGATACATCATCGCATCTTGTCGATCAGTTGGAAAATGACTTCCTGCTGCTCCTCGTTCAGTCGATCCCATCGTTGCAGTATCTCTTTTTGCTTTGCTGTCAAAGTAATCGGCGTATCATCTCCGGCAAATAGCTGCGAAAGTGTAATCCCAAATGCATCACAAATTTTCTCCAGAGAAGGCACCGTGGGAACCAAGTTCTTACGATACCAAGATGAAATAGTTGATTGCGGCAGACCAGAGCGCTCAGATAGCTGATACTCCGTCCAGCCGCGAGCTTGCCGATAGGCAGCGATTGTGGACAGAATATCTTTCATCCTTCATTTCCTCCTGCTTGCTTTCTTCGTAAATTATACTTCGCTTTATCGTTGCAATTTAATCATTTGAATCGTATAATTAAAACGATTTACGCAAGCATTTTGACTGTATATCGGAGATGAATAGAAATGAAGAAATGTTTCTTTATGGGTCATCGTGACACCGGTGATGAGGTTCTTCCATATATAAAGGAAGCAGCGGAGAAGTTGATTGTTCAGGAAGAAGTCACGCAGTTTTATGTTGGCGGATATGGGAGCTTTGACCGGTTGGCGGGTCGGGCGATGATCGATCTGAAAGCTGTCTATCCGTTTCTACAGCTGTATCGTGTCATTCCGTACCACCCTACAAATAGAAAAATAGAACTGTCCCAGGGATACGATGGGACATATTACCCGGAGGGATTGGAATATGTGCCTCCGATGTATGCTATATCCAGGGCAAATCAAAGTATGATCGACCAATGTGATTTCCTGATCGCCTATGTCTGGCACACGGCAGGCAACGCCAGCAGATTTCTGGACTATGCCCGGAAACGGGAAAAGAAAGGGCTGCTCCGCGTGATCTGCCTGCCCTGTCGGGATGTGTCGAACGATTCTTCATGCCGCCCTATGGACAATCCTTGCTGATTCTGGTAAGATTTTACCTGGAAGCCAGAAAAGCCTGGCTCAAAAAGAATTTCAAAAAATTTTGAAAACCTGGAAAAAAAGCGGCATTCCCGTGCCCATATATAATAGAGGGGTCAAAAAATCACAATGTGGGAGAACGGGAAGCGAGGATAAGCACATGGACAGATACGAAAATAACAGCGCTTATGCTGATGAAGATAAAACCTTTGTACATTTGGAAGCCGACGAATATGAACTGCGGGACGCGGAAGAAAGAATAGAACGCAAGGCTGGGAAGAAAAAGGAGAAGCAGAAGGACGAGGAGAAACCGGATATCGAATATATTCCGCAGGGAAAAGGTGGGTATATCCGCATATCGCCGACCAGCAATTTTCGGCTGTTGCCGCTGTTTTACGCGCTTCCCAAGCATCTGGTGCGGCAGCGGGCGGCATATCTGGAATTGCCGCGCAATACGAAAAAGCTGCTGGCGAGCCAGAAATATATTGGCATGGTTCGGGACGACGCGTTTCTGGAGCTGGTCATGGATTGCTACGCCTGGGCCATTTGGCAGTTTTTGAAGGTGCCAGGGAAGGACGGAGAGTACAAGAGTATCCCCGGCAGCTGGGAGAATTATTCCGGTTACTTTCCACTATGGCAGATGAGCTACATCATCATCGGCGGATTTGTGGAAGGGCTTGCTAAGGAATTGGGCTGGAGCATTCAGTATTTTTTCAGCCAGCCCTATGCGGTGGATGCTCCCTGGCTGACGCAGAAACAATTCATGAACCTGGCCGGAAACATGACCGATAAGATCGTGGCCGAAATGAACCTTCAGCCAACCATCGACACAGTCTGGCAGCAGCGGCAGCCAGAGGATTATAATGGAAAAAACGTTGCCGCCCGCGACCATATGCGCTCCTGGTATCACTCCCGCGCCTTTGATCATGTTTCTTTGGAAAGCATGATGGAAGGAGCCGGGGACGGGCAAGGGATTCCGGGGCAGGATATTCCTGATCCAGATGCCGAATTTGAGCAGCGGGTGATTGACCAGGAGCAGGTGAATGAATTCCAATCCGGGCTTTCAGAGACGGATATGCTTATTCTGAAAATGCGGATGGAAGGAAGCACGTTAGAGGAAATAGCAAAAACGGCGGGATATAAAACCGCGAGCGCAGTCAAAAAGCGAATTGACAGGATTGCTGCGCAATACGAACAGTTTGCGGGCTGATCACCCGGTTGCTTCAAGCAGTCATGAAATCATCATGGCTGTTTTTTATATACATTCATCGGCTTTTTCTGCCGATGATTCCCCAGGCGCAAATAACGGCACGTTGGACAAAAAAGTCCGACGTGCGCAGAAAGGAGATTTTTGAAAATGCCAAGAGAACCCTTCGAGGCTCTGCCGGATGTGCTGAACGCCAGTCAACTGGCTGAGGCTTTGCATCTGTCCAGAAGCGGCGCGTACAATCTGCTGAATCAGGCGGATTTCCCCACGCTGCACGTGGGCGGCAAAAAGCTGGTCATGAAGCAGGCGTTGATGGACTGGATGCAAAGGCACACCAACGCTTCCATCCATGAAAAGGAGCAGTGAACTATGACTGTTCAACAAAAGGCAAAACAAAGAAACCAATGGAAATCGAATAGAAAAATGGGAAGGAGATTCAATTTATTATGGAAAAGACCTATCAGAGCGCCGGTGAGATGACCCGGCGTATTGGCGGAACCAATTATCGCGTCAGAATCCACTTTCAGACTGACGCGAAAGAAAACATGCAGGAAAAGGTATTGCGGCTGATTCAGAACGACCTGGAATTTTCGGAAGAAAAGGGCGAAAACAGCTTCCCAAATGACGAGGACTGTGGTACAATGAGTGTGCCACAGATGAGCCGCCCAGCCTGAAAGGAGTTCACGCATGAACAACAGGCAGACGGAGAAGAAAGAAAAATATACCGCGCTGTATGAGCGCCTTTCTTGTGATGACGACCTGGCAGGGGACAGCAATTCCATTACAAACCAGAAAAAGTATCTGGAATTGTATGCTGCCGAGCACGGCTTCTTGAACTGCGTCCATTATACAGATGACGGCTGGAGCGGTGGGAATTTTGAAAGGCCCTCCTGGAAACGGTTGATCGCGGATATAGAGGCAGGCAAGGTCGGTGTGGTGCTGGCAAAGGATATGAGCCGGATCGGACGTGACTACCTGCAAACCGGATACTACACCGAGGTTTTCTTCCGGCAGCACGGCATCCGCTTCATCGCCATCGGCAATGGCATTGACAGCAATGACCAGAACAGCAGCGAGTATGCTCCGATTCTAAATGTCATGAACGAATTTTATCTTCGTGACTTCAGCCGGAAGCAGAAAGCGGCTTATCAAGCCCGGTCCCGGACAGGCATTCCCACTACGAATCATGAGATCTACGGGTATAAGAAAGATCCGAATCAGAAGCACCATTGGCTGATAGACGAAGAAGCGGCTGCCGTTGTACGGCGCATCTTCCAGCTTTCGGTCAATGGCAAAGGCCCGGTGCAGATCGCCCATATCCTGCGGGATGATCACATTGACCGGCCATCCGTATACTTCGCGAAGAAGGGTATTGGCATTCGCAGAAACATCACGGATATGAACCGGCCCTATGATTGGTCCGCTACATCAGTGATGCAAACCATCGCCCGTCCCGAATACATGGGGCATAGCGTCAACTTCCGGTATCGCAAAGAATCCTACAAGGACAAAATGGCGGTCATGCAGGAGCCGGAGGATTGGGTGATCCTCGAGAATACGCACGAAGCGATCATTGATCCGGACACCTGGCATCTGGCTCAGCAGACGCGGAGAACAGTTCATCGGACGGACAAGACAGGCATTGCCAATCCTCTGACCGGGCTGGTGTTCTGTGCGGACTGCGGCGCGAAGATGTATAACCATCGGGGGCAGCGCAAACAGCTGAGGAAAGATGACGGCATTGATCCTGTATCCGGTCTCATGCCCGTTGACAATTATGAGTGCTCCACCTATTCAATTACAAGGCACCACCTGGAAAAAGAGTGCAAGCGGCACTATATTTCCACGAAGGCGCTGCGGACATTGGTGCTGGAAACCATTCGCCTGACCAGCCAATATGCCATTGGCAATAAGCAGGAATTTGAACAGAAGGTAAGGGAAGCATCCGAAACCAGGCAGAGCCAGGCGGCAAAAGAACTGAAAAAGAAGATCGTGAAAGCCAGGAAGCGCGCCGACGAACTGGACGGATTGATCAAGAAGCTGTATGAATCCTATGCTACCGGAAAGATCACCGAAAGCCGCTTTGAAACGCTGATCGCGGAATATGAAAAAGAGCAGGCCGAGGTAAAAGCGCTGGCTGAAACGGAACAGGTTCAGCTGAACGCTTATGAAGCTGACACCGATAAAGTCGCCCATTTTCTGGCGCTGGCGAAGAAATACACTGATTTTACCGAACTGACCCCGCAGATGATTTATGAATTTGTGGACAAAATCCTGGTTCATGCCCCGGAAAAAATCGACGGGGAGCGGACGCAGGAAGTGGAAATTTATCTCAAATACATCGGCAAATTCGACGTGCCGATTCAGGAAACCGCGGAAGACCCGGAGGCCGAAAAGAAACGCAAGCAGCGGAAATATGACCGGGAATATAAGCAAAGGCGGAAGCAGGAAAAACTGGCAGCGGAAGCAGCCAGCCAGCAGAAATCCGCATAACAAAAAGGAATATCTTTGGAGGCGCGAGGAGCAATCTTCGCGCCTCCTCTTTGATTGGAGGAAAAGAAACATGGCAACCACAAATCTATTCGCCTTACACGCGGGCAAAGACGGAAGCCCGGCAGAGGCGCTGCGCCGCATCATCGGATATATCGACGATCCGAAGAAAACAAACCATGACGACTTGATCACTGCCTATGCGTGCGAACCGCGGCTCTTTGGCGCGGACTTTTTGCTGGATAAACGCACTTACATCCAGCGCACTGGGCGGATTCGAGGTAAAGACGATGTTATCGCGTACCACCTGCGGCAGTCCTTTGTGCCCGGTGAAATTACCCCGGAAGAAGCGAACCGGCTGGGGAATGAACTGGCAAAACGGTTCACGAAGGGCAACCACTCCTTTATTGTCGCCACGCATACCGATAAACACCATATCCATAACCACATCATTTTCAATGCCATCAACCTGGACTGTGACCGGAAGTTCCGGGATTTTCAGGGTTCAAAGAAAGCACTGGCTCGGCTCAGTGATATGATCTGCCTGGAGAATGGGTACTCTGTGGTTGAGCATCCAATGAATAAGGGAAAGAAATACAATAAATGGCTGGGCGAAAATTACCGGCGCACCCATCGGGACGAACTTCGGGAGGCCATCGACATTGCGCTGATGGAAAAGCCGGAAAATATGCAGGAGCTGCTGAAACTGCTTGAAGACACGGGATGGGAAACCAAAGTTGGAAAGCATATCTCTTTCCGTAAACCTGGCCAGCAGCGGTTCAAGCGTCTGGAATCGCTGGGGGAGGAGTATTCAGAAGAAGCGCTGAACGCGGTATTCAAAGGCAGCCGATCTCATCAACCCAAGCGGAATTATCATGGGCTTGCCAAACAGAACGAACGGTTATCTCTGCTCGTCAATATCCAGGAAAAGATGCGAAAAAACGGTTCTCCCGGGTATGAACGCTGGGGAAAAACATATTACCTGAAACAGATGGCAAAGACCGTGCTGTATATGTCCGAGCACGATTTGGATTTTGAAACGCTGAAAAAAGAAACCGCAGAAAAGTCAAAACGGAACGGTAAGCTGCTCTCACAGATCAACGCCATGGATGAACGACTGAAGCAGATCAGCGAGCTGAAAATCCATATCACCAATTATATCAAAACAAAAGACGTTTACCAGGAGTACCATAAACACGGCAATTCTCCCAAATTTGCCGCCGCGCATGAACAGGAGCTGGCCATGCACAAGGCAGCCAAACAGGCTTTTAACGCTCTGGGCTTGAAGAAGCTCCCCACCATCAAGGCCCTCTCCGCAGAATATGATCAGCTTCTCACGGAAAAGAAAAAACTCTACGCCGAGTATCGGAAAGTCCACGAGGAGATGACGGAAATGCTCACCGTCCGGGCCAACATGGAGCAGATGCTCAAACAGGATGAAGCCATTCGTCAGGAGGAAAAGAACCGTGCCAATGTCCGTTAAGCCTTCCCGCCGTACCTCTCCTGCGCCTGCTAGGGTGCAAAAGCGTTTTGAAAAAACGCGCAGCCGCATGGTTCACCATGCGATCAAAGGGGCTTGGGGATGCTTCCCCAACAAGCAGCATCGGGATATTATGGGACCACGATGCCCCGCTTGCGATTAGCGAAAGGACATTATCTACTCCCTATTCAAGTTCGCTCGAGCTGTCGAAAAGTTTTCATGAACAGATTTGGATTGCAGGTTGCCGATTCAGCCATAAGATGGTATAATGTGCAGGAGAACATTTATTCTATTCTGAACGGATAAACATGATGAAGGACGCACGTATTAAAGGATGGTTTTATACATGGCTCCTATTTTACCCAAGAACCAGATGACGGAAGAGGATATAAAGCTCCACTACAT
>CADCJO010000018.1 GCA_902801765.1 uncultured Eubacteriales bacterium
AAGCTGAATGAAGGGAGGCGTAGCAGCGCTACGTTGACCGGAATGAAGCACAGCCAGGACGGAAAAGACGCCCGAAGATTCAATGGTTTAGACGAGAAACAGTATTAATTGTATCACTCATACCAAGTGGACAGAAGCACCACACGCACCAGATGTGCCACGCACTCCCGCAGGCGTTCGATACTCAAAGAACCATCTTTCAGCGCGTCGCGGATGCTGTCAAAGTCGTTGTCCATACCGGGCATCACCAGGTCGTTTCCGGCGCGCATGCAGCCCGCGGCGGTGGACAGCGGGTCGCCCTTGTTGGTGGTGGTCCAGTCGGTCATGATCACGCCGTCAAAGCCGCTTTCGCAGCGGGCGTACTTGGTGCACAAGTCGTAGCAGTTGGCCGCGTGCACGCCGTTCACCAAGTTGTAGCTGGTCATGATGGACAGGGGATGGGACAGCTGAATGGCAATCTGGAACCCACGCAGATAGAGCTCGCGCAGGGCTTTTTCACTTACGATGCTGTTGGAGGCCATGCGGTTGTCCTCTTGGTTGTTGCAGGCGAAGTGCTTGATGGTGGTGCCGCAGCCCTTGTGCTTCTGCACGCCCAGGGTCATGGCCGCGGCGTTATAGCCGCTGACGAGGGGGTCTTCGGAGAAGTATTCAAAGTTCCGGCCGCACAGCGGGTCGCGGTGGATGTTCATGCCGGGGGCCAGCCAGAGGGTCACGTTGTAATCCTCCATTTCCTTGCCCACGGCGTCGCCCACCTTTTCCACCAGCGGCAGGTTCCAGGTCTGGGCCAGCAGGGTGCCCACCGGCCAGGCGGAGCAATACTGATAGCGGATCTCGCCTTCCAGCTCCTTGCCTTCCGCGAAGAAGCGGTTCGCCACGCTGGACAGGAAGGGCTGCTTCTGGGGCCTTCCGTCGATCACGGAATATTCCTTAGTCAGCCGCAGGCCCGCCGGGCCGTCGGCCAGCACGATGGGCGCGACACCTTTTGTCAGAGCGATGGCGCTGGTCTCCCCCGCCGCACCGGGCACGGAAATGCCCGCCGAGCCCAGCTCGCTGCCCTGTCCCCGGGAGGGGTCGCCGATCGCCAAAGCGATCAGTTCTTCCTGGCTGAGGGTGGCGGTCAGTGCCGCAGCTTCCGCGTCGGGCTTGGGTTCAGTGTATTCCGCGTCGGGAAGCGGAGCAGCGGTATAGACGACACAGGGAACATCGGAAGCAGCTTCTACCATCGCGTCATACCGCGCCTTGGCTTTGGCCGCGTCCTGCTTGAGTTCCTTTAATTCTTCCTTGAGCGGGCAAATGTGTTCCACCTTTTTCAGGCATACGTTTTCTTTCAGGTTCAGGGCGGCGCAGAGCGCGCTGCCGTTCAGGGAATCTCCCAGCCACAGCCCATACACACCGGGTTCCAGCATGTAGGCGGAGGCCGCTTCGTCAAAGGACGCCAAGTCGGAGGCGGTAAAGCACAGCGTCAGCGTCTGACTTTCGCCGGGCGCCAGCAGATCGGTCTTACCATAGGCAGCCAGACGGCGGGCTTCCTTTTCCAGCTTGCCAAAGGGCAGCTGGGCGTACAGCTGGGCCACGGCCTTGCCGGGCGCCTTGCCGGTATTGGTCACGGTTACTTCCGCGCAGACCTTGCCCGCTGGGTCAGCCTTCACGGTTTTCAGCGCGTAAGCAAACTCAGTATAGGACAGGCCGTCGCCTAAACCGTACCGGGCGGGCACACCGAAGCTGTCAAAGTAGCGGTAGCCGACGTAAATGCCTTCGGCGTAGCGCTCGTTTTCCACGTCGCCGTTGTTATGGGAGAAGGTGGCGGCGGTGGGATAATCGTCGTAATGGAAGGCCCAGGTGTCGGTCAGATGGCCGCTGGGGTTGACCGTTCCGTCCAGCACGTCGGCAATGGCGCGTCCGCCCTCCATGCCGGCCTGGGATACGAACAGCAGGGCTTTGATGTTGGCAAACTCATCCATGAAGGACAGATCCACCGCGCCGCCGGCGTTCACGATGACAATCACGTTTTCATACAGTTCGCAGATGCCCGCCAGTAAATCATGTTCCGCGGGCCGCAGCACATAGTCGCCCTCTCCCCTTTGCCGGTCCGCGCCTTCGCCCGCCACGCGGCTGAGGATAAAGATGGCGGTGTCCGTGTCCGTTTTTTTCGCTGGGCTGCCCACCGGCACCACAAAAGGCGTGGTGCTGTACACGGCGAAGAACGCGCGCGGATCACCCCGCTTCCTGTACTTGTCCATGATCTCGTCGCGCCAGGCGTACTTTGCCTGCATGTACTGGTCTTCAAAATCCTTGATCCAATCCTCGGTGGTGAGCTGGAACCCCGCGTCCTTCAAGCCCTCCTGGAGCGTGACGCTGTAGCGCTCGTTCACGTCGCCGGAGCCGGTGCCGCCCTTGATGGTGCGGGACGCGCCGGAACCGAACAGGGCGATCTTGCTGTTCTTTTTCAGCGGCAGCAGCCCGTCGTTTTTCAGCAGCACGATGCCCTCGCCCGCCGCTTCCCGTGCCAGCTCCCGGTGGGGCTGCTCCCAGGGCCATAACTCGGGCGTGGTTTTCCCGCTCAATGCGCGGGGCCGGATGATTTTGTTCATGGTGGATTCCTCCTTGAGCGTGTTGGTTCATATAAACAAAGTGAAATAGAGTGAAGCGCTCAGACGATATAGTTTTCGCTTCCAAATACCAACCTGTCAATCCTTCATCTGTCAACATTCATTGTCATCCCGAGCGAAGCCGAACCAGAGGTGAGGCGCAGTCGAGGGATCTATAAGTTAGGCATCAGATTGATTGAATGATAACGTTGCTTTCAGGTCCCTCGACTCCGTTCCGCTCTCGCTCCACTACGCTCGGGATGACAATGCTGATTAATAGATCAATTGTTTGAACGGTTCATTGTAACGAATTGTAAATAAATGATCTGTGCTTTTCCCTGAATACCCAAGACCAAAACAGGGCAGAGGGCAAGCCCTCTGCCCCATTGAACGGGGTTATCACTGATTGTTCAGCGCTTTGAGCATCTGCTCGATAGCGGGAGCGGTATCCGCACCGCCGAAGCTCAGAATGCCGCGCAGCGGCATGTAATTAATCATCGCCGCGCCCATATCGTCGGAAACGGCTTCCTTCGCGGCTTCGGTGGTGTTCCCATCATTCTCGGGAGCGAAGGCTTCCTTCATCTTTTTCAGCAGCGGTTCCAGCACGGCCTGGGCCTTGGGGTCGGCCAGCAAGTCCATGAAGATGCTGTCCAGGGTGTAGTGATGGGGCAGCGCCACGGTGGAGTCCACTTTCACGGTTTCGCACAGGGGCAGGTCCCGGGAGGATGCGCCGACTTCGATGGTGAAGTCACCGGTTTCCACATGCCAGTCGTGAATGGCTTCGTTCCAGTAAGCGAAGGAACGCTTGTCCAAGGTGAAGGAAACGTCCTTGCTTTCGCCGGGATTCAGGGCAACCTTTTCAAAGCCCTTCAATTCGCGCACGGGACGGATGGGGGTGCTTTCCTTATCGCCCACGTAGAGCTGGGCCACGGCCTTGCCAAAGCGTTTGCCGGTGTTGGTGACGGTGACGGTCACGGTGAGGGTGTCGGTATCCTTGATTTCCTTGGCGCTCAGGCGCAGATTGGAATAATCAAACGTGGTGTAGCTCAGGCCATGGCCGAAGGGGAACAGCACGTTCATGTCCTTCTTGTCATAGTAGCGATAGCCCACAAACACGCCCTCGCGGTACTCGGTGCGGTTGCCTTCGCCGCCGTAGTACAGGTAGGAGGGGTTGTCCTGGAGCTTGCAAGGGAAGGTTTCCGCCAGATGGCCGGAGGGGTTCACGTCGCCGTACAGCACCTTCACCGTGGCTTCACCCACATTCTGGCCGCCCAGATAGGCTTCCAGCACGGCCTTGACCTGGCCGATCCAGGGCATTTCCACGGGAGAGCCGTTGTGGAGCACCACCACGGTATTGGGGTTGGCCTCGGCCACGGCTTCGATCAGCTTGTTCTGGCAGGCGGGCATGGCCATGTTGGTGCGGTCGTAGCCCTCGGATTCGTAGCTGTCCGGCAGGCCCGCGAACACCACGGCCACCTTGGCCGCCTTCGCCGCTTTGACGGCTTCCGCGATCATCTCGTCGGTGGCTTCGTCCTTGGCTACGCTGTAGCCCTGGGCGTAGGTGACGTTCAGGCCCTTGGCCGCTTCCACGGCGCTGGTGGTCTTGAAGCTGTTGATGTGGCTGCTGCCGCCGCCCTGGAAGCGGGGCTTTTCGGCGAACTCGCCGATGAAGGCGATGGCGTCTTCCTTGTTGAGGGGCAGAATATCGCTGTCGTTCTTGAGCAGCACCATGCACTCGGAGGCGATCTGCCCGGAGAATTCATGCTGGGCTTCCTTGTCCCAGGGCGTTTCGGGCTTCATGCTTTCCTGGAAGCGGAAGATGATGTTCAGGATGCGTTCGCAGCACAGGTCCACATACTTTTCGTCCAGTTCGCCCTTCTTCACGGCTTCCACGATCTTGCGGTCGTTGATGCCGCCGGAGGCGGGCATTTCCAGGTCAAGGCCCGCGGCCACGCCCTTGACGCGGTTGCTGACAGCGCCCCAGTCGGACATGACGTAGCCCTCGAAGCCCCATTCCTTGCGCAGAACGTCGGTGAGCAGCCAGGGATTTTCGGAGGCGTACACGCCGTTGATCCGGTTGTAGGAGCACATGACCGTCCAGGGCTGGCTTTCCTTGACGGAAATTTCAAAGGCGGGGAAATAGATTTCCCGCAGGGTGCGTTCATCCACATCGGAGGAGGAGCTCATGCGGCGATGCTCCTGGTTGTTGGCGGCGAAGTGCTTGATACTGGTGCCCACGTTGCGGCTCTGGACGCCGTTGATGTAGGCGGCGGACATTTTTCCGGCCAGGTAGGGGTCTTCGGAGAAGTACTCGAAGTTGCGGCCGCACAGGGGGGAACGCTTGATGTTCACGGCGGGGCCCAGCACCACGCTCAGCTTTTCGTGCTGGCAGCTGTCGCCGATGGCTTCGCCCATCTTGCCGATCAGTTCCTTGTCGAAGGAAGCGGCGGTGGCGCAGGCAGCGGGGAAGCAGACGGCCTTGATGCTGTCGTTGATGCCCAGGTGGTCGCCTTCTTCATCCTGCTTGCGCAGGCCGTGGGGGCCGTCGGAAACCATGGTGGCGGGAATGCCAAGACGTTCCACGGGCTTGGTGTGCCAGAAATCCAGACCGGAGCACAGCCCCGCTTTTTCTTCCAGCGTCATCTGAGCGACCAGCGCTTTGATATCTTTCAATGCAATCAACCTTTCATATTTTTTGATAGTTCTAAGTTCTCAGTTCTAAGTTCCAAGTCCGAAAAGCGTAATTCATCCATCTTCGCTTAGAACTTAGAACTTTGAACTTAGAACTTCGATCTTACCCCACCGTGCTCAAATCCCAGGGCTCGTGAATCTTGGGCACGTCGCTGATGAGGCGCTTGGTATAGGGGGCCTTGGGGTTGAGGATCACGTCCTCCGCCTTGCCCGCTTCCACGAACTTGCCGTGCTCCATAATGTAGATGGAGTCGGAGATGTAGTAGGCCAGGCCGATGTCGTGGGTGATGAAGATAACGGTCATGCCCGTTTCGTTGCGCAGGTTCAGCAGCATATCCAGGATGGTGGCGCGGGAGCAGGCGTCGATCATGGAGGTCGGCTCGTCGGCCAGGAGGATATCGGGCTTGAGCAGGAAGATGCGGGCAATCATCAGACGCTGCATCTGGCCGCCGGAGAGCTCGAAGGGGTACTTGTTGGTGAGCTCCTCAAACTTTAAGTTCACGAAGGAGCAGGCCTCCTTCATCATGGCGAACTTTTCTTCCTTGCTCTTGTTCTTGCCGCCGCGCATGTTGATGCAGTCCAGCAGCACGGAGTCGATCTTGTGGAAGATGTTGTAGCTGGAGAAGGGGTCCTGGAAGATGGCCTGAATGCCCTGCCAGTATTCCTTTTTCTTCTGATTGGTGGAAATGTCCCGGGGCTTGTCCTTGAAGAAAATCTGGCCCTCGGTTGGTTCCAGCAGGCCCAGCAGCATTTTGCTGAGCGTGGTTTTGCCGGAGCCGGATTCGCCCACGATGGAGATCAGCTCGCCGCGGTGGAAATCAAAGTCTACATGATCCACGGCCACGGTGGTGGTCTTGCCGGTGTGGAACACGCGGGTCACGCCCCGGCCGCTCAAGCACATAGGTTCCTGGGAAAAGTCCTTGTTCCGGTCCGCGCCGAAGGTGACGCTTTCACGCGTATCCTGCAGTTCGGTCTTGATGGCTTCGTCAGTCTTCACCTTCGTACACCTCCCTCAGATGTTCTACGGAGTGGCCGCAGCGGTAGTACCGTCCGCCGCCGATATCCAGCAGCGGCATCTGGTTGAACTTGCAGGCCTCGGTGGCGTAGCGGCAGCGCTCCGCGAAGCGGCAGCCCTGGGGCGGATGCTTCAGGTTCGGCGGCGTGCCGGGGATGGCGGTCAGCTTCACGTCGCGGGTGCCTTCCTCGGGCACGAGGATGGAGCGCATCAGGCCGCGGGAATAGGGATGGATGGGATCGAACACCATTTCCTTGGCGGTGCCGCGCTCCACGATCTGGCCGGCGTACATGACCATGATGTCGTCGGTCACGTTGTAGAGCAGGGGCAGTTCGTGGGTGATGAAGATCATGCTCTTGACCAGGCCCTTGGCCATCATGTCCTTCATCATCTTGATGACCATTTTCTGGCTGGTCACGTCCAGAGCGGAGGAGGGCTCGTCGGCGATCAGCACCTTGGGGTTCAGGATGGTGCTGACGGCGATGACCACGCGCTGGCGCATACCGCCGGACAGCTCCACGCTGTGCTTATCCAGCGCGTCCACGGGCAGGCCCAGCAGGGCGAAGCGCTGCTCCGCCATTTCGCGGATCTGCTTTTTGTCCATGGGCAGCTCGTGGGCATGGATCACGTCCTCGATGAACTTGCCCACCTTGCGGGTGGGGTTCAGGGCGTTCATGGCCGCCTGGGGAATGTACGCCACGTCGGAGCCCAGCACGGTTTTGCGGATGGTGTCCGGGTCCATGCCGGTGATGTTCTTGCCGTCCACGATGATGTCGCCGCTGGTGTAGTGGAGCGGCGGGAAGTAATAGCCCATCAGGCTCAGGGCCAGGGTGGATTTGCCGCAGCCGGATTCGCCCGCGATGCCCAGGCTCTTGCCTTCCTCAATGGTCAGGGAGACGTGATCAACGGAATAAACGTCTTCGCCGGTACGGGTAATGTACTTGGTCGTCAATTGCCTGACGTCCAGCATCAGTTTTGCCATTTTCTCACACCTCCTTAATCACGCAGCGTCGGGTTGAACACCTGGTCCAGGCCGGTATTCATCAGGTTCAGGGAGAAGGAAATCAGCGCGATCACCAGAATGACCGGGAAGTAAGCCCACCAGGCGTTGGAGGAGGTGTACGCGCCGAACAGCTTGGCCCAGTTCATCATCAGGCCCAGGGTGGGCAGCTCGTTGGGGTTCGGGCCCAGGCCCAGCATGGACAGCTGCGCTTCGGCCAGGATGCCGCTGGACACCTGGAGAATGAAGGCCATGACCACATAGCTCATGATGTAGGGCAGAATGTCGGTGGCAACGATGCGGATCAGGCTGTGTCCGGAGAGCTTCGACAGGTTCACGTGGTCGCGGTTGCGGAGCGAAATGACCTGGGAACGGACGGAACGCGCCGTCCAAACCCAGCTGGTAATGCCGATGATGACGGCGCAGGTGGTGATGCTGCGGGATTCCGCGCCCAGAGCGGAATAGATCAGGATCAGCAGCACGAAGCCGGGGATGACGGTGAAGATGTTGGCGATGAACATCAGCACATCGTCCACCACGCCGCCCACATAACCGGCCAGCAGGCCCACGGCCAGGCCGATGAAGGTGGCGATGGAACCGGCCAGCAGGCCCACCAGCAGGGAAATGCCCGTGGCCTTAACCAGCTCGGTCAGGGTGTCGCGGCCGAAGTTGTCGGTGCCCAGGGGCAGGGTCAGCGCGTTGGCCACTTCATCGACCTTCACGTAATCGCTGGTCGCCACCGCAGCGGTGGTCGCGTCGTCGCCCTCGCCCTTCGTCACGGTCATGGCGGCGTTGACATCCGAGGACAGGCGGTTGTTCAGCCTTCTCAGCTCATTGCGCTTGGCCTGGGTAGCAAAGCCTTCGTACTTGTTTTTCTTGGCGTCGGCTTCGTCGTAGTTTGCTCTCCACACTTCGATCAGCTCGTGGAAATGCTCGTTGGAGGTATCCAGCCCGGTAATGTCTGTGCCTTTGGCTTTCAGGAAGTCCAGCATGGTCTGGCGGTCCTTCACAGGCACAGACGCCTCCAGACGGTTGTCGTTCGCTTCCGGCAGCTCCACGCGGTAGGTGCCTGTGTTGTTCGTGTCATAAACGGACACATAAGTACCGGGAGCCAGGAAGCCTTTGCCCAGGCCCTGCAGCGGATCGCGGTGCACGAAGTAGGGATAGATCAGAACCGTCAGCAGGATGCACATGAAGATGATAAAGCCCACCAGGAAACGAGGAGAATGGAAAACGTTTTTCAATGTATTTTTCATATCTCTCTCACCTCCTTAATCAAACTGCGCAGCCTTGACACGCGGGTCAATGAACGCATAGATAATATCGAGCATGAAGCTGGCAATCAATACCATGATGGTGATGATCAGCGTACAGGCGGAGATCACGGGATAGTCCGAGGAGTTGATCGCCGCATACATGGACATGCCCAGGCCGGGATAGCTGAAAATGGTCTCGGCTACCAGCGCGCCGCCGACCATGGAGCCGATGCTCATGGCCAGGCCGGTAACCTGGGGCAGCATGGCGTTGCGGAACACATAGCGCACGATCTTTTTATCCTTAATGCCCAGGAAGCGGGCATATTTTACGTAGTCCGCGTTTAATTCGTAGATGGACATGGAGCGCATACCAACTGCCTGGCCGCCGATGGAAATCAGCACGATGGACCAGAAGGGCAGCTGATAGTGCGCAATGACGGAAGAAATGAATTTCCAGTTGAACCCGGGAATCATGCCGGGGTCAAACGCGCCGTTGACCGGCGCCCAGCCGAGCGTGACCGCGAAGATCACCAGCAAGATAACGGACGCGCCGAACGCGGGAATCGCGCTGAAGAACAGCGTGAGCGGCATCAGCGCTTTGTCATAGAAGCTGCGCTTGTAGGCTGCCAGCGCGCCCAGCAGGTTGCCCAGCAGCCAGCCCACCAGAATGGCGGGCAATTGCAGCGCCACCGTCCACCAGATGCTGGAGCCGATGATATCGGACACCAGACGCGGATACTGGCTGTAGCTGACGCCGAAGGTGCCGTTGAAGGCGTTTTTCACAAAGTCCCAGAACTGACCGAAGATGTTCTTGTCCAGGCCGAACTGATGCTTATAATAGGTAATCTGCTCCTGAACCTGTTCCTGGGTCGCGCCGGGGCTGATGTTTTTACCAACAATGGAATTGACCGGGTCGCCCGGCATGAGCCGCGGCAGAATAAAATTCAGCACCACGGCGGCGATAAAGGTGATGACAAACCAGAAAATCTTCTTTTTGAAGTATTTCCGCATCCCTTTAGTCATCGGTTTCTCTCCCTCCTCCCGATTGAAAAGGCGGCCATGACCCTATGGGGCAGGATCATGGCCGCCAGTCAATGTAGGATTACTTTACAAGTTCCAGATTGTACAGGGCAGCAATGCCGTAACCGTCGGTGCAGTCCATGGGCGGGATGTTGTTGCCGTCGTCCTTTTCAGGATAGCCGGTCCAAACAGTCTCGTTCACAGCGTGGAACACTTCGGGACGATACATCAGGGAGAAGGAAGGCACTTCGTCCAGATAGATCTTGGTGGCTTCGGTGTACAGGGCTTTCAGTTCAGCTTCGTCGGTGGTCAGCGGGATCTGCTTGATGATCTCGTCGATGCGTTCATTCTTGTAGTGGCCGAAGTTGCCGCTCCAGTTGTTGTCAACGCCAACGAATTCGCTGCTCATGAAGGCGCGCACGCGGCTCCAGGGAGCGGCGGGTTCGGCGCCGGCGGGGCTCCACATGAAGATTTCGTATTCAGTCTGAGCGCCCTTGGTGAACACGGTCTGATACTGATCCCAGGTGGGGAAGGTGGCGATGATTTCAATGCCGATGGCCTTGCCGGCTTCGGCAACCATGTTCATGGCAGCCTGCCAGTCGGTCCAGCCGTCGGGGCAGCAGGCCTTCAGGCTGATCTTCTTGCCTTCGTATTCACGCCAGCCGTCGCCGTCGCTGTCCACGATGCCAGCGGCATCCAGCAGAGCCTTGGCGCCTTCATAGTCCTTGCCGACCCACTGCAGATCCTTCACGGCCTCGTGGTCGTACATGGCCTGTTCACCGGCGGTGGGGTTCATCACGGAACGCGGCACGTCCGCGAAGGAGGGGCTCTGGTTGGTCATGGCGTTTTCGATGATGTTGTCATAGTCCACGGCCATAGCGATGGCTTTGCGGACTTCCTTGACCTGCATCACGGGGATGTCCATGTTGTACCAGGCGGTAGGCATGGTGGCGCAGATGCCATACGGGGGTTCGTCAGAGTAGGTGGCAATGGGCAGGCCCTGTTCTTCCCACAGCTTCTGCACATTGGCGATGAACTGCTGGTTCACGTCGATCTGGCCGGCCTGGAAGGCAACCAGGGTGGCGTCGTTGTCCTTGTAGATGGTGTGGGCCAGATACTTGGGAGCGGGCAGCTTGCCCCACATGGAGGCATCCTGGCCCCAGTAGTTGTCGTTGCGCACGAAGGCAACCAGCTGGTCATTGGCGAAGTAGGGGCCATAGGGGCCGGAGTACACAGCGTCGGGGGTGGGATCGGTGCGGATGGCGGTCTGATCGTCATTGTGCTTGGCGCACAGGCCTTCCGCCCAGTCCTTCTGCACGATGTACACGCCGCACAGGAAGTTCAGCACCTGCAGGGGGTTGGCGGGCTTGCCTTCGTCATTCAGCTTGGCCTTGATCACGACAGCGCCGTCCACGTTCTCGATGCCTTCGATGTAGGGAGCATAGCCGGTGTAGGTGCCGTTCTGGATCTTGGTGCTCACGTCCCAGGTGGCGACCACGTCGTCAGCGGTAACGGGCTTGCCATCGGACCACTTGGCGGCGGGCTTGATCTTGAGGGTCAGGACCGTCAGGTCGTCGTTCCAGGCATAGTCGCCGTCAGCCAGGAGGGGATAGAGCTTGCCGTCCAGGCCGTTGTACATATACAGGGTTTCAAACATCACGGTACGGGTGCCGCGGGGAGCAGCGGACAGGATCAGACCGTTGTTCATGTTGTCGCCCAGGGGGTTGTAGCCAACGATGGGGTCCCACTGCTGGCCGCCGAAGTACAGGGTTTCTTCACGGGGCAGGTCCTTCACTTCTTCGGCGAACGCGCCGAAGGTGCCCAGCAGCATGACCGCCGCAAGGAGCATAGCCAGGATTTTCTTGGACATGTTCAGGTTCCTCCTTAAAATATTTGTTATGGCCTCACAAGCCAAAACGTACAAATGAAAAGCTGCCTCTCCCAGATTCATGAGGCATTCGGAAAAAAACATAACATTATGACCAACCATTCAACGTCATTATAGTATTGTTTACTGATTCTGTCAATGGATTTTTGTAAATGTTATTCTTTTCTCTTGCAGAAGAACCGTTTCATGTTTCCGTTCACGTTTCCGCCGTCCGGAAGCGGCGGTTCCTGCGATTTGATAAATCATCATAAAACACTTGCAACGAATTCCGCTTTCAGCTACAATGAAAAAGCAAGAAACAGATGTCTTCCTGTTTATATAAAAACCGCCGATGCAGGCCGTCAGAGGATGGATACAGATGAATATTTTACATAAATTGATCGAACCCAGGTATCAGATCG
This sequence comes from uncultured Eubacteriales bacterium, assembly GCA_902801765.1. GTDB lineage: Bacteria > Bacillota > Clostridia > Christensenellales > Aristaeellaceae > RUG563. The sequence goes on from CADCJO010000018.1 coordinate 11,860, forward strand.
CGGAGCATCAGAAAATTTTTACCGACAGGATGCTCAAAGCGATGATCGTTCCGCTGGTGGTGGAGCAGCTTTTGCAGATGGTGGTAGGTCTGGCGGATACCATGATGGTGAGCTACGCGGGCGAGGCCGTAGTGGCGGGCGTCGGTCTGGATACCATGATTTACACGATCTTCATTTATCTGTTTACCGCCATTTCCGCGGGCGGCTCCGTGGTGGTGGCCCAGTACATCGGCAGCAAAGACCGGGAAAAAAGCAATCTGGCAGCCTCCCAGATTTTTCATTTGGCCGGGCTGGTGTCCCTCGTCTGCATGGCGCTGATGCTTCTGTTCGGCTCAGCCCTGCTGGAGATCATGTATCCCCGTACGGAAGCGGCGACCATGGCCGCCTGCAAAACCTACATGTGGATCGTGGCCCTGTCCTTCCCGGCCAACGCGGTCTATAACGCGGGCGCGGCGATTTACCGCACCATGGGGAAAACGTCCGTGACGATGAAAGTGTCCCTGCTGGCGAACCTGGTGAACGTGGCGGGCAATGCTATCGGCATTTTCGTGCTTCATGCCGGCGCGGCGGGCGTGGCCTGGCCCACTACGATTTCCTGGTATGTGGCGGCGGCGGTGATGACGGCGCTGTGCTTTCAAAAGAAACAGGACGTATCCGTGGAATGGAAGCACATCCTGCGGCTGAACCCGGAAATGAGCAAGCGGATTTTGGGCGTGGCCATCCCCAATTCCGTGGAAAACACCCTGTTCCAGGCCGCCAAGGTGGTGCTGGGCATTCTGGTGGCCACCTTCGGCACATCCCAGATCGCCGCCAACTCCACCGGCCAGACCTTCTGGTCCCTGGCCGCCTGCATGGGCACGGCCATGAGCACGGTATTCATCACGGTCATCGGTCAGTGCGTCGGCGCGAAAGACCAGGAAGCGGCGGAATGGTATATGCGCAAGCTGACCCGGCTTTCCATTGTCCTGGCGGCGCTGTGGAACGCGGCGGTCATGATTTTGACGCCGCTGCTTTTACCTCTCTATGACCTGAGCGATGAAACCAAGCGGCTGATCCTGATCATCGTCGCCATCCACAACCTGTTTTCCGCCACGGTGCAGCCCTTCGCCATGCCCCTGTCTGCCGGGCTTCGGGCTGCCGGAGACGTGAAATTCACCATGTGGGCGTCCCTCTTTTCCACCGTCGTGTGCCGTACGCTGCTCTCCTTTGTCCTGGCCCTCTGGCTGAGCATGGGGGTGATCGGCATCGCCCTGGCCATGGCGCTGGACTGGTGCATCAAGGCCGGGCTGGACATCGCACGCTTCCGCAGCGGAAAATGGAAAAACAGGCACGTGATCTGACCCCTGTCCCCCGCGGGACTTGACAAAAAGAAAACAGCCGGACAAAGCCGACTGTTTTCTTTTAACTTTATTGATACACCCTGTCAAGCCGCTTTTTTGCGGCCAAACAGCTTCTGGAAGAATGCCTTGCGCTTAGCCCGGCGCTCCAGGCGTTCGCCCAGGTCGCGGGCGCCCACGCCGTAGACCAGGTAGAGGATCAGACCGCTGATGATCATGATGAACACGGTGGAGGCGCAGCGGCGGCCGGAGGCGTTCACGTTGTAGCCGTCGCGGCCTTCGTCGTGGCACATGTTCTGGATGACCATGGCGTAGGATTTTCCGTAGCTGCTTTGGAAGGTGGCGCTCATGTCGTACTCCGTGAACAGGGCGTTAAAGTTCAGCGCGAACACGGCCAAAACGCTTGGCAGTACGATGGGCAGCTTCACCCTTAGGAACGTGACCAGCGGCGACGCGCCTAAGTTCCGCGCGGCGTCCTCCAGCTCCTCGTCAATGGCGTAGAAGGCCGCCTTCACCATGCGCAGGGCGAAGGGCAGCTTCACCACGGTGTAGGCCATCACGATCAGGAACCGCACGTTCTCACGCATGTACAGGTTCTGGCCCAGCACGTACCACACGTCGGTGGAGTTGAAGTAGGTGCGGTAGCTGTAGCAGATCAGGATGGTGGGCAGAAGCCAGGGGAACAGCAGGCTGTATTCCAGCACCACGCCGCGCTTTTTGCCCTTGTTTTTGAAGATGTAGTTGACCGCTACCACCACGATCACGCAGGCCAGCGCCGCCGCGATGGCGGACAGCACGAAGCTCAGGCGAATGCCGCCCACCGTGTCCGTATTGGCGAACAAACCGCTGATGGCTCCGGGCCGCGTGCGGTATTTGCCGCGGTTGGTCATGAACTCAAAGTCCTGGCTGCCGAAGAAGTTGATCAGCGTCCACTGATCCATTCCCAGCGTTTTGCTGCGCAGGGAGGGATAGTTCTGGAACGCGAACAGCACGATCATCACCACGGGGGTCATGTAAATCACGAACAGCACGTAGGCGTAGATGTGCGCCAGCACGTTGGCCACCGGGTTGGCGATCTTCTGCTTTTGCAGCTTGGCCTTGGTCTTGCTGACCGACAGGTAATGTCCCTTGCGCTCATAGGAGGACAGCACCGTCAGCAGCAAGATGGTGAACATGGCCAGGATGATGGACAGCAGGGCGGCGCGGGCCTGGGGAAAGCTCTCGTCCGCCACGGAGGAACCGGCCAGGCGCACGATCTCGGGGTTGATGGAGTCGTACCCCAGCAGGGTGGGGGCGCTCATGGCGCAAAGGCCGGTGATGAACGTCATGACTGTCAGGGAGAACAGGGTCGGAATCAGGGTGGGGAAAACGACCTTCAAAAGCACCTTGAAGGGCGACGCGCCCATGTTCCGCGCGGCTTCGACGGTGTTGTAGTCAATGGCCCGAATGGCGTTGCGGAAGAACAGCGCGTGGTTGCTGGTGCAGGCGAAGGTCATGGTGAACAGCACGGAGTTGAAGCCTGTAAACCAGTTTTTGTTCATGCCGGGGAAAATGCCGGACAGCCAGGTGGTCATGATGCCGTCGCTGTCGTACAGGAACAGATAGCCCGTCACCAGCGCGACGCCGCTGTAAATCAGCGTGGTCATATAGCCCAGCCGCAGGATCTTCGCGCCTTTGATGTCAAAATACTCCGTCAGCAGCACGATGGAGATGCCCACGATGTTGACCGTCACCACCAAGCAAACGGCCAGCTTCAGGGAGTTCAGCACGAACTTGGGCATGTTGCCCGCGAAAAAGAAGCGGATGACCGCCCAGGGGTCGATGGCTCCGGTGGTGGGGTCCTTGACGGTAAAGATGGAGGTGAGGGTGTTCAGGCAGGGCAGCAGCATGAAACCGAAAAACAGGTAGACGAAGAAGGCGATGCCGAACACTTTCCAGATCAGGGAAGCATTCAGCCTGGTTTCCGGCTTTTTGTTCAGGGTGGACATGGCCGCGCCTCCCTTCACTGCCGGGGATAGCTCATCAGGTTGCGGACATGGATGCCCACGGTGACCTGCTGGCCCGGTTCGTAGAGGTTGATGCCGTCGTTGCGCTCGATCACCTTGATGATCTGTCCGGCGCAGCGGATGTAATACTTGATATACAGGCCGTAGTATTCGCGGCTTTCAATGGCGCCGGGCAGGGAGACTTCCCCCTCCTGGGCTTCGCGGTTCACGCGGATACGCTCCAGGCGGATGAAGTGGTTCTGGTGCTTATCCAGGTCCAGCTTCGTCGCCAGCTCGTCCTCCACCTTGTTGATGTCGCCGATGAAGTTGCACACAAATTCCGTCTTGCTGTGGTTATACACTTCGTTGGGCGTGCCGATCTGCTCGATGTAGCCCTTATTGAACACGGCGATGCGGTCGGAAAGCGTCAAGGCTTCTTCCTGGTCGTGGGTCACGTAGATGGTGGTGATGCCGAAATCCCGCTGCATTTTCTTCAATTCGTTGCGCAGCTGCACCCGCAGCTTGGCGTCCAGGTTGGAAAGCGGCTCGTCCATGCAGATGATGGCGGGGCCGGTGACCAGCGCGCGGGCGATGGCGACACGCTGCTGCTGGCCGCCGGACAGCTGGCTGACGGCCTTTTGCAGCTGCTCGTCGGTCAGGTCTACCTTTTTGGCGATGTCCCGCACCTTCGCGTCGATCTCCGGCTTTTTCAGCTTCTGGATTTTCAGGCCGAATGCGATGTTGTCGTACACCGTCATGGTGGGGAACAGGGCGTAGCTCTGGAACACGATGCCGATGTTGCGCTTTTCGATCGGCACGTGGGTAATGTCTTTGCCGTTCACGTTTACCGTACCGCTCACCGGCTCGATGAACCCGGTGATGGTGCGCAGCGTGGTGGTCTTCCCGCAGCCAGAGGGGCCGAGGAATGTGAAAAACTCGCCCTGCTTCACGTCCACGTTGATATTGTGCAGCGCTTCAAAATCGCCGAATTTTACCACGATTTCTTTCAGCTCGATCATGTTGGCGGCTTGGTCTGCCATTGCGGTCACTCCTTTGGTGGTAAGCATCTGTTCAGGCGCGCATTGAGAACATATAAATCATGAAAGGAACGGCGGGGCGTTGCCCCGCACCCCACCAGGGTACTGAGTACCCTGGACCCGCAATAGCGGATGAGAGTGGACTTATAAACTTAACCAGGTTTCCGCTGTTACAGGTAGGAACGCGGAAGTTCCACTTGACGCAACTGTGCTTCTGGCCCGGCGGCGAAGCCGCCCATCCCGGATGCGACGCATCCGGGAAAGCACGGGAATGATCCGTAGGGGAAAGATCACTTTCCCCCTCGGATTTTCCCGGCTTTATTGGGCCAGAAGCTCCATACTTTCGTAACTTCCAGCGCAGCAGGCGGAGCTTGTCTTCTTTTCCATGCGGGCGCATTCGCCTACTGGAGTCCAGAGGGTGAAACCCTCTGGTTCAGGGGTTGAGGGAGCTGAAGAAGCCCCCTGCCCCGTCCTCGTAGCGACTGAACAGTTATGAAACAAAAGGATGGCGCGCCTGAGAGGTCAGGCGCGCCTTCCGGTTTCGTTTGGATTATTGAGCGGCCTGCGTCAGGGTTGCCCAATCCAGGGTATCCCAGGCGGGTTCCGCGGGGGCGGCGCTGTTGTCGGCCCAGTAGAAGCCCAGGTTGGTCATGATGTTGGTCCATTCCTTGGTGTGGGCGCCAACGTATTCGGCGTAGGTCATATCGGTGCCTTCCACCTTGTTCAGGGCAAAGTTCTTGATGGTGTAGATGGCCGGGGTCTCGTCGTAGATTTCGGCGGCGGCCACAGTGTTGCAGGGATAGCTGTCGAATTCGTCAGCCCAGGCAGCCTGCACAGCGGCGGAGCCGAACCATTCGGCGAAGGCTTTCACGACTTCGGTCTGCGCGTCGGTACGGTCGGCGCGGTCGATGATGCCCAGATACTCGGCGATGTAGTAGGTGCCGTCGGCGATATCCACCAGCGCCCAGTTTTCAGGTTCCAGAACGCCCTTCAGGGGATGCTGGGAATTGTCGGCGGCGGTGTCGATCTTGCCGAACAGGGAGGAGGAATAGAAGGTGCCGATCTGCACGTCGCCGCGATTCAGGGGATCGAAGCCGTAGCTGTCGCCGGTGAACACGCCGTTCTGGCAGTACTGCCACAGGGTCTTCCAGCCGTCCACGGAGATGCCGCCGGCGGGAGAGGCGGGATCGGTGAAGGCATACAGCATGGCGCTGTTGATGTTGGCGTTGGTGGTGCCGCCGACCTTGCCCTGGCGATACCAGGTGTAGCCGCTGTTCACGATGTCGGCCCAGTGGTCAAAGTGCAGCTCGTTGCCGTTGGTGCCGAATTCGTCGTTGCGGTAGAGCATCAGCACGTTCTGGATCACGATGCCGTAGGCTTTGCCGTCATATTTGAAGTCGCCCACTTCGCTGGCCCAGGAGGGAGTCCAATCGGCGATTTTCAGGTTTTCATAGGTGCCGCCGATGACCTGGCCCCAACGGGTTTCGTTCAGGCCGAACAGGATGTCGCCGTCCTTGTTTTCATTGGCGGCCTGCACCGCGGCGGTGTCGCCGGAAATGACGGAGTTGTCGTCGATAGAGATGGAGAAGCCCGCTTCCTTGGCGGCGTTGATCAGCCAGTTCACGCGCTCTGTGGAGTTGGAGTTGGAATAAATACGGATGGTGTAATCCTCAGCGGAAGCAAAGGAGCACAGAGAAAGCGCCATTACCAGCGCCAGCGCAAGAGCCAACAGTTTTTTCATGGAGAAATACTTCCTTTCTATGAAATTGGGGAGCGGAAAACCTTTCCGACGGTTGGCCTTATTATACCTCTATCCGTTTTCCGGGTCAAGCGGAAAATGGATGGGTTTGTATCATTTTCTTGATTCAATTCTGTTAACAGTCGTGTTGTGATGGGTAACGACGAGGCGAGAGCCTATGCGGCCCTCGTGCACCTGCACCAGGAGATTTCATCTCCTGGACCTCAATAGCGGAAACTGCTTGAATAGTAAAGCTAACTCGGTTCCCGCAGAAACGAGGAGGAACGCGGAAGTCTGTCTTGGTGCCGTTGTGCTTCTGGCCCGGCGGCGAAGCCGCCAACCCGGATGCTTTGCATCCGGGGAAAGCCCGGGAACATCCGAGGGGGAAAGTGAACTTTCCCCCTCGGATGTTCCCGGGCTTTCTTGTGCCAGAAGCCCTCAAACTTTCCGTAACCCCAACGCCGCAGGCGGAACTTGCCTGCTTTTCCCAGCCACGTTATTTCGCCAGAAGCGGGTCCAGGGCGGTCACCGCCTTGGCGCAGGTCTGGGGGCGCGCAGCCCCCAGCGTTCCCTTTTGTTATATTTGAAAATCGTCCTTGAAAACACGGCTGTTAAAAAACAAATCTTATTTCGTTTCCGCCTTGGGCTTGCGGCCCCGGGGCTTCTTGGCGGGCGCTTCGGGAGCGGGCGCTTCTTCTGCTTTGTCCTTCTTGGCACGGGTCTTTTTCACGGGTTCTTCCACCTTGGGCGCTTCGGCGGCTTCCGCCTTGGGCTTGCGGCCCCGGGGCTTTTTCACGGGTTCCTCCACCTTGGGCGCTTCGGCGGCTTCCGCCTTGGGCTTGCGGCCCCGGGGCTTCTTCACGGGCTCTTCGGCCTTGGGTTCTTCCGCTTTCACCTTTTTTGCCCGGGGCTTTTTCACCGGAGCGGGCTCCTCGGCTTTAGGCGCTTCTTCTTCCTTGGGGGCCGGAGGATTGAGCATATCCCGATACAGGGACATGTACATTTCCGCGCTGTGGCTCCAGGAATAATCACCGCTCATGGCGCGAACCTGCAGGGTCTTCCAGATTTCGGGCTGCTGCTTGTAGTAGAAGATGGCCCGGCGGATGACATAGAGCATGTCATGGGCGTTGTAGTTGAAGAAGGAGAAGCCGTTGCCCGCGCCATTCTGTTCATTGTAGGACAGCACGGTGTCCCGCAGGCCGCCGGTCTCGCGCACGATGGGCAGGGTGCCGTAGCGCAGGGAGATCATCTGGCTTAGGCCGCAGGGCTCGAACTGGGAAGGCATGAGGAACATATCCACACCGGCATAGATGCGGTGAGCCAGGTTCACGTCCATCTTGAACCGGGCGGCCACACGGCCGGGATACTGCTGCTCGGCCCAGCTGAACAGGTTGACGTATTTCGCGTCACCCATGCCCAGCACCACCAGCTGCACGTCCTCTTCCATGATTTCGGCGATCACGCGGTCCACCAGATCCAGGCCTTTCTGGTTGCTCAGGCGGCTGATGATGGCCATGATGGGGGTGTCGGCCTTCACATCCAGGCCCAGCTCTTCCTGCAAAGCGCGCTTGCACTCGGCTTTGCCGCTCAGATCGTCCACGGTGAATTTGGCGGCGATCAGCGGGTCGGTGGCGGGGTCGTATTCGCTCACGTCGATGCCGTTGAGCACGCCGGAGAGATGCTGCTTCTTGGCGCGGAGCAGGCCGTCCATGCGCTCGCCGTAATAAGCGGTCTGGATTTCTTCGGCGTAGGAGGGGCTGACGGTGGTGATTTCATCCGCGTACACCAGCGCGGCCTTCATGAAGTTGGCGCAGCCGTAGCATTCCAGCTTGTCGTTGGTGAAATATTCGTCCTCGATGCCCAGAATGTCCTGCACATCGCCGATGGCGAAAATGCCCTGATACTGCAGATTGTGGATGGTGAACACAGTGCGGATCTTGTGATAGAATTCCACGTCGTCATACTGGATGCGGAGCAGGGCGGGAATCATGCCGCTCTGCCAGTCATGGGCATGCAGGATGTCAGGCTGGAAATTGAGCAGGGTCAGGGAATTGAGCACGGCGCGGCAGAAGAAGCCGAAACGCTCATGCTCGTCGCCGCCCATGCCGTAGATATAGCTGCGGCCGAAATAATACTTATTGTCGACAAAGTAGTAGGTCACGCCGTCCTTCACCAGGGACTCGATGCCGCAGTACTGCTTGCGCCAGCCCAGCTCCACTTCAAAGTCCAGTTCGTGCTTCATTTCATTCACGTACTGTTCGGGAATGGCGCTGTACAGGGGCAGCATCACGCGAACGTCGTTGCCCTTGGCTGCCAGCACGGGGGCCAGCGCGCCCACCACGTCCGCCAGACCGCCGGTTTTTACAAAAGGTACGCATTCCGAAGCGGTAAACAGAATTTTCAACTTGCCTTCCTCCATTCATGCAAAACGCGGACGGACGCATGCAGCCATCCGCCCGCGTAAGATATTAGGCATTAGGCAGTAGGCAATAGGCAGCATTCCAATTGTATTACGAATCTAATGCCTAATCCCTATTCCCTATTCCCTTTTATCACACCGTATAATTCTTCGCCACCACGATGGGATAGCTTTCCGTGGCCAGCAGACGGCCCTTGGGCTGAATGGTGGCCTGCTTATCCATGATGCAGTATTGCAGCTCGGCGTCCTCGAGAACCTTGCTGTCCTGCATGATGATGCAGTTGCGCACCACAGCGCCCTTGGCGATATGGACGCCGCGGAACAGAATGCAGTTTTCGACAGTGCCTTCGATAATACAGCCGTCTGCGATCAGACTGTTCTTCACCTTTGCGCCGGCGCAGTGGTGGGTGGGCATCTCATCGCGCAGCTTGGTCAGCACGGGACGGTCGGCAGAGAACAGGTCGGCGCGGGTGTCGCGGTTCAGCAATTCCATGGAGGCTTTGAAGTAGCTCTGCACGGAATCCAGATACCAGGCACGGCCCGGATTCTCAAAGCCATGCACCTTCAGGGTGCGCTTGGCAATGGCTTCCATCAGCACGTCGCGGGTCAGGTGGTGATAGCCCTGAGACACGGTTTCGTCCACCAGGGTGATCAGCAGCTCGCGGCGGATGCAGAAGGCTTCCAGATAGGTGTAGGGCAGATGGGGGGTGGAGGGGTCGGATTCGAGGGCGGACACACGGCCGTCTTCTTCCACCTGGATGTAGCGGCCCGCGCCGTTGCGGCGGGTACCGGGATCCTTGGAATACATCAGGGTAATGTCGGCTCCGGAAGCTTCATGCGCCGCCACCATGTCGTCAAACCGAGCGGTAAAGAGCATATGCGTATCGGTGGAAACCACATACCGCTCCTTGCTGCGGCGCAGATAATGCAGGTTGGCATGGATAGCGTCCAGGAACCCGGAGTACACGCCTACGTTGTTGTTGGTAAAAGGAGGAAGGAACACCAGCCCGGCGCGCTTGCCGTGCAGATCCCATTCACGGCCGGAGCCCAGGTGATCCATCAGGCTGTTGTAATTCTTCTGGGTAATAACGCCGATGTTGCGGATGCCGCTGTCCACCATGGCGGACAGGGGGAAGTCGATCAAGCGGTACCGGCCGCAAAGGGGCACGGCTGCCACGGCGCGGTCGGCCGTCAGCTCCTTCAGCTGATTGTCGCGGTCAGCTGTATAAATAATTCCCATGATATTTTTCACGGTCGTATCCTCCTGAATCACTCACCGAATTGTTCGCCGGCTGAAATCCTGCCGTCAGAGGGAACCACAGCGCCATTGCCGACTACGGCGATGAGCCCCGCGCCTTCGCCCACAATCGCGTTTGCGGAAACTACAGCGTCCTCCGCCACGATGGCACGGCGCACGATAGCGCCCTTTTCGATCTTCGCGCCGGGCATGATCACGCTGTCGATCACCTGCGCGCCTTCCTCCACCACTACGCCGGAAGAGAGGATGGAATGGATCACAGTGCCGCGAACATCGCAGCCTTCGGTGATCAGGCAGTTTTCCACCTTGGCAGTATCGGCCACATACTGGGGAATCATGCCCAGGTTCCGGGCATAGATGCGGAATTTCTTGTCGTGCAGATCAATTTCGGGATGGTCTTCCAGCAGATCCATGTTGGCTTCCCACAGGCTTTCAATGGTGCCCACGTCCTTCCAATAGTCATTGAAGGAATAGGCCACCAGCTTCTGGCCTTCGGCCAGCATGGCGGGGATGATGTTCTTGCCGAAGTCGTTCTGGGAATTGGGGTTCTGTTCATCTTCGGTCAGGTACTTGCGCAGCTTTGCCCAGGTGAACACGTACACACCCATGGATGCGTTGTTGGACTTTGGATGAGCGGGCTTCTCTTCAAACTCGATAATGTTGTCGTTCGCGTCGGTGTTCATGATGCCAAAGCGCGGGGCTTCTTCCCAGGGCACCTGACGCACGGCGATGGTGGCGTCGGCATTGTGGCTTTCGTGGTGGGCCACCATGGCGGCGTAGTCCATCTTGTAGATATGGTCGCCGGAGAGGATGAGCACATAATCGGGATCATACTGATCGATGAAGGAAATGTTCTGGTAGATCGCGTTGGCGGTACCCTTGTACCATTCGCCGGTCTTGCCGGTCTGGTAGGGGGGCAGCACGAACACGCCGCCATTGACCAAGTCCAGATCCCAGGGAGCGCCGCTGGCGATATAGGCGTTCAATTCCAGGGGACGGTACTGCGTCAGCACGCCCACCACGTCCACGCCGGAATTGGAGCAGTTGGACAGGGGGAAGTCAATGATCCGGTACTTGCCGCCAAAGGGCACGGCTGGTTTGGCCACGTGTTTCGTCAGAATACCCAACCGGCTGCCTTGGCCTCCGGCCAGCAGCATGGCCACACAGCGTTTTTTGCGAAGCATACGAAACGAGTCCTCCTTATGTTGTATTTTCCTTCTGTACATCTTGTTGCTGTACAGATTCAATCACTCTATCCTATTTTATCTGATTTATGATATTCATTCAATGGATAAGCAGTGACCAATTTGTCCATCTTTCATGGAATACAGTCCCACGCGGACAATAAAAAGAGCGGATACCATCCGCTCCTGCATCAGTTCCGGTATTCCTGTTGAATCATGTTCAAGCACGAATTGCCGGGTAAATAAAAAATGGGGAGAAGAACGGAGAGGGGATCCGTCCTTCTCCTTCGATGCGGCGTAAGCGAGCATCGAATTTGACCAATTGCATTATAATATACCATTTTATGGTAATCAAGTAAAAAATATTCTTTTTTCAGTTTTTTTATTGTTTTTCATCCGCATCGGAAAGATATACAGGGAAAAAATAAATATTTCAAAAAGATGTAGAAATCATGACGAAATTGTTGTATAATGAAATTGCGGCGTGAACCGCCGCGTTTTTCCGCGTTCTTTCATACAAAGGAAAGCGGCAGACAGCAGAGTAAGCAGGAGGCGTGACAGCATGCATACACCCCCGAATGAACGGCCTCCGGTGCGCAGGCGCAGGCGGAGATGGGGTCCCAGGCGGATCTGGAATTATTTTGTGATGGCGGTTGGTTATCTGGCGATCGCGTATAACATAATTCGCGGGATCATTTATCTGTTGGTTCTGGCAGAAGAATGGATGTGACAGCATGAAAGATAAATATGTCCAGGAGGAACAATACGATCGCCGTCGGCGCGGCGGCAGGCGGGCGCTTACCTGGCTGCCCAGGAAGATCGGTTTGATTGTGGCGCTGGCCTTGGCCATTGTGCTGGCGAGCTATTTTTCTCCCTATATTACAGCGTGGCTGAACCGGATGCTGTTTCACATCGACTATCAGCAGACCGCAACCCAATTAACCCATGAAATGCAGGAGGTCGGCGAGCTGATTGCCCTGCGCAATACCGATACAGGCACGCTGGACGGGGACATCAGAGCAAAGCTCATCGGCAGCGTCAGCCACATCACAGTGCCCTATACTTATGAAATCGGCCTGGGCGTGAAGCTTGAAAAGGTCACGCTGACGCCGGAGGAAACCCGGCTGGTGGTGACCGTGCCTGAACCCGAGATGCTCTACGACCGTTTTGAAGTGACCGGCAAAGTGGAAAACCGGGACTTCTGGAACCTGTCCACCCAGGACAGATACCAGTCCTTGCTGAACGGACAGCAGAACGCCTGCCGGAAAGCGTATTTGGATGATCCCGATTGCATGGAGCAAGCCTGGAAATCCTCCTGCGAACAGCTCAAAGCGTTATTCCTGCAATGGACGGGGGAAAACCTGCGGCTGGAATTCGTCCGTGCCGGCGGCGCAAACGCTGCCCAATAGAAAAAAAGACTCGAAGCGAATCGCTTCCCAAACCATCCATTTGCTGCAATAATCGCGTTCCAGGCATCTTTTGATGCCTGGAATTTTTTTTATAGCTGCATATTTATAAATGAAGCAATCCTCCTGCTGCCTTCCCTGAGGCTTCCGCCCGGCTGCGCGATAAGCGGCGCGCCTGACCGTCGTGCGCTTCGGCTTCGTTGACGTATATGCCGCCGGATTTTAATCGAAGAACTGAAGCCCTTCGAGACATTCTGGGAGCTTGGACAGCTGTCCGGGCCGCAGCATATCACAGCGGTTTTTGTTTGATTGCAGCGTTCTGCATCGTCGCCGATTTTTTTATTGACCCGCGCCGGGGTTTGTGCTATTATGTATATGGGAAAGGTTGGGCCTTCCACCTCTCCTGACCAATCATTTATCCTATCCACATTTTTATCAGAAAAGGGGTTTTTCACATGGGCAACATCGATCTGACCAAGTATGGCATCACCGGCACCAAGGAAATCGTGTACAATCCCTCCTATGAACTGCTGTATAAGGACGAAATGGATCCTTCCCTGACCGGTTTTGACAAGGGCCAGGAAAGCGAACTGGGCGCCGTGAACGTGATGACCGGCATTTACACCGGCCGTTCCCCCAAGGACAAGTACATCGTCATGGACGAAAACAGCAAGGACACCGTGTGGTGGACCAGCGACGAATACAAGAACGACAACCATCCCATGACCAAGGAAACCTGGGAAACCGTCAAGAAGCTGGCCCAGGAAGAGCTGAGCGGCAAGAAGCTGTACGTCGTGGACGCTTTCTGCGGTGCCAACAAGGACACCCGCATGGCCGTTCGCTTCATGATGGAAGTGGCCTGGCAGGCCCACTTCGTGCGCAACATGTTCATCAAGCCCAGCAAGGAAGAGGAAGAAAACTTCCAGCCCGACTTCATCGTGTACACCGCCTCCAAGGCCAAGTGCGCGCAGTATAAGGAACTGGGCCTGAACAGCGAAACCGTGGTGGCCTTCAACGTGACCAGCCGGGAGCAGGTCATTCTGAACACCTGGTACGGCGGCGAAATGAAGAAGGGCATGTTCTCCATGATGAACTACTATCTGCCCCTCAAGGGCATCGCCTCCATGCACTGCTCCGCCAACACCGACATGAAGGGCGAAAACACTGCCATCTTCTTCGGCCTCTCCGGCACCGGCAAGACCACCCTGTCCACCGACCCCAAACGCCTGCTGATCGGCGACGACGAGCACGGCTGGGACGACAACGGCGTGTTCAACTTTGAAGGCGGCTGCTATGCCAAGGTCATCAACCTGGACAAGGATTCCGAGCCCGACATTTACAACGCCATCCGCCGCGACGCGCTGCTGGAGAACGTGACCCTGGACGAAAGCGGCAAGATCGACTTCGCCGACAAGTCCGTCACCGAAAACACCCGCGTGTCCTATCCCATCGAGCACATCGAAAAGATCGTGAAGAACGTGCGGCCCACCTCTTCCGGCCCCGCCGCCAAGAACGTGATCTTCCTGAGCGCTGACGCCTTCGGCGTGCTGCCTCCCGTTTCCGTGCTGACCCCCGAACAGACCAAGTATTACTTCCTGTCCGGCTTCACCGCCAAGCTGGCCGGCACCGAGCGCGGCATCACCGAGCCCACCCCCACCTTCTCCGCCTGCTTCGGCCAGGCCTTCCTGGAACTGCATCCCACCAAGTACGCCGAGGAACTGGTCAAGAAGATGGAAAAGAGCGGCGCCAAGGCTTACCTGGTCAATACCGGCTGGAACGGCACCGGCAAGCGCATCTCCATCAAAGATACCCGCGGCATCATCGACGCCATCCTGAACGGCGATATCCTCAAAGCCCCCACCAAGAAGATCCCCTACTTCAACTTTGAAGTGCCCACCGAACTGCCCGGCGTGGATCCCGCCATCCTCGACCCCCGCGACACCTACGCCGATCCTTCCGTCTGGGAAGAAAAAGCCAAGGATCTGTCCAGCCGCTTCATCAAGAACTTCGTCAAGTACGAAGGCAACGAAGCGGGCAAGGCTCTGGTCGCCGCCGGTCCTCAGCTGTAATCCCTGTAAAAAACTTGCCGCATGGTGTACGTACCATGCGGCTTTTTTCCTGCAAAGGTTTATAAGTATTAACAGCTATGTTGTGAAGGGTAAAAAGCAATAACGAGGCAGGGGGCTTCTTCAGCCCCCTGTACCCCTGAACCAGGAGATTTCATCTCCTGGACCTCAATAGCGGATATTGCTCGAAAAAACGAATTAGCTTGGTTCCGCTGGTGCTTGAAGGAACGCGGAAGTATGACTTGGTACCGTGGTGCTTCTGGCCCGGCGGCAAAGCCGCCAATCCGGATGCTTTGCATCCGGGGAAACTTTCTTGGGCCAGAAGCCCTCTAACTTTTCGTAACCCCAGCGCGGCAGGCGAAGCTTATCCGCTTATTCTAACAAAGTAATATCGCCAGTTGCGGGTCCAGGGCGGTCACCGCCCTGGCGCAGGTCTGGGGGCGCGCAGCCCCCAGCGTCTCCTCCTTGTCGGCTTTGAAATTCGCCCTTGAGAACAAAGCTGTTATCAGCTTTTTTCAGTATTATCAGCTTTTTCGGAATCATGACCCGGGGATCAGGATCGTTTCGCCGATAACGGGAATGCGGCAGGGCAGTCCCGGATACTTGGCGTCCAGGTAATCGGCGAAAGCGGCGGGGTCGCCCAGATTGCCGGCGAACATATCCCAATGGCCGGGAATGACCACGCCGGGGCGCAGCTCGCCCGCCAGGTCGGCGGACTCCTGGAAGGTCATGTTGCCGATGCAGTTGCGGCGGTAGCGCTCCCCATCACGTCCGTTGATGGGCAGGAGCGCGGCGTCGATGTGCCCCAGGGCTTGGAGTTTGCCCAGCATGCCCTCGTAGCGCAGGGTGTCGCCCGCATGATACAGCCGTACGCCGTTGCCCTCGATGATGTATTGCAGACAGGGATGCAGCCCGGTGTCCGGGTCAGCGTGCAGAAACTCATGAGCCGCGGCGATGGCACGGACGGTCACGTCCCCAATTTGGCATGCTTGCCCCTCCCCCATGCCGCGCTGACGCTCCTGCGTGATGCCGTCAGCGGTTACAGCCTCCGCATGCAGCGCCGGAAAAATGAACAGCGCTTCGGGGCAGTTTTTCGCCCATACCTGCCACGCCTCATGGTCGATGTGATCCAGGTGGTCGTGGGTGCCCAAAAATGCGTCAATGCCGCGCACCTGCGCCGCTGGCACGGGCGGAGGCACCCGGCGGTCCTCCCGCTCACTGGCGAAATAGTCCATGCTGAGCACCGTGCCGCCCAGCTTCACCCACAGGCCCATCTGCCCCATCCACCACATCGCGGCGGTGCCAACGGGCGTTGGGGTGCCCTGAACAATCTGCAGAAACAGGTCAGTATCCATTGTCAGCCCTCCTTCTGCGCTCTGAATCAAAGCTGTCTTGACAGAACGCGCTTTAAGAATTCCTGCGTTCTTGGCATTTTCGGCGCGGTGAACAGGTCGCTGGGCTTGCTGTCCTCCAAAATGACGCCGCCGTCCATGAACAGAACGCGGCTGGCCACGTCCCGGGCGAAGCTCATTTCATGGGTCACAATCAGCATGGTCATTCCCGCGGATGCCAAATCCTGCATAACGGACAATACTTCGCCCACCATCTCGGGGTCGAGGGCGCTGGTGGGCTCGTCAAACAGCAGAATTTCCGGCTCCATGCAAAGCGCCCGGGCGATGGCCACGCGCTGCTTCTGCCCGCCGGAAAGCTGGCCGGGCCGGGCGTTGCGGTACGCCGCCATGCCCACCTTTTCCAGGTACTGGATGGCCCGCTTCTCCGCTTCCTCCCGCTTGGTTTTCAATACCTGCATCTGCCCCAGCACACAGTTTTCCATCACGTTGTGGTTGCTGAACAAATTGAAGGACTGGAACACCATGCCAACCTTGGAATTGTACAAAGTGCGCTTCCACTCCGTTTCGGCGTTTTTCCCGCGGAACAGAATTTCTCCCTTCGTGGGCTGCTCCAGGAAGTTGATGCACCGAAGCAGGGTGCTTTTGCCGGAACCGGAGGACCCGATAATGCAGATGACTTCGCCGGTGTCCACGGTAAAATCAATATCCTTCAATACTTCATGGCTGCCGAAGGACTTGGAAAGGTGGCGAACCTGCAATACGCTGTCTCCCATAAATCAGTTCTCCCCCTTTCCGGATGGAAATTCTTTGTTGGTTTCGTCAAACGGCGTGCCCCGGTCCGGGTGTGTGTAAGTTCCTGCCGTCAAGGTGAGCTGGTCTTCCTGCACCAGTTCATAGTTGCTGGAGCCGTCCATCTTCCTTTCCACCCACCGCAGCAGGAAGGAGGAAAGCAGGGTCATGGTCAGGTAGCCGACCATTTCCACCGTGGCGGAGGGGAAATACAAATAGCTCGCGCCCACCGCCGCCCGGTGCGCGGAGAAGAATTCCGGGAAGCCGATGATGAACATGACCGACGTGTCCTTCACGTTGATGATGAAGTTGTTGCCGATCTGTGGGATGATGTTGCGCACCGCCTGGGGCAGAATCACGTGAATCATGCTCTGCCAATGGGTCATGCCGATGGCCGTCGCGCCCTCGGTTTGGCCTTTGTCCACGGAGATGATGCCGCCGCGGACGGACTCAGCCATGTATGCGCCGGTATTGATGGACACGACCACGATGCTGACCAGCCAAATGGAGGTGAACTTCACGGCGTTATTGGTGAAGTACGGCAGGCCGTAATAAAAAAACACCGCCTGCAGCACCATGGGCGTGCCGCGGAATACCTCGACGTACACACGGATCACCACGCGGATGAGCCGCAGGAAAAAGCGCTTGACGGGATTGTCCTTCCGGGAATAGGGAATCGTGTTCAGCACGCCGCAGATCAAGCCGATCAGGCAGCCCAGCACCGTGCCGATGAGGGCCAGCGCCAGGGTGTTCCCCATCCCGGCGAAATAGGAAGCGCCGTATTTTGTCCATAGCTTGATGATATCCGCCCATAGCTGCGCGAATCTATCCATTGCGTTGACTCCTTTACGCTTGTACGAAACGCAGGGGCGGATGCACTCCGCCCCCGCGTTTCAGCACGTGATCATGCGATTCGTTTTAATCCATCATGGGCTGAATGGCGATCGCTTCGGCCATCATGGCATTGAAATCGTCGGCGGTCATCTGGGACAGCACCGCGTCGATGGCTTCCTTCAGAGCCGCGTTGCCCTTCATGAGGGACACGCCGATGTTCACGTTTTCCGCCCGCTCCTGCTCGGTGAACTGGAAATCGCCGTCGGTGCCGGAGAAGTCCAGGATCACCATGTCGGGATAGGCCGCCACAGCGCCCTGGGCGGTGGGCATATCGGTGCACACGAAGTCCACCATGCCGGTTTCCAGCGCCATCAGCATGGCGGGAGCGGTTTCGGCGGCGGTCATTACGTTCGCGCCGGTGATCTGGGGCAGGCAGGTGTCATACCAGATGGTGGCAATCTGCGCGGTGCAGCTGCCGCCCGCCAGGTCGGCAAGGCCTTTGGCTTCGGCAAAAGCGCTGCCCTGCTTGGTCAGGCACACGATGGTGGCATAGAAGTAGGGGCCTGCGAAATCCACCTGCTCGGCGCGTTCGGCGGTCATGGACTGGCCGGCGATGACGGCGTCAAAGGTGCCGGTCTGCACGCCGGGCACCAGGGAATCCCAGTCGGACTGGAAGATTTCCAGCTGCCAGCCGTTGGCTTCGCAGATTTTCTTGGCGATCATCACGTCATAGCCGTTGGCATAGGAGCCGGGCACGTTGCTGATGGGCACGGCGCCGTTGCTGTCGTCGCTCTGGGTCCAGTTATAAGGCGCGTAAGCGCATTCCATGGCGATGGTCAGCACGCCGTCTTCCACGCCGGTGGGAACATCCTGGGCCAGCGCGGTGGGACACAGCGCCAGAACCAGCATCAGGGCAGAGAGCAGAGCAAGCATTTTCTTCATTGTAGTTTCCTCCTTGAGTATTTGATACTATTGCTCGTCTAAAATATTGACAGATTCGGGATGGATTTTTCGTTCTGGCAAAGCTGAATGAAGGGAGGACGAACCGTCGATGACCGCCTGTGGCGGGAATCTCATCGACGGTGAGATCAG
>CADCJO010000019.1 GCA_902801765.1 uncultured Eubacteriales bacterium
TTCATTCAAGCAGTATCCACTAAATGGGTCCAGGGGGCGAAGTCCCCTGGTGCGGGGGTACGGGGGCCGCACAGGCCCCTGCTTCGTTTCACTTAGTGAGTTAAAGTGTCCATTTACATTCTGAGCCGTTTGCGCTATAATCGTAGCGGTGAAAATTGAGTTTCGGGGAGGATGGGCCATGGCGTTTGCGCACCTGCATCTGCATACGGAATACAGCCTGCTGGACGGCGCGTGCCGGATCAAAAAGGTGGTTCAGCGGGTGAAAGAGCTGGGCATGGACGCCTGCGCCATCACGGACCACGGCGTGCTGTACGGCGCGGTGGAGTTTTACCAGGCGTGCAAGGACGCTGGGATTCATCCCGTGATCGGGTGCGAGGTCTACGTCTGCCCCGATATGGAGGACAAGCGCTCCCTCTCCCGCGAATACAGCCATTTGATTCTGCTGTGCGAAAACGAAACGGGCTACCGGAACTTGATGTACCTGGTCAGCGAAGCGTTTACCCGTGGGTTTTATTATAAGCCCCGCATGGACTATGCCCTGATCCGTCAGCACCATGAAGGGCTGATCGCCCTGTCCGCCTGCATCTCCGGCGACCTGCCGAAGTGCCTGCTGGACGAGCGCTACGACGACGCGGAAAAGTACATCCGGGAAATGTCTGAACTTTTTGGCCCTGATCACTTTTATATTGAAGTGATGGATCACGGCCTGGACGAGGAAAAGGCCGTGCGGCCCCGCCTGATCGAAATGAGCAGGCGGACTGGGATTCCGCTGGTGACCACCAACGACTGCCACTACCTCACCCGCCGGGACGCCGATGCCCAGGAAGTGCTGATGTGCATTCAGATGGGCAAGACGCTGGAAGACGACAACCGGATGCGGCAGCACACCCAGGAGCTGTACGTAAAATCCGAACAGGAAATGCGGGATCTGTTCCCCGAGCTGGAAGAAGCCATCCAGCGCACGGAGGAAATCGCCAACCGCTGCCAGGTGGAGTTTGATTTCCATACCGTTCACCTGCCCCGGTACGACGTGCCGGCGGGGGAAACAGCCGATTCCATGCTGCGCCGCCTGTGCGAGGAAGGGTTCGCGGAACGGTACGAAGCGGATAATCAAACCGCCCGGGACCGGCTGGAATACGAACTGTCCGTCATTACCCGCATGGGCTATGTGGATTATTTCCTGATCGTGTGGGACTTCATCAAGTACGCCAAGGACAACGGCATCATGGTGGGCCCCGGCCGCGGCAGCGGCGCGGGCAGCATCGTGGCCTACTGCCTGAACATCACCATGCTCGATCCGCTGAAATACCAATTGCTGTTCGAGCGCTTCCTGAACCCGGAACGCGTCTCCATGCCCGATATCGACGTGGATTTCTGCTACGAGCGGCGGCAGGAAGTGATCGACTACGTGGCCCGGAAGTACGGCCATGACCACGTGTGCCAGATCATCACCTTCGGCACCATGGCGGCCCGGGGCGTGCTGCGGGACGTGGGCCGGGTGCTGGGCTACCCTTACGCCGAAGTGGACGCGGTGGCGAAGGCCGTGCCCATGGCACTGGACATGACGCTGGAAAAGGCCATGGCCCAGAACAAGGAACTGCGGGACATGTACGAATCCGACCCCAAGGTGAAGCGCCTGATCGACACGGGCCTGACCCTGGAGGGCATGCCCCGCCACGCCTCCACCCACGCGGCGGGCGTGCTGATCACCCGGGAGCCCGCCGTGCATTACGTGCCCCTGCAAACCAATGACGACGTGATCACCACCCAGTTTCCCATGGGCATCATCGAAAAGCTGGGGCTCTTAAAAATGGACTTCCTGGGTCTGCGCACGCTGACCGTCATCCGGGACACCCTGGACATGATCGAAAAGCGGGGCATTCACTTAAAGCCCGAGGACATTCCCATGGATGATCCCGGCGTATACGACATGATTTGCGACGGGGACACCGACGGGGTGTTCCAGCTGGAAGGCGGCGGGATGCGCACCTTCCTGACCAACATGCGGCCCCGGAGCTTTGAGGACATCATCGCCGCCATTTCCCTCTACCGCCCCGGCCCCATGGAATCCATTCCCCGTTACATCCGGGGCAAGCAGCATCCGGAAACGGTGCAGTACAAAACGCCGCTGCTGGCTCCCATCTTAGACGTGACCTACGGCTGCATGGTGTACCAGGAGCAGGTGATGCAGATCGTGCGGGACCTGGCGGGCTATTCCTACGGCCGCAGCGACCTGGTGCGCCGCGCCATGGCGAAGAAGAAAAAGGACGTGATGGCCAAGGAGCGCAAGAACTTCGTCTACGGCTCCGAGGAAGACCATATTCCCGGCGCTGTATCGAAGGGCGTGTCCGCCGAAGTGGCGGAGTCCATTTTTGACGAAATGACTTCCTTTGCGTCTTATGCCTTCAACAAGCCCCACGCCGCCTGCTACGCGGTGGTCGCCTTGCAGACGGGCTATTTGAAATACCATTACCCCGCCGAGTTCATGGCTGCGCTGATGAATTCCGTCACCGGCAACAGCGCCAAGATCGCGGGTTATATCTACTACTGCCGCCAGAAGGGCATTCCCATCCTGCCGCCGCGCATCAATTCCTCCTTCTATGCCTTCACCGTGGACACGGACAAGGACGGCAAGCAGGGCATCCGGTTCGGCATGGGCGGGGTCAAGAACGTGGGGGAGAAGGCGGTGGAATCCATCGTCCGCGACCGGTTCAACCACGGCCCTTTCCGGGATATTTTTGATTTCTGCCGAAGGGTGGCAGGCGAGGACGTGAACAAACGCGCCGTGGAAAGCCTCATCAAGGCGGGCTGCTTTGACGGCCTGGGGGCTTCCCGCGCCCAGTGCGTGGCGGTGTATGAGTCCGCCATGGATGCCCAGCTCAGCCAGCGCAAACAGAATGTGACGGGCCAGATTTCCCTGTTCGATTTCGGTCAGCCCGCCGAAGAACTGCGCACCGAGGAAACCTTCCCGCCCATGCCGGAGTATCCGTTAAAAGAACTGCTGTCTCAGGAAAAGGAAATGACGGGCGTGTATTGCAGCGCCCACCCCCTGGACGAGTACGCCGACCAGCTGAAAAACCTGCCGGTGAACACGGCGTATCTGGCCGAGATGGAAGACCGGGAGGACAAGGGTCTTTCCGAGGATGGCCGTAAGGTGGTCATGGGCGGCATCATCGTGGAGGCCCACAGCAAGGCCACCCGCAAGGGCGGGCTGATGGGCTTTTTCACCTTAGAGGATCAGACCGGCCAGGTGGAGTGCCTCATGTTCCCCAAAATCTACGAGCGCTATGGCCGCTCCCTGGCCGCCGACCAGGCGGTGCTGGTGACGGGCAGGCTGTCCGTCCGGGACGACGAGGACACGAAGCTGCTGGCCGATATGGTGGAGCCCCTGGGCGAAGCCGTCCCCAAGCCCGTCGAAACCCGTACCGACGCCCAGATCGCCAAGGAAGCGAAAACCAAGCTGTACCTGCGCATGAGCCGGGAGCAGATGCCGCGTATCCAGGCCATGCTGCTGCAATCTCCCGGGAACGTGCCCGTGTATATCAACCTGCCGGAGGAGGGTATTACCCTGCTCTGCCCCCGCCAGCTGTGGGTGAAGGACGCGAACCTGACCAAAACGTCCCTGCTCTTTGACCTGGACGAACAAGACATGAAGGTGGTGGAGAAGCCGTGACCCCGATGACCCTGACCGTGCCCGCCAAGCAGGAATGGGCGCTGGTGCTGCGCATGGCTGCGAGCGGCGTGGGCGCGCTGTATAACCTGCCGCTTGATCTGATGGACGACCTTTGCACCGCCGTGGAGGAAAGCTGCGATTTGCTGCTGCACCAGGACTTCATCGCCGAAACTCTGACCCTTTCCTGCGAGCAGAAGCCCGACGGCCTCCACGTGAGCCTCACCGCCCGGGAGCGCACCCGATGCGCGGAAGAGGAAAAGGCCGACGCGGACATTGCCCAGATGATCATTCAAACGCTGGTGCGGGAAGTGACCCTGGATCAGGACGAAGGGGGCGTGCACTGCGTCCATATGACGCTGCCCGCCGGGGTGTGACGACATGGCGATGGATGCCGCTTTGATGCACGCTTTGGCGTGTGATTTTGCCCTGTCCCGAACCGATGAAGCGCTGAACGCGGCTTTGGACGCCTGCCTGCCGCTGTGCGCCCTGATCGCCCGGCGATTTTTGAGCCGCGGCGCGGAGTACGACGATCTCTATCAGGTGGCGTGCCTGGCCTGCGTGAACGCGCTGAAAGGGTTTGAGCCGGAACGGGGCTTGAAATTTACCAGCTACGTGACGCCCACCGTCACCGGCGCGGTGCGCAATTACCTGCGGGATCAGGCGCCGCTTTTGCGCGCGCCCCGGGCTCTGCGCCAGCAGGCCATGGACGTGGAACGAGCGCGGGACGCTTACCTGAACCGATACCACGCCGAGCCCTCCGCCCGGCAATTGGCCGACATGCTGGACTGGGAAATCGGGCGGGTGCTGGCCGCGTGGAACTATCTGGCCTCCACTCGCGTTTCCTCCCTGGAGGAAACGGACGAAAACGGCCTGACCTTAGCCGAGCGCCTGCCGTTTCTGGAAACGGGCTTTGAACAGATGGAGCAGCGGGAGGATGTAGCCCGCGCCTTGGCGGCACTGACCGAGGAAGAAAAAATGCTGCTGAATCTTCGCTTCACCCAGCGCTTGTCCCAGCGGGACGCCGCCGCGCGGATGAACAAAACCCAGATGCAGATATCCCGCATGGAGCGGCGCGTTTTGGCCGCCCTGCGAAAGGAGTTGACGGAACAGCCATGAAAGTGCAGCCCCAGTTGAATGTGCGAAAAGCGGCGCTGTATTCCATTGTCATCAACGCTTTGCAGATCGTGGCAGTGCTGGCCCTGGCGATTTACATCCTGTCCGACGGGGTGAACAAGGCGCTCCACGGCCCCATGGGCGATATTGTGGTACTGCTGCTGGCGGCGGTGGTGTCCTGGGGCGCGGTGATGGATATCCGGGAGGCGTACAAGGCGGGCAAGCTGTCCTTCAAGCTCCGGGGCCTGGACGAAACCGTGAACCAGATGAGCGAAATGAACATCGCTCTCCGCGCTCAGCGGCACGACTTCCTGAACCATTTACAGGTGGTATACAGCCTGATCGAGATGCGGGAATACGACGAGGCGAACCGCTATATCGAGCAGGTGTACGGCGACATCCAATCCCTGAGCCAGGCGCTGAAAACCCGCTGCGCGCCGGTGAACGCCCTGCTCCGCGCCAAGATGGCGGAGGCCAATCAGCGGGGGATTCAGGCGGAATGCGCCGTGCATGCCGCATGGGAGGATTTGCCCTTGCCCGCGTGGGAAATGTGCCGGGTGCTGAGCAACCTGATCGATAACGCCATGGACGCGCTGAAAGAATGTCCCGATCCCCGCATCTGGATCACCCTGGGGGAGGATGTAAAAAGCTACTCCTTCGAGGTGAAAAACAACGGCCCGGCCATTCCCGAAAAGAACCTTGCGTCCATCTTTGAGGCGGGCTTTTCCGGCAAGGGCGAAGGCCGGGGCATGGGCCTGTATATCGCCCGGGAAACCATGCGTGGCGCGGAAGGCGATTTGACCGTGGAAAGCAATGATGCGTTTACCGCTTTCCATGGCTTCCTGCCCAAAGCACTTCCCACCAAAGACGAGGAAGCCCGCTGACCCGGCCATGGCGTATCTGGCAGAAAAACGCATAGAAATAATATTTATTCATAATATAAAGAAAATTATGAATAAAATTTCATTTTTACCCTTGACAAATGGTTTTTTTGCAGTATAATCTACGTGTATTTATTCAGAGAAGGAGTAAGGAACCATGGATAAGAGCAAGATCAAGAAAGTTGTATTGGCATATTCGGGAGGCCTGGATACCTCCATTATTATTCCCTGGCTGAAAGAAAACTACAACAACTGCGAAGTCATCGCCGTGTCCGGCAACGTGGGCCAGGCGGACGAGCTGGAGGGCCTGGAGGAAAAGGCGCTGAAAACCGGCGCGTCCAAGCTGTACGTCCTCGACCTGACCGACGACTATGTGGACAACTACATCATCCCCACCATGCAGGCGGGCGCGGTGTATGAAGAATACCTGCTGGGCACCAGCCACGCGCGGCCCTGCATCGCCAAGGGCCTGGTGGAAATCGCGCTGAAGGAAGGTGCGGACGCCATCTGCCACGGCTGCACCGGCAAAGGCAACGACCAGGTGCGCTTCGAGCTGGCCATCAAGCACTTCGCCCCCAACATGCCCATCATCGCCCCCTGGCGGGAATGGGACATCAAGAGCCGGGACGAGGAAATCGACTACGCCGAGGCCCACAACGTGCCCCTCAAAATCAACCGGGAGACCAACTATTCCAAGGACAAGAACCTGTGGCACCTGAGCCATGAGGGCCTGGATCTGGAAGACACCGGCAACGAGCCTCAGTATGAGAAGCCCGGCTTCCTGGAAATGGGCGTTTCTCCCGTGCAGGCGCCGGACGAACCCACCTACATCACCCTGGACTTTGACCAGGGCAAGCCCGTCAAGCTGAACGGCGAAGCCATGAGCGCCAAGGAAATCATCCTGAAGCTCAACGAGCTGGGCGGCAAGAACGGCATCGGCCTGCTGGACATCGTGGAAAACCGGCTGGTGGGCATGAAGTGCCGCGGCGTGTACGAAACCCCCGGCGGCACCATCCTGTACAAAGCCCACAGCTACCTCGAAAGCGTCTGCCTGGATAAAATGACCGCCCACGAAAAGCAGCGGCTTTCCATCACCTTCGCCGAGCTGGTGTACAACGGCCAGTGGTTCACCCCCCTGCGGGAGGCCCTCACCGCCTTCGTGAACAAGACCCAGGAAAAGGTCACCGGCACCGTCAAGCTCAAGCTCTACAAGGGCAATATCATCAAGGCCGGCGTGTGGAGCGAATACTCCCTGTATTCCGAAAACATCGCCACCTTCGGCGCGTCCGACTACAACCAGCAGGACGCCGCGGGTTTCATCAATCTGTTCGGCTTGCCCATCAAGGTGCAGGCCATGGTGGACGGCAAAAAGTAAAAAATCAGAAATATCATCGCCGCGTTCCTTCGGGAAACGCGGCGTTTTTTCGCATTATTTTCCAGAAATGTATTGACATTTTCAAAAACGTATGCTATCATCTAAAATTGCACCAGTGTCGAACAGGTGCGCCTTTTTCCCTATGGTCATACGGCTGTCTGTTAAAAAATGACAAAGCCGGTGGGGTAGGGGAAATATGCGCTTTTTTCGGTTTCTGGGCAGCCAATGAAGGGGTGATAGCTTTATGGTGCACGAGGTCCAAATGGGGAAGCTGCGAAAGCGTATGAGCTTCTCGCGCATCGACGAGGTTCTGGACATGCCCAACCTGATCGAGGTGCAGAAAAACAGCTATAAGCGTTTTCTGACCGAAGATCTCAAAGAGGTTTTGGCGGATGTGTCTCCCATCACGGATTACAGCGAAAATCTGGTGTTGGAATTCGTCGATTACTCGCTTGACGGCACGCCCAAGAATTCTGTGGAGCGGTGCAAGGAACGCGACCTGACCTACGCGGCCCCGCTGAAGGTTTTCGTCCGCCTGAAGAACCGGGAAACCGGCGAAATCAAGGAATCGGAAGTCTTCATGGGTGATTTCCCGCTGATGACCGAGCACGGCACTTTTATCATCAATGGCGCGGAGCGCGTCATTGTCAGCCAGCTGGTGCGTTCGCCCGGCGCTTACTTTGGCGACACCATTGATAAGTCTGGCAAGCACCTGTTCTCCTCCCAGATCATCCCCAACCGGGGCGCCTGGCTGGAATACGAAACCGACAACAACGACGTGCTGTGGGTGCGTATTGACCGCGCCCGCAAGCTGCCCATTACGGTGCTTTTGCGCGCGCTGGGCTACGGCACCGACCAGGAAATTTATGACCTGCTGGGCGAGGACGAGCGCCTGACCGCCACCATCGCCCGCTCCGACCAGACCAAGACCCAGACCCAGGGCCTGCTGGAAATCTACAAGCGCCAAAAGCCCGGCGAACCGCCCACCGAGGACGGCGCCCGCGCCCTGCTGCGCAGCCTGTTCTTCGACCCCAAGCGCTATGACCTGATGCGCGTGGGCCGCTATAAGTTCAATAAGAAGCTGGGCCTGTACGCCCGCATTGCCAACCAGGTGGCCGCCGAGGATATTATCAACCCCGTCAGCGGCGAAGTGATGGTGGAAAAGGGCAATGTAATCGACCGCGAAACCGCCATCGCGATTCAGAATTCCGGCGTAAACGCGGTGCTGCTGCAGTGCGAAAACGTGGTGCACAAGGTGCTGGGCAACAACTTTGCCGACGCCCGGGGCTTCCTGCCCTTCGACCCCAAGGAGGCGGGCATCCTGGAAATGGTGCACCTGCCCACCTTGCTGAAAATCATCGAAGAAACCCCCGCCGAGGATTTGAAGCGGGTCGTTTCCGAAAACGTATACAACCTGGTGCCCAAGCACATCATCATCGACGACATCGTGGCCTCCGTCAGCTATCTGCTGGGCCTGCCCTACGGTGTGGGCACCATCGACGATATTGACCATCTGGGCAACCGCCGCCTGCGCAGTGTGGGCGAGCTGCTGCAAAACCAGGTGCGCATTGGCCTAAGCCGTCTGGAGCGCGTGGTGCGCGAGCGCATGGCCATTCAGGACGCCAACGACGTCAAGCCCGGCGAACTGATCAACATCCGTCCGGTGTCCGCCGCCATCAAGGAGTTCTTCGGCTCCTCCCAGCTGTCTCAGTTCATGGACCAGCCCAACCCCCTGGCGGAACTGACGCACAAGCGCCGTCTGTCCGCGCTGGGCCCCGGCGGCCTGAACCGCGACCGCGCCAGCATGGAAGTGCGCGACGTGCACTATTCCCACTATGCCCGCATCTGCCCCATCGAGACGCCTGAAGGTCCCAATATCGGCCTGATCGGTTCTCTGGCCACCTACGCCCGCATCAACGAGTATGGCTTCATCGAAGCGCCTTACCGCAAGGTGAACAAGGAAACCAACCAGGTGACGGACGAAATCGTCTATATGACCGCCGACGAGGAAGACAACTACAAGGTCGGCCAGGCCAAGGAACCGCTGGACGAAAACAACCGCTTCATCAATAAGCGCGTCGTGGTGCGCTGGCGCGATGAGACCATCGAAGTGCCCGCCAAGGACGTGGACTATATCGACGTGTCCCCCAAGCAGGTGGTATCCGTGGCCACGGCCATGATCCCCTTCCTGGAAAACGACGACGCCAACCGCGCCTTGATGGGCTCCAACATGCAGCGTCAGGCCGTGCCGCTGCTGGTGCCGGAAGCCCCCATCGTGGGTACCGGCATGGAATACAAGGCCGCGCATGACTCCGGCGTGGTGCTGCTTTCCAAGCACGCCGGCACAGTATACTCTGTGGCCGCGGACAAAGTGGTCATTCAGGACGAGCTGGGCGAAAAGCACAGCTACCACCTGACCAAGTTCGCCCGCTCCAACCAGGGCACCTGCATCAACCAGCGCCCCCGCGTCTATCAGGGACAGAAGATCGAAGTGGGCGACCTGCTGGCCGACGGCCCCTCCACCGAGAACGGCGAAATCGGCCTGGGCAAGAACATGCTCATCGGCTTTATGACCTGGGAGGGCTATAACTACGAGGACGCCGTGCTGATCAGCGAACGCCTGGTCAAGTACGACAAATACACCTCCATTCATATTGAAGAATACGAGTCCGAAGCCCGCGAAACCAAGCTGGGCCCGGAAGAAATCACCCGCGACATTCCCAACGTTGGCGAGGACGCGGTGCGTGACCTGGACGAAAACGGCATCATCCGCATCGGCGCGGAAGTGCGCAGCGGCGACATCCTGGTCGGTAAAGTCACCCCCAAGGGCGAAACCGAGCTGACCGCCGAAGAACGCCTGCTCCGGGCCATCTTCGGCGAGAAGGCCCGCGAAGTGCGCGACACCTCCCTGAAGGTGCCCCACGGCGAGGGCGGCATCATCGTGGACGTGAAGATTTTCACCCGCGAAAACAAGGATGAGCTTTCTCCCGGCGTCAACGAAATGGTGCGCGTGTATATCGCGCAGAAGAGAAAGATCAGCGTTGGCGACAAGATGTCCGGCCGCCACGGCAACAAGGGCGTCGTGTCCCGCATCCTGCGCGAGGAGGATATGCCCTTCCTGCCAGACGGAACGCCTTTGGACATCGTGCTGAACCCTCTGGGCGTGCCTTCCCGCATGAATATCGGGCAGGTGCTGGAGGTTCACCTTGGCATCGCGGCCCGGACCCTGGGCTGGCACATCGCCACTCCCGTGTTCGACGGCGCGACCAAGGAAGATATTGAAGAATGCCTGCAAAAGGCCGGCCTGCGTCCCGACGGCAAGACCATCCTGTACGACGGCCGCACCGGCGATCCCTTCGAAAACCCCGTTACCGTGGGCATCATGTACTTCTTAAAGCTGCACCATCTGGTGGACGACAAGATGCACGCCCGCTCCACCGGCCCCTACTCCCTCGTCACGCAGCAGCCTCTGGGCGGTAAGGCCCAGTTCGGCGGCCAGCGCTTCGGCGAGATGGAAGTGTGGGCGCTGGAAGCCTACGGCGCGGCGAACACATTGCAGGAAATCCTGACCGTCAAGTCCGACGACATTGTGGGCCGCGTCAAGACCTACGAAGCCATCGTGAAGGGCCAGAATATCCCCACGCCCGGCGTGCCCGAATCCTTCAAGGTGCTCATTAAGGAGCTGCAGGCCCTGGCGCTGGATATCCGCGTGCTGAACGAAAACAAAGAAGAAATCGAGATCCGCGAGCTGGACGACGAGGACGACGATCTGGGCGATTCCATCCCCACCGGACGCGAACCCCTGCCCGAGACGGATTACGATGACGCGCCCGCCCTGGACGAAAACGATTCGCTGGAGCTGGATGACGACATCAGCCTGGACGACGATTTTGCCGACTTCGAGGCCGAAGATATGCTGGATGACCTGAAGCTGGACGACGATGACGATTTAGAGTGACGGAGTTCAGGCAATAGGCATTAGGCAATAGGCAGTAGTCAATCGTGTTTTTCATTCTCTCGTTACTCCTAATGCCTAATCCCTAATGCCTACTGCCTGCCCCGTCCTACCCGCGCCACAACGGAGGGAGTTTGTATCCATGTTTGAACTGACAAATTTAGATTCCATCCAAATCGGCATGGCCTCTTCCGAGCAGATCCTCGCCTGGAGCTACGGCGAGGTGAGCAAGCCCGAGACCATCAACTACCGCACGTTAAAGCCTGAACGCGACGGCCTGTACTGCGAACGCATCTTTGGCCCCCAGAAGGACTGGGAATGCTCCTGCGGCAAGTATAAGCGCGTGAAGTTCAAGAACAAGGAAATGGTCTGCGACAAATGCGGCGTCCAGATCACCCGGGCCAAGGTGCGCCGCGAGCGCATGGGCCATATTGCCCTGGCCGCGCCGGTCAGCCACATCTGGTATTTCAAGGGCATTCCCTCCCGTATGGGCATGCTGCTGGACGTGAGCCCCCGCGCCCTGGAAAAGGTGCTGTACTTCGCTTCCTATATCGTGCTGAACCCCGGTAACGAAGCGGCCACCAAGGTGGCCCGCAACGAATTGATCACCGACTCCAAATACCGCTCCATCATGGCGATGAGCGAGGAGGAGCGCGGCGATTTCAAGGCCGGCATCGGCGCGGAAGCGGTGAAGGAAATGCTGTTGGCGCTGGATCTGGAAGCGCTCAGCGTCAGCCTGAAAAAAGAAATCAACGACCTGATCGAAAAGGAACGCGACCGCGAGGGCGAAGGCCAGAAGCGCACCCATGCGGTGAAACGCCTGGAAGTGGTGGAGGCTTTCCGCCTGAGCCACAATAAGCCCGAATGGATGATCATGGACGTGGTGCCCGTCATTCCCCCGGATCTGCGCCCCATGGTGCAGCTGGACGGCGGCCGGTTCGCCACCTCCGACCTGAACGACCTGTACCGCCGGGTCATCAACCGCAACAACCGCCTGAAGAGGATGCTGGAGCTGGGTACCCCGGACATCATCGTGCGCAATGAAAAGCGCATGCTGCAGGAGGCCGTGGACGCCCTGATCGACAACGGCCGCCGCGGACGCCCCGTCACCGGCCCCGGCAACCGGCCCCTCAAATCCCTGTCCGATCTGCTGCGCGGCAAGCAGGGCCGTTTCCGTCAGAACCTGCTGGGCAAGCGCGTGGACTATTCCGGCCGTTCCGTTATCGTGGTCGGCCCCGAACTGAAACTCTATCAGTGCGGCCTGCCCAAGGATATGGCGCTGGAGCTGTTCAAGCCCTTCGTGATGGAAAAGCTGGTCTCCCTCAAGATCGCCCATAACGTCAAGTCTGCCAAGCGCATGGTGGAAAAGGTCAAGCCCGAGGTGTGGGACATCCTGGAGGATGTCATCAAAGAACATCCCGTGCTGCTGAACCGCGCGCCCACTCTGCACCGTCTGGGCATTCAGGCATTTGAACCCATTCTGGTGGAAGGCAAGGCCATCCGCCTGCATCCCCTGGCCTGCACCGCCTACAACGCCGACTTCGACGGCGACCAGATGGCCGTGCACGTTCCGCTCAGCATGGAGGCCCAGGCCGAGGCCCGGTTCCTGATGCTGTGCGCCAACAACATCATGAAGCCCCAGGACGGCATGCCCGTTATCAGCCCCACCCAGGACATGGTCATTGGCTGCCACTACCTGACCATCACCCGGGACGACGCCAAGGGCGCGGGCCGTGTGTTCGCTTCCCCCGATGAAGCCATGATGGCGTATCAGTGCCAGCAGATTGCTCTGCAGGCCCCCATCAAGGTTCGCGTGGAGCGCACCTGGGAAGGCGTGACCGAGCGCCGTGTCATCGACACCACCCTGGGCCTGCTGATCTTTAACAACGTGATTCCTCAGGACCTGGGCTTCAAGCCCCGCAACACCATGGACGACCAGTTCGTGCTGGAGATCGACCACAAGGTGATCAAGAAGGACTTGGGCCAGATCGTGGAAAAGTGCTTCCACGTCCACGGTGAAAGCCAGACGGCTGCCGTGCTGGACGCCATCAAGAACCTGGGGTATAAGTATTCCACCCGCGGCGCCATCACCGTGTCCGTGGGCGACATTATCATCCCGCCTGAAAAGCAGACCTGGCTGAAGGAAACCGACGACCTCGTGGCCAGCATCAACCGCAAGTACCGCCGCGGCGAAATGAGCGAGGACGAGCGCTACCGC
Source organism: uncultured Eubacteriales bacterium (assembly GCA_902801765.1). Taxonomy (GTDB): domain Bacteria; phylum Bacillota; class Clostridia; order Christensenellales; family Aristaeellaceae; genus RUG563. The sequence goes on from CADCJO010000019.1 coordinate 13,216, forward strand.
ATGGTCATCGACGCTTGGCAGAGCACCACCAACCGCTTGAAGAACCGCGTGATGGAAGTGCTGCCGCCCTACAACCCCATCAGTATGATGACCGGTTCCGGCGCCCGTGGTTCTGCCGGTCAGGTGGCTCAGCTGGCCGGTATGCGCGGCCTGATGGCTTCTCCTTCCGGACGCGCCATCGAAGTGCCTATCCGCGCCAACTTCCGTGAAGGCCTGAACGTGCTGGAGTTCTTCATGTCCTCCCACGGCAGCCGCAAGTCCCTGGCTGACACCGCTCTGCGTACCGCCGACTCTGGTTACCTGACCCGCCGTTTGGTGGACGTGGCCCAGGAAGTCATCGTACGGGAGATCGACTGCTTCGAGACCCGGGGCGAAAAGGTGCGCGGCATCACCGTGCAGCCCATCGGCGAAATCGAAGGCATCGACGATCGCGTGCGCGGCCGCTACGCCGCCGAGGATGTGTACCATCCCATCACCGGCGAACTGCTGGTGCACGTCAATGAACTGATCGACTACGAAAAGGCCGGCGTCATCAAGAAGGCCGGCATCACCAAGATGAACGTCCGCTCCGTGCTGACCTGCCACAGCGAACACGGCGTGTGCGCCCGCTGCTACGGCATGAACCTGGCCCATGGTGGCATCGTGGATATCGGCGAAGCCGTCGGTATCATCGCGGCCCAGTCCATCGGCGAGCCCGGCACCCAGCTGACCATGCGTACCTTCCACTCCGGCGGCGTGGCTTCCGCGGACGACATCACCCAGGGTCTTCCCCGCGTGGAAGAACTGTTCGAGGCCCGCAAGCCCAAGCGCGACGCCACCCTGGCCGAAATCAGCGGCAAGGTGCAGATCGTGGAAAGCAAGAAAAAGCGCGAGGTCATCATCACCAGCGAAGACGACCCCAACGAAAAGAAGAGCTATCAGATCCACTACGGCGCCCGCCTCAAGGTGGCGGACGGCGACGTGATCCCCGCCGGCGCGGAACTGATCGAAGGCTCCGTCAACCCCCACGACCTGCTGCGCATCCTGGGCATCCGCGCCGTGCAGGAATACCTGCTGAAAGAAGTGCTTTCCGCTTACTATTCCTCCGGTGTGAAGATCGCCGACAAGCATATCGAAGTGATCGTGCGCCAGATGCTGCGCAAGGTGCGCGTCGAGGACGCGGGCGACACCGACCTGCTGCCCGGCGGCCTGGTGGATATCTACGAGTTCGAGGAAGCCAACGAAAAGACCATCATGGCGGGCGGACGGCCTGCCGTGGCCAAGCGCATCCTGCTGGGCATCACCAAGGCTTCTCTGGCTACCGATTCCTTCCTCTCCGCCGCCTCCTTCCAGGAGACCACCCGCGTGCTCACCGAAGCCGCCATCAAGGGCAAGGTAGACCCGCTGCTGGGCCTGAAGGAAAACGTCATCATCGGCAAGCTGATTCCCGCCGGTACCGGCCTGAAACGCTACAAGAACATCGAATTGCAGGAAACCTACTGATTTCCGCATCGGAACCCGCGCTTTATCGCGGGTTCCTTTTTACTTTGCGAAGCTTGACAGCGCTTCCCAGTACATAGTAAAATACCGCTATCAAAAGAAATTGTTGAAAGAAAGGGAAAGCTATGGCAGATTTGCATTCGGAAATCCGGAACGAACTGACGCAGCGTATCATTCCGTTTTGGCACGGGCTGCGGGACGAAGCAAACGGCGGCTTTATCGGACGGGTGGAATTTGACCTGACCCGCCGCCCCGAGGCGGACAAGGGCTGCATCCTGAACAGCCGTATCCTCTGGTTCTTTTCAGAGGCTTATATGCTGTTGCACGAGGAAGCGCTGCTGGAGGATGCCCGCCACGCCTACGCCATGCTGAAACGCATGACGGATGACACAAACGGCGGCGTATACTGGGCGCTGCACGCGGACAGCACGGTGGCGGACGGCACCAAGCACACCTATAACCAGGCGTTTGCCATTTACGCCCTGTCGGCTTATTACCGGGCAGCGGGGGAGAGGGAAGCGCTGGAACGGGCAAAGGATTTGTTCCGTATCATCGAAACCAAATGCCGGGACGCGGGCGGCTATTTGGAGGCGTTCACTGCCGACTGGCAGCCGGAAAGCAACGAAAAGCTCAGCGAAAACGGCGTGATGGCTACCCGCACCATGAACACCCTGCTGCACGTGATGGAGGGGTATACGGGGCTGTACCAGGCCTGGCCGGATGAAAGCGTCAAGGCCCGGCTCTATGAGATCCTGGATATTTTTGAGAACAAGGTTTACAACAAGGACAAGCGGCGGCAGGAGGTGTTCTTCGATCATGAGTACAACACCCTGATCGACCTGCATTCCTTCGGCCACGACATTGAAACCAGCTGGCTGGCGGAAAAGACCTTGGAGGCGCTGGACGACCCGGCCCTGACCGCCCGCATCCGCCCCCTGCTGTTGCAGATGGCGGACCATACTTACCATGCCGCCTTCACCGATCACGGCTTCGCCAACGAGTGCGAGCGGGGCGTGGTGAACCAGAAGCGCATTTGGTGGGTGCAGGCGGAAGCGCTGCTGGGCTTCCTGAACGCATACGAAAAGACCGGCGAAGAACGTTATAAAAACGCCATAGTTACCCAATGGGCCTACATCCGGGATGTGCTGGCGGACAAACGCCCCGGCAGCGAATGGTTCTGGTATCTGCATGAGGACGGTACCCACGGCAGCGACGAGCCCATTGTGGAGCCCTGGAAGTGCCCCTATCACAACGGACGCATGTGCATGGAATTTTTACGCCGGAGTATCAAATAGTTTTCTGGGGGAAACCGCTCTTTGAAGCCCAAAGAGCGGTTTCCCCCAGGCCCCCTTCCGAGAAAGGCGGAAAAGGGGAGAAAGAATAAAAGACTCATTTTGTAATGAATGGTTGAAAAAATGGAGGAAACGAAATGACGTATCAGGTATTGCAGGCGCGTTACGAAAGCCTGATCAACACAAAAAACACCGTGAACCGCGAGCGGTACAATGGCATTTATGAGCGCTGGACGAACCCTGTTTTGACCCGGGATCACATCCCGCCTTTCTGGATGTACGACCCGAACCCGGAAACGAATCCCTTCATGATGCAGCGTCTGGGCGTGAACGCGGTATTCAACAGCGGCGCGATCCTGCTGGACGGAAAATTCACCCTGGTGGCCCGGGTGGAGGGCAGCGACCGCAAGAGCTTTTTCGCCGTGGCCCAATCGGACAGCGGCGTGGATGGTTTCCGCTTCTGGGAAGAGCCCGTGCTGCTGCCCGACACATGCCCGGAGGAAACCAATGTGTACGACATGCGCCTGACCCGGCATGAGGACGGCTGGATCTACGGCGTGTTCTGTTCGGAAAGCAAGGACACGACCGTGAACGATCTCTCCGCCGCCGTGGCCGCGGCGGGCATTGTGCGCACCAAGGATTTGAAAACCTGGGAGCGGCTGCCTAACCTGGTCACCCTTCGCTCGCCCCAGCAGCGCAACGTGTGCCTGCATCCGGAATTTGTGAACGGCAAGTATGCCTTCTACACCCGGCCCATGGACGACTTTATCGAAACGGGCTCCGGCGGCGGCATCGGCTTCGGCCTGTGCGACGACATTACCCACGCGGTCATTGACGAAGAAAAAATGACCTCCATCCGCAAGTACCACACGATCACCGAAAGCAAAAACGGCGCAGGCGCGGTGCCCATCAAAACGGACAAAGGCTGGATTCATATTGCCCACGGCGTGCGCAACACGGCGGCGGGTCTGCGGTATGTGATCTACTGCTTCGCCACCGCGCTGGACAATCCATCCCGGGTGATCGCGGAGCCCGGCGGGTTCCTGATCGGTCCCCTGGGCGGCGAGCGCGTGGGCGACGTGAGCAACGTGACCTTCACCAACGGCGCTATCGCCGCGCCGGACGGCAAAGTGTACATCTATTACGCTTCCAGCGATACCCGCCTCCACGTCGCCACCACCGACATGGAGCGCCTCAAGGACTACGTGTTCAACACCCCCGCTGACCCCGGCCGCAGCGTGGACTGCGTGAAGCAGCGCATTGCGTTCATTCAGAAGAATAAAGTTTTTCTTGGATGACCGTTGCTGCTGCTCCTCTTCTGAATCCTTCACAGCGATGTTGTCAAGGGTGGATCTCAAAACCGAAGGCGGATAATCGGCGCAAGGTCCGCGGACATTGCCTGTTTCGACCGCGGGTAAAACAAGCCCTCCCGTATTATCTTCTTTTCGCTCTTTTCAACAAGCCTGTTATGATCACTGGAAGGGAGCGCTGAACTCATGCACTTTGTGGACGCGAAAGGAATCCTGACCGGCAATGGCGGTCATGTGGGCATGAACGTTTACCGGGGCTGTTCCCACGGCTGCATCTACTGCGACAGCAGAAGCCGGTGCTACCAGTTCACCCACGCCTTCGAGGACATCGAGGTGAAGCGGAACGCGCCGGAGCTGCTGGAGCGGGCGCTGCGGTCGAAGCGCCAAAAGTGTATGATCGGCACCGGGTCCATGTCCGATCCCTACATGCACTGCGAGGAGCAGCTGGGTCTGACGCGAAAATGCCTGGAAATCATTCTGCGTCACGGCTTCGGGGCGGCGATCCAAACCAAATCCGACCGGATTTTGCGGGACATTGACCTGCTGGACGAAATCAATCGTTCGTCCAAGTGCGTGGTGCAGATGACGCTGACCACCTACGACGAGGCGCTCTGCAAAATCGTGGAGCCCAACGTGTGCCCCACCCAACGCCGCATTGAAGTGCTGGAGGCGATGCGGGAACGAGGCATCCCCACCGTCGTGTGGCTGAGCCCGATCCTGCCCTTCCTCAACGACACCGAAGAAAACATCAGGGCCATTCTGCAGGCGTGCGTCCGCGCGGGCGTGACAGGCGTGATTTGCTTTGGGATGGGGCTGACCCTCCGGGAGGGCGACCGGGAATACTATTACGCCGCGCTGGACCGGCATTTCCCCGGTCTGGCGCGGCGATATGCCGAGCGTTACGGCAGCGCCTACGAGGTGCCCAGCCCCAACGCAGACAAACTGATGGCGATATTTCAAACGATCTGCCGGGAGAATGGCCTGCTCTGCCGGCCCGAAGATTGCTTTGCTTTTCTGAATGAATTTCCGCAAGGATATGAGCAGACCAGTCTGTTCGATTTTGCGTAGCGCTTTCAGGCGTGGCCGTTATTTGATTCAAAGTACAGGCATCCGGCGAAGAAGTATCTTGAAACCAGGCGGTTTTCGTGTATCATTTTCATATCAACTGTATGCGGAGGTGCCTCCATGATTCACGTTGACAGCGAGCATCATCTGTTTCATCTGCGGAATGGTTTTCTTTCCCTGGTGCTGCGGGTTCAGGCGGACGGGGACGGCGAGCGGGAATTGCTGATGCCCTACCTGGGCCAGCCCCTCGGCGATCCGGCGTCCTGCCTGTATCTTTGCCAGCCGCGGGGCGGCGCGTCCTTTGATTCGCCGCGGCAAACGCTGCCTTACGCCTGCCCCACGGACGGGCGCGGGGATTACCGGCCCGCTCTGGTGTGCGCCCTGGACGGGCAAAACCAGCGGTGCACGGAGCTGTTTTATACGGGCTATCGGATCGAGACGGGAAAACCCGGCCTGGCGGGGCTGCCCGCCGCTTATGTGGAAGAACCAGGCGAAGCCGACACACTGTATATCACCCTGCGCGATCCGCTGACCGGACTGGAAGCGGAGCTTTGCTATACCATGTACGTGAATCGCCCCATTTTCACGGAAAGTATCCTGTATAAAAACACAGGGTCAGCCCCCCTGACGCTGCAAAACGCGGGCAGCGCCTGCGTGACCCTGCCGGGCCGGTATGACTTTATCCACCTGCATGGCGCGTGGGCCAAGGAGCGGGCCATCGAGCGCGTTTCTCCCGCCCGGCTGACCCGCGAAATCTCCTCCTGCCGCGGCGCGTCGGGTCACGAGCACAATCCCTTTGCGGTGCTGGCCGCGCCGGACGCCACCGAGTTTACCGGCGAATGCCTGGGCGCGGCGCTGGTGTACAGCGGGGATTTCAGCATCAAGGCGGATGAAAACGCCTACGGTTCCACCCGCCTGACCGTGGGCCTGAACGAACGCTCTTTTTCCTGGCGGCTGAATCCGGGGGAAACCTTCCAGGCCCCCGAGGTCCTTTTCTCTTTTTCCGCCCAGGGCCTGAACGGCATGAGCCAAGGGCTGCACAGTCTGATTCGCCAGCGCGTCTGCCGGGGCTATTGGCGCGACCGGGAGCGGCCCATCCTGATCAACAACTGGGAAGCTACCTATTTTAATTTCGATCACGATAAAATCATGAAGATCGCCCGGGCCGCCGCCGACGCGGGCATCGAATTGTTCGTGCTGGACGACGGCTGGTTCGGCAAGCGGAACAACGATGACTGCTCCCTGGGCGACTGGGTGGTGAACAGGGAAAAGCTGCCCCGGGGTCTGGAGGGATTGGGGAAAGACATCAACGCCCTGGGCCTGAAATTCGGCCTGTGGTTTGAGCCGGAAATGGTCTCCCCGGACAGCGACCTGTACCGCGCGCATCCCGACTGGTGTCTTCATGCCGGGAACCGCCGCCGCACCACCGCCCGGCAGCAATTGATCCTGGATATGGGCCGGACCGAAGTGCAGGACTACGTCATCGAGGCCGTGTCCAAAGTGCTGCGGGAAGCACCTATCGGCTATGTGAAATGGGATATGAACCGGAATTTCCTGGAAGCCGGGTCGGAAGATTTGACCGACGGCCGCCAGGGCGAAACCGCCCATCGTTACATGCTGGGCCTGTACCGCGTGCTGGAAACCGTCACCCAGGCTTTCCCCGAGGTGCTGTTTGAAAGCTGCTCCGGCGGCGGCGGGCGCTTTGACGCGGGGATGCTGCATTATATGCCCCAGACCTGGACCAGCGACGACACCGACGCCGTAGCCCGCCTCTCCATCCAGTACGGCACCAGCCTGTGCTATCCCACCAGCGCCATGGGCGCTCACGTGTCCGCCGTGCCCAATCACCAGATCGGCCGCGTCACGGATATGCGGATGCGGGGCGACGTAGCCCTGGGCGGCAATTTCGGGTATGAACTGGATTTGTCCGCTCAAACCCCGGAGGACATGGAGGAAATCCAGCGTCAGGTAAAGCAGGTAAAGTCCATCCGCGAAACCACCCAGCAGGGCGTATTCACCCGCCTGCTCAGTCCTTTCCAGGGCAATGTGACCGCCTGGCAGTTTGCCGATGATCAGCGCGTGATTCTCTGCGCTTACCGTGTGCTGAATATGCCCAACGGCGAGCCCCTCCGCGTGCGGCTGCATGATGTTCCCTCCGGAACCTACTGTACCCCCGACGGCCAGTCCATGTCCTCCGCCGACCTGGAGCGCGCCGGAGTCCCGCTTCCCTTCGCGCATCGGGATTTTGCTTCCCTCGTGATGGTGTTTGAGCGCATATCATGAGCGCTTCACTGCAATTTTCGATCGGATTTGCAGCAACAGACGGCTTGAATAAATAGGCAGGATCGTATATAATAAGGAAGGATAAGAACATAGGAGGCGCATTTGTGTTTCAAGGCTTTGGAAAGGAACTGATTCCTTTCTTCCTCGACCTGCGGTTTCATAATGACAAATCCTTCATGGACGCCAACCGGGAGCGGTATTACCGGGAAGCGCGCCAGCCTTTTTATGATTTCATCGGGGCCATGGGGCCGGGGATGCAGCTGATTGCCGAGGACATGGAGGTGCGGCCCAACAAATGCCTTTCCCGCATCAACCGCGACACCCGGTTCAGCAAGGACAAGTCCCCTTACCGGGATCACCTGTGGGTGTCCTTCCGCCAGGCGGGCAGGCCCAATGACGGCACGCCCTTCTACTGGTTCGAGGTCAGCCCGGAGCATGTGAGCTGGGGCGTGGGCATCTGGGGCGAAACCCGGGAAATCATGGACGCCATGCGGCGGCGGATGGAAGCCCATCCCGATGATTTTTTGCACATTCTGCCCATCCTGAAAGAACGGAACTTCTGCCTGGCCGGGCAGGAATGGAAAAAGATGAAGCCGCCGGAAAATGTACCGGATGTGCTGAAACCCTGGTATCTCAAAAAGCAGGTGTATGCCGAGCGCCAGGGCGCTCAATTATCGTGGATTCATTCGCCCGATATTGTACGCCGGGTGATGGATGATTATACCGCGCTGGCCCCGCTGTACTGGATTTTCCGGGGCTGCGTGGAGGACGCTATGAACCAAATGGACGAACAGGGAGGAAATGTATGAGTACTGGTTTGCGTGGGCTGAAAAGCGGCACGGACGTGCGCGGCAGGGCGCTGGGCGAGGACGCCCCTTTGACGGCGGCGGTGGCTGCCCGGATCGGGGGGGCGTTTGTGGCTTGGCTGCGGCAAAGGGGGGTAGACAATCCCCGGGTCGCTGTGGGCCGTGACAGCCGCGTCACCGGCGAAATGCTGCTGGACGCCTGCGCGGAGGGCTGCATGAAGGCGGGGGCCCAGGTGGAAACCTACGGCATGTGCACCACCCCGGCCATGTATATGAGCCTGATCACCGAAGGGTTTGGGTGCGACGGTTCCGTGATGATCACCGCCAGCCATCACCCCTATGACCGGAACGGCCTGAAATTTTTCACAAAAGAGGGCGGCATCGACAGCCATGATCTGGATGCCATCCTGGACATTGCCGAAAGCGACGCGCCCCTGAGCGGCGGTTCGTCCCCCATCGTGAAGCGGGACTTCCTGCCGGTGTACTGCGAGCAGCTGAAAGACCGGGTGCGGAAGGGCCTGGACACCGACGTGCAAAAGCCCCTGCTGGGCCTGCATGTGGTGGTGGACGCGGGCAACGGCGCGGGCGGCTTCTACGCGGGGCTGCTGGAGGATTTAGGCGCCTGGGTAGAGGGCAGCCAGTTCCTGGAGCCCGACGGCATGTTCCCCAACCACATCCCCAACCCCGAGAACGAGCAGGCCATGGCCTCCATCAGTGCCGCCGTGGTGAAGGCCGGGGCTGACCTGGGCGTGATCTTTGACACGGACTGCGACCGTGCCGCCATCGTGGATCGCAGCGGCCGGGAAATCAACCGCAACCGTCTGATCGCCCTGATCTCCGCCGTGCTGCTGGACAAGCAGCCGGGGCTGACCATCGTGACCGACTCTGTCACCTCCTCCGGCCTGGCCCAGTTCATCATGGAATGGGGCGGCGAGCATTACCGCTACAAGCGGGGCTACCGCAATGTGATCGACGAAGCCAAGCGCCTGAACGAAGCGGGTCTCAACTGCCCCCTGGCCATCGAGACCAGCGGCCACGCCGCCCTGCGGGAAAACCATTTCCTGGACGACGGCATGTACCTGGTCACGGTGCTGATCTGCGAAGCCATGCGCTTAAAGAAAGAGGGCCGGGAGCTGACCGACCTGATCGCCGACCTGAGGGAGCCGGTGGAGAGCGCCGAAATCCGCCTGGATATTACCGCCGAGGATTTCCGCAACGCGGGCAAGATCGCCATCGAAAAGGTGATGGACCACGCCGCCTTCGCCCCCGGCTGGCATATCGCCCCCGACAACCGGGAGGGCGTGCGCATCAACTTCGACTTGAACGAGGGGCTCATGAACGGCTGGTTCCTGCTGCGCCTGTCCGTCCATGATCCCGTGCTGCCGCTGAACATCGAAAGCGACGTGCCCGGCGGCGTCAAATTCATGGCCGAAGCGCTGCTGAACGTGCTGGACGGCATCGAAGGAATCGACCTTGGCAAGCTGAAAATGTTTGTGGAAAAAGAAGTCTGAAAAATAGACAGCTTGGATCTTTAACAAAGGGATACGCTGGGGCTATGCGCCCCAGACCCGCACCAGGACGGTGACCGCCCTGGACCCGCAACTGGCGAAATAACTTTGCTGGAAAAAGCAGACAAGCTCCGCCTGCCGCGCGGGGGTTACGAATAGTTAGAGGGCTTCTGGCCCAAGAAAGCCCGGGAACATCCGAGGGGAAAAGTAAACTTTCCCCTGCGGATGATCCCTGGCTTTCCCCGGATGCAGAGCATCCGGGTTGGCGTCCAAAGGCCGCCGGGCCAGAAGCACAGCGGCATCAAGTCAGACTTCCGCGTTCCTTCCCGTATCAGCGGGAACCATACTGTGTATTCAAATCATGCAATATCCACTATTGGAGTCCAGAGGTCGAAGACCTTTGGTGCAGGTGCACGAGGGCCGCACAGGCCCTCGCCTCCCTGCTATATATCCGGTAAGTTAGAAAAAGTCTAATCAACAGTACAAAAAGATGTATGGGAGGAATGATTGCTATGGACATCCGTCAAACCACCATCAACAACATCCGCACCCTGGCAGCCGACACGGTTCAGAAGGCCAAGAGCGGCCACCCCGGCGCGCCGATGGGCATGGCGCCCATGGCTTACGCCGTGTGGATGAACCAGATGAAGCACAACCCCAAGGACCCCAACTGGCCGGATCGTGACCGCTTTGTTTTGTCCTCCGGCCATGCCAGCTCCCTGATTTACTGCCTGCTGCACCTGACCGGCTACGGCCTGACGATGGACGACATGAAGCAGTTCCGCCAGTGGGGCAGCAAGACCCCCGGCCATCCCGAGTACCGCCACACCGTGGGCGTGGAAACCACCACCGGCCCCCTGGGCCAGGGCGTGGCCAACGCCGTGGGCTTCGCCATCGCGGAAACCATGCTGGCCGCCCACTTCAACCGCCCCAACTTCCCCATCGTGGACCACCGGGTGTACGCCTTCTGCGGCGACGGCTGCATGATGGAGGGCATTTCCAGCGAAGCCTGCTCCCTGGCCGGAACGCTCAAGCTGGGCAAGCTGACCCTGCTGTACGACGACAACGAAATCTCCATCGAAGGCAACACCGACATCGCCTTCCGCGAGAACGTGCCCGCCCGGTTTGAAGCCTACGGCTGGCAGGTGATCCGTCTGGCCGACGGCAACGACGTGGACGCCATCATCGCCGCCATCGAGGAAGGCAAGAAGGACGAGCGGCCCACCCTGATCGTATGCCCCACCAAGATCGGCTTCGGCTGCCCCGCCAAGGAAGGCAAGTCCTCCGCTCACGGCGAGCCCCTGGGCCCGGAAAACGTGGCGGAAACCAAAAAGAACCTGGGCATGCCCGCGGATGATTTCTGCGTTCTGCCCGAAGTGTACGAGCACGTGCACGCCCAGATGGAAAAGAACGAAAAGGCCGAAGCGGAATGGAACGAGCTGTTCGTCAATTACTGCAAAGCCTATCCCGAGCTGGCCGAGGAATGGGAAGCCTGGCACAGCACCGAGCTGCCCGACGAAGTGGCCCTGAACGACGCGCTTTGGAGCTGGGATGGCAAAATCGCCACCCGCGCCACCTCCGGCGAAATGATCAACCGGCTGGCCAAGCTGCTCCCCAATTTGGTGGGCGGCAGCGCCGACCTGGCCCCCTCCAACAAGACCAACATCAAGGACGGCGGCGATTACTCCGCCGAAAACCGCGCCGGCCGCAACCTGCACTTCGGCGTGCGTGAACACGCCATGGCGGCCATCTGCAACGCCATCGCCCTGCACGGCGGCCTGCGGGTGTTCTGCGGCACCTTCTTCGTGTTCAGCGATTACATGAAGCATGCCATGCGCATGAGCGCCATTATGAAGCTGCCCGTCACCTACGTGCTGACCCACGACTCCATCGGTGTCGGCGAAGACGGCGCGACCCACGAGCCCATCGAACAGCTGGCCGGTCTCCGCGCGATTCCCGACATGCAGGTGTTCCGTCCCGCTGATGGCAAGGAAACCACCGCGGCCTGGCTGACAGCCCTGACCTCCGGCCTGCCCACCTGCCTGGTGCTCACCCGCCAGAACCTGCCCCAGTATGAGAACAGCGGCTGCGAAGCCATGAAGGGCGGTTACGTTCTGGCCGATTCCGACAAGGAAACCCCCGACGTGCTGCTGATGGCCAGCGGCTCCGAAGTGGAGCAGATGATGGGCGCTAAGGAAGAACTGAAAAAGGACGGCATCGACGCCCGCGTCATCTCCATGCCCTGCATGGAAATCTTCCTCCGCCAGCCCAAGGAATATCAGGACAAGGTCATCCCGCCCTGCGTCCGCGCCCGCGTGGCCATGGAAGCCGGCGTCACCATGCCCTGGTATCGCTTCACCGGCCTGGACGGCAAGGTGATCGGCATCGACCACTACGGCGCTTCCGCCCCCTACGCCGTCCTGTTTAAGGAATTCGGCTTCACTGTGGAGAACGCCGTGAAGGCCGCCAAGGAAGTTGTTTGCAAATAATACTGTTCTCGTCTAAACCATTGAATCTTCGGGCGTCTTTTCCGTCCTGGCTGTGCTTCATTCCGGTCAACGTAGCGGTGCTTTGCCGCAGCCTCAATCGTCGC